>CAIJKV010000001.1 GCA_903821335.1 uncultured beta proteobacterium
GCAGTTGACGCGTGAGCAGGAAAACCTCTGGGAACCCAAAGGCGCCGCACAGTGGATGCAAGTGCGTGGCGGACTGCAGGCAGACGGCGCGATTGCGGCTTACGACTTTTCGACCTCTTACCCATCGAATGGCGCGCCCACTCTGGCCCTGCTGCTGACGCGCACCATTGAGCCCCTGGCACAGACTTACGAGATGGGAGATCGCACCGCGCGTCCTCCCTACCGTCTTGAGAACGTGCGCGTCACGGTCAATGACATGCCGCCCATCTTGCGGGCATCCTGGTTGCGTGGCGTGTCCGCGCTGCCCAATTCGTTTGCACACGAGTCCTATATCGACGAACTCGCGACCGCAGCGGGTGTGGACCCCGTGGCGTTCCGCTTGCGCTATCTTGACGATCCGCGTGCCCATGAACTGTTGCAGGCGACGGCCCAGCGTGCCGGCTGGAAAGTCCATACAGCGCCACAGGGGCAGGGCGCAGAGGGCGATATCTTGCACGGCCAGGGGGTGGCGTATGCCCGTTATGTCCACAGTAAATGGCCCGGTTTTGGCGCGGCCTGGGCCGCCTGGGTCGCGGACGTCGAGGTCAATCAACGCACGGGCGAGGTGCATGTCAGGCGGGTCGTGGTGGGCCACGATGCCGGGCTGACGATCAACCCCGCTGGCGTCGAGCAGCAGGTGCATGGCAATGTCATCCAGACCACCAGTCGCGCGCTGACCGAACGCGTGGCGATTCGCTCTCAGGACAATACCGTCGCCGCGCGCGAGTGGGGTGCCTACCCCATCCTGAGTTTTCGCCAGGTCCCTGTCATCGAGGTTATGCAGATGTCACGGCCCGAAGAGCCGCCACTGGGGGCGGGAGAGTCCGCCTCCGTGCCCGGGACGGCAGCCATCGCCAACGCGATCTTCGACGCAACCGGTGTGCGGTTCCGGCGACCGCCTTTCACGGCTGAGGTCGTGCGTGCCGCACTCAACCCGCTGACAGATGCAACGCGGTCGGGCCGGGCCAGCGCGCCAGCGGACGCCCGGACCAGCGGCCACGTACTCAACCTGTTGCCCGTGCTTGTTCCCACTGAAAACCCCAACATCGTCTGGCCGCGTCGACGCCCCGGGATTGTTGGGGCGCGAACCGCGGTTGGGGCGCTGGTGGTCGGCTTGGCCGGTGCTGCATTTGGGCTGCTGGGCGGTCGCACTGGCATCGCACCCGTTGTCCGTCCCGATCCAGTGACCTATTCGCAAGCCACGCTTGAGCGAGGTCGTCAGTTGGCCGCACTGGGGAATTGCGTCACGTGTCACACCGCGCCCGGCGGCCAGCCTAATGCGGGTGGCCTGGGCATCCACACGGCGTTTGGCACGATTTACTCCACGAACTTGACGCCCGATCCCGATACCGGAATTGGCAGCTGGTCGCTGGCCGCGTTTACCCGCGCCATGCGCGAAGGCATTTCACGCGATGGTCGTCATCTTTACCCCGCTTTTCCATTTACCGCCTTTTCCCGCGCCACTGACGACGACCTGACTGCGCTGTATGCCTGGCTGATGACGCGCCAGCCTGTGCGCCAGGAAACCCCTGCCGGTTCCTTGTCGTTTCCGTTCAACCAGCGCCCGCTGATGGCCGTCTGGAAGGCCCTGTACCCGACCCCGGCGATCACGTTAAAAGAGGCAACGGCCAGCACCCCACTCTGGAGCCGTGGCGAATATCTGGTCAACGGCCTGGGACACTGCTCGGCCTGCCATACTGCGCGCGATACCCTGGGTGCGGAACGGTCGGGCCGCGCCTATCTTGGCGGCGCGATGGTGGATGGCTGGGAGGCCCCAGCCCTCAATGCGGCGTCGCCCAGCCCCGTGCCCTGGACCGAGCAGGGGTTTTATGACTACCTGCGCACCGGACACAGCGCCGAGCACGGCAGCGCGTCGGGCCCGATGGCTCCGGTGGTGCGCGAACTCGGTGGTGTCGGCGACGACGACCTGCGTGCCATGGCGCATTACCTGGCCTCGCTGCAAAACCCTGTGAGCGAGCAGGCGGCGGCCGACGCCGCGCGTCGCGAGGTCAGTCAGGCGCGCGCGCAGCAGCTGGCCTTGCCCGGCCCAGCCCAGCGCATGTTCGATTCAGCCTGTGCGGCATGTCACCATGATGGCGACGGGCCGCGACTCCTGGGTGTCAACGTGCCGTTGGCGCTCAATAGCAACCTGCACAGTGCCCGACCCGACAATCTCATCCGCGTCATTCTGGAGGGCGTGCGCGACCCCGCCACTCTCCAGATCGGGTTCATGCAGGGTTTTGCTGACCAGTTCGACAATCGACAGCTCGCCGAGCTGATTGCCTATATGCGCAGCCGGTTCGCGCCACGCCAGCCAGCCTGGGAGGGACTGGATGCACAGATCGCGGCGCTCCGCAATGGGGACGGCTTGCATTTGCCCTGAAGTTTGCCCACAATAGAGGCTTATTGATCGCCCCGGCTCCGACCCGACCCGGGGTTTTGTTTTTTGGGAAAATATTTATGTCCACGATTCCTTTGACCGTGCGCGGGGCCGAGCGCTTGCAAGCCGAGCTGCATCGCCTTAAGCACGTCGAACGTCCTGCTGTGATCAGCGCGATCGCCGAAGCGCGCGCCCAGGGCGACCTGTCTGAAAATGCAGAATATGACGCCGCACGCGAACGCCAGGGTTTTATCGAGTTCCGTATTGGCGAGCTCGACGGTACCCTGTCCAACGCACAGTTGATCGACCCGACCCAGATTGACGCGGATGGCCGTGTGGTGTTTGGTTCAACGGTTGAAATCGAAGAGGTCGAGTCTGGTGACAAGGTCACCTATCAGATCGTGGGTGATGTCGAGGCTGACATCCGCGCTAACCTGATCTCGGTTTCCAGTCCGGTCGCGCGCGCGCTGATCGGGAAGTATGTCGGCGATGTGGTGCAGGTCAAGGCCCCGTCTGGCATACGTGAATACGAAGTGCTCAGTATCCAGTATTGCTGAGCGGGTTTGCTTGAATAATTGCCTGACGCGTAATGATACTGAACAAACCCGGGCGGGTCTGTTCAGTTTGTGACTAGCGTTTGACCGGAGCCCGTTTGCGGGCTGGGGACGGGGCTCCCGCAGCACCACGACGTGCGCCAGCGCGCAACGACATGGCGCTGCGTCTCGGAATGTTGTGTCCGGCGTCACCAGATTTTGAAGGCCGCGTGCTGGGGCGTGTGACGCGATCTTGGGCAAACACCCAGGGACCTTTTTCCTCAGTCAGGTCTTCGGTCGTGCGTTCAGCGCGTGTGCGGCGTGTCGGTTTTTCTACTTTCTTACCTTGCGCAGCCAGCTTCTTGGGCGTGTGGGGTTCAGAGGGTTTACGCTTGGTCACTGTGGGTTCGACGGCGGGTGGCTTAAGATAAGTGCCCTTTGAGCCGAACCGGTACAGAATCAGCATCTTGCCCAGATGATGCACGGCGGCACACGAAAGTGTGTCGCAAATCGTGGCAAGCAGCTCGTCTCGCGTTTCGCGATCTGCACTGCCTGCACGAACCTTGATCAGTTCGTGCACGGTCAGGTTAAGGTCGATTTCTTTAAGCACTGCCTCGGTCAGGCCATTGTCACCAATGAGCACGACAGGACGCAGCGGGTGGGCGGCAGAACGCAGCTCACTGCGCTCGCGGGGGGTAATTTCCAGAATAGTCATAAGGTTAATTGTACGGGAATGGCCAAAAACAAATTTTCTAAAGAATGGGTCATGCAGCATATTAATGACCCTTTCGTCAAAATGGCTCAGCAAAAGGGCTATCGCGCGAGGGCGGCTTTCAAGCTAACCGAGATTCTGGATGCCGAAAAGCTGATGAAACGCAGTGATATCGTCGTCGATCTGGGGTCGGCGCCGGGCAGTTGGTCGCAGGTGGCCCGTGAACGCATGGTGGGTGCCGGCGGCATCATCGATGGCCGTGTGATCGCGCTCGACCTCAGCCCCATGGAGCCCATCGCGGGTGTTGAGTTCATCCTGGGCGACTTCAGCGAAGAGCCCGTGCTTGAGCAACTGCAAGCGCTGCTTGATGGCCAGTTGGTCAATCTGGTGATGTCGGACATGGCCCCGAACCTGTCGGGTGTCAAAGGGGCTGATTCAGCCCGCATTCAAATAGTTTGTGAGCTGGCTCTTGATTTTGCGATTTCGCACCTCAAACCTGATGGTGCGCTCATTGTGAAAGCTTTTCACGGCAGCGGGTTTTCCCAGATTGTTGAAAATTTCAAGCGTCACTTCAAAAAAGTGGCTGAGTACAAACCCAAGGCTTCCCGTAACAGGTCTTCGGAAACTTTTCTGGTCGCGCGCGGCCTGAAGCACTAGGCCGCACGGGTGTTGTTACCCGGGTAGAACCCGGGGAGCCCCCTCGAAAGAGGGGTAGAATGAATGCAAGCCAAATGGTGAATTTTCCTATACGCCATTAGGGTTATCGCTGTCGAAATGACAAGCAGGAGATCGTCCTTGAACAATTCCTTTTCCAAAGTTGCGGTCTGGATGGTGATCGCACTGGTGTTGTTTACCGTGTTCAAACAGTTTGACGGTCGCGCACCGTCCCAGGACTCGGTGAGTTATACCCAGTTCATGGATGATGCGAA
>CAIJKV010000002.1 GCA_903821335.1 uncultured beta proteobacterium
GGTGGGATGCTGAAATAAAAGGCGGCCGCCAGCGAAAACGCCGTGAGGGTATGACCCGAGGGCATCGACATCGCCGTGAGCGGCTTGCCAAGGATATGAAAGGTTGTGATGTCCAGCACACCCGCCGGGCGTGGTAACTCAAAATACAGTTTTAGAATGCGACTGAGCGCACCCGAGATGGCGCCGGCACACACGCCAGCCACAAGCAGTCGGGGCGCAAAGACCAGCAGGGGTGAGGCGAAGGCGAACGCCGACCAGCCGTTTCCAAACATGTTCAATAGCGCCCAGGCGTGGTCAGGCAAAATGCGTGCGGCCTGGTTGACGTGGATAAAGAGCGCTGGCTCGGGCACAGCCACCCACAGCACCAGCCACAATGCCAGCGGAGTCAGCCACAGACCCCAGGCCCAGGGTGGAATTGATACGGTGGAAATGTGGTGCCGCCGATTCAGGTCAGAGTGGGTCAAGTGCGTGCCGCCAGATATTGAACGGTCATTTTGTCTAAAACCTGTTCGACTGTGATGGCGCGCATGCAGACGTTGTCCGAACACGGTGTCTTGCGGTGATTGGCAGCGCTGACACACGGAGAGCAAGCCAGGTTTGCAGTGATCGGGATGGACTTGCCAAGCGATCCATACAGCGCTGGCGTCTCGGGCCCAAAGAGCACAACAGTGTGCAGCCCCGTGACCGACGAAAAGTGTCCGGGTCCGGAATCATTGGTCACCATGACATCGGCCAGCGTATACAGTGCCGGTAATTCTGCGAATTTTACCTGGCCGGCGAAGTTCAGTGCACCCTCTACGCCTGCACCCACCCGGACGTTTTCAACGTAGGCGTGTTCGGCAGGCGACCCGGTGATCAGGATCAGGCTGTCTGGCCACTTTTCGCGCAGGGCGATGATCAGCGCCGAGAAACTTTCCGGTGCCCAGCGGCGCTGGACGAGAAGCTCGCTGGCGTTGGGGTTGACCAGGAACAAGGGGTGATGGCCGTGTCTGAATGAGTGGCCTGCGTCAGAGGCAAGCTGCCGTATGCGTGCGAGTACGGATTGTTCGATCTCGGGGTCGATCTTGGCTTGCGCGATGCGGATGCTTGCATCCGGGATGTGAATCTTGCTGAAGGGATGCTCCTGGCGACTGGCGAAGGCCGCATGGATCAGCGAAATGAAATTTTTGGCGATGTGCATGTGCGGGTTGTAATGCACTTTGTGGGTCAGCATGCTGCCACGCCACAGGCCTTCGCCATGGAAAATGTCATAACCCACGCGACGCCGGGCTCCGCACAGTCCGGTCAACAATGCGGTGAAACGCGAGAAAAGTTCCAGGTCGATCACCGTGTCGATTTTGTGCCGACGCGCCTCAAGCAGGAATCTGAGGGTGTCGCGAACCAGACTGGCAACGGTTGAGGCATCGATCGTGAAAATATTTTCGTGCTTGACGGTATTCAGTAGCGTCAGGCTTGCCTGATTACTCTTGAAAATCAGGAAGAACAGTTCAGCTCCCCGCGCCTGCGCGTCGCGCATGGCGGGATCGACAATGATCGCACTGCCCATTTCCGACAATTCGATAAAAAGGAGTTTGCGCGGATCCCGGGGCTTGCCCTTGAGGGCGGTCTGTATCCAGTCGATCAGCATGACGAACGGGCTGATCAGGGCGCAAAGCGGCACACCGACCCAACGGTCGATTGTGCGCATGGTGTCGACGCTTAGACTCATAGTGTCGACATTTTAAGGGGAAGATGCAGAACGGCCTTGACTGCGACGTTTTATCAGCAAAAAAGCGCCTGGCGCATAGATCAGCACAGTGACCAGACCATAACTGACTGACCCGAGAACGGTGACCGTAGGTGGCACGGCCCACAGAGCCAGGATCGCGGTGAGGGTTGTCTCACGCAGACCCCATCCCGAAATACTGATCGGCAGCACCATCAGCAGCGACAGCGTGGGCAAGCCCACCATCAGGGCTTCAAAAGGGACCGCTGTGCCAAACGCGCGCATACAAAGCCCCAGCGAGGCGACCGTGAGTACATGTACCAGCACAGACACTGCTAGTTGTGCCAGGGCATGCGGCCAACCGAGGGCGGCGCTCAGCCCTGACATGGCGGCGGGCATACCCAGACGCGAGAGCAACCGCGCGAGCAACTGACGCGAGGGTGAAAATGCCAGTAGGGCTGAGGCGACGCCGACGCCCCCTAGGGTTGCCAACAGCACCAGCCAGCCAAGAGACCGACCCCAGGGTGCGATGATCAGACCGGCACTGACCAGACCCACCGCCCCAAGAAGATTGTTACCCAGCAAGCCCAGGCCACGATCCATCGCGACAGTCAGAAAGCCAAGCCGAAGGCGCGGCGGTGCGCGTGCGACATCGATCTGCTGGTGCAGTTCTTCCGACAGATCGGGCAGTCGTGCTGCCTCTGTGCTGAGCAGGCGGCTGCCTTCGATGGCGCGGTAGCTGTCGCCACCGATGGTGCTTGGCAAGCCTTGGTTGATCAGACCGGCTGAAAAATAGAGTCCGACGTAGTCAAGCCAGGGACGGTACAGGCCGACGCTGCGCATGAGCCAACCCCAGCGCAGCGCGGCGAGCATCGCAGCGAGCGTGAGCGAGAGCACTGCGAGCACCAGCCAGACGGGTTCGATTTCCATGTTGGCGCTGGTCAGCGCCAGCCAGTCGACGTTGCGCACCGCCAGCCACAGCAGTGCCACGGACAGCATGATTCTCAGGTAGGGCCAGAGGGACTTGAGCGTTTTTTTCACGGTTGTTGGCCTGGTGTCGTGCGCGGGTTGCCAGCCCCCCAGTTGCGGCAATGATAGAAAGTGAAGTCTGACACGCGCCGCCCAAACCGGAGGATATCCATGTGCTCCAACTCGGTGCATGTCTGGAATTCTCCTGCCTTCACAGGTAGATCAAACCGCATTTGCGACCAGTTGACAAACAGGCTGTCGCTGCCTGGTGGAATTTGCCCAAACCAGAGGTCAAACTGATCGAACCGATCATCCAGTACAAAAACAGGCAGGGGGCGCGCGTACCAGGTCATCCGGCTGGCGAGTGTCCAGTTTTTTACAGCAAGGGAGGCAATGCCGTGGGTGCGGGCGAGTGCGCGCGCCTGCACACCAGCGCGATCCCAGCCCCACAGGTCGGCGAGCGGGTTTTTCTTGCCCAGGTCGTCTTCCTGGCTGATGCCGGGTATGCCGACAAAAAATAGCCCGATGAAGGCAAGCAGGCAGATCACGGCCTGGGTACGTGCCAGTGCCAGGATCAGCGCGTGTTTACCGTCTGCCCACCGGGCCGCTATCGCATTGGCTGCGAAGGGGGTGATTGCCAGCCATGCCGGCGCGGTCCAGTGTGGCAGGCTGCCGCCTCCCACGGAAAGCCAGGCGGTCACACCGAACGGAATCAGGAAAAATAGCAGCAGGCCAGCGATCTGCCAGACGCGTTGCTGCACGATTTGACGGATGGCCAGCACGCTTCCCAGAACCAGCAGCGGACCGTAGGCGACCAGCTGGATGCCTACGAACGCTGCCAGGCGGCGCAATTGCCAGGCCCCGCCTGTGCCGTGATTCAGTTGGTAGGCGAAAGAAATCCAGTCGTGGCGGGCATTCCAGTAGAAAACCGGCACCACCAGCACCGTCCCGATGACAATTGCCAACCAGGGACCCGCGCGCCCGAACAGGCCCACGCCGTGGCGTCCGACCAGACAGACCACGATGGCCGCAGCCGGCAGGATGGCAGTGTATTTTGACAGACCCGCCAGGCCAAGCAACAGACCCAGGGTGATCCAGCTGGCCCATTGACGGCTGTGTGGGGCAGGGTCGGGCGCGGTCAGACGCAGGGTCACTGACATCAGAGCCAGTGTCAGCGTCATCAGCAAGGTGTCGGGCAGCAGTCCAACGGCCAGCACATGCATGACGGGTGCGAGCAGCACCAGGCCCACGGCCCAAAGGCCTGCGGCCTCGCGATGAGCGGGACTCCAGCCGGGTACGAACGCATGCAGAGAACGCGCAATGTGCCGGGCAAGCAGGCACGACGCCAGCCACAGGGCTTGTGGAATCAGCCGGATCACCCAGTCGGGCGCACGCAGTGCGACCAGCGGCCACTGAATCCAGCCCACCAAGGGCGGGTGGTCGAAGTAACTCCAGTCGAGTTTGTCGGCGTACAGCATGTAGTGCGCTTCATCGACCGAGAGCGTCAACAGCCAGCCAAATCCAAGGTGAATCAATAGCCCGAGCGCCAGCAAGCCCAGCAATGGTTTGTTGGAGAGGGGGCTA
>CAIJKV010000003.1 GCA_903821335.1 uncultured beta proteobacterium
ATCGGTGTCAGCATCTTGAAGTCGTCCGATATGGCGATCGACGACGTGCTCTCCCGAGCCGATTTCGCGCTGTATGAAGCCAAGCAGGGCGGACGCAATCAAGTTCGGCAGGCAACGGGTTAGCGCACGCCGTCAGGTGTGAGTTTTTCCGGCGATGCATTCACTATGCGCCATGCTGAATGGGCCAGTATTCGTCACGGAGGATTTTTTTGTAAAGTTTCCCGGTCGGATGCCTGGGCAACTGCGCCTTGAAATCGACGCTTCGCGGGCATTTGAAGTCTGCTAGCAGCGTGCGGCAATAGGCGATCAACTCGGCCTCAAGCGCTGCGCTGGCCTGGACGTGTTCCATGGGTTGTACGACTGCCTTGACCTCTTCGCCGAAGTCTGGATTCGGGATGCCAAATACTGCGACATCCGCGACACTTGGGTGACCGATCAATACTGCTTCGACTTCCTGCGGGTAAATATTCACCCCCCCCGAGATAATCATGAAGGCCTTGCGATCGACGAGATAAAGATACCCCTCTTTATCGACGCGGCCAATGTCGCCCAGTGTCGTCCACCCCAGCGCGTTGCGTGTCTGGGCCGTTTTTTCGGGGTCGTTGTGATAGATAAACTCCGGGCCATCCGAGAAATAGACGAGTCCGGTCTGCCCGATGGGCAATTCACCGCCGTCATCGTCGCAAATGTGCAGATGCCCCAGCGCTGACCGACCCACCGATCCCTGGTGCGTCAACCATTGCGCGCTCGTGATGGAACAAAACCCATTGTTTTCCGTACCGGCGTAGTACTCGAAAATGATGGGTCCCCACCAGTCGATCATCCTGAGCTTGATGTCGACCGGGCAAGGTGCCGCGGCGTGCACCGCCATGCGCATCGAATGCATGTCGTAGCGTTGCCTGACCTTCGGATCCAGTTTCAGCATGCGCACGAACATGGTCGGGACCCACTGGCTGTGCGTGATCTGGTGTTCCTGGACAAGGGCCAGTGATGTTTCGGCGTCAAAATTTTCCATGATGAACACTTCGCCGCCGAGCTTGATCGCGGTCATGCTGTGGCGCAGAGGCGCTGCATGATAGAGCGGTGCCGGAGACAAATAGCGACATCCGGTGCCGTAGCCATACAGACCACCCAGCAGATCTACCAGAAAGGTTCTTGGGCCAGCTTGCCCGCCGGGCAATGGCCATTTCACGCCCTTGGGACGCCCGGTGGTGCCGGATGAATACAACATGTCGAGGCCTTGCGCCTCGTCCCCGATCGGCGTGCCGGCCATCGTGCCAGCGACCTGGTGCCAGTCCCGCCACGGTGACTGTGCCGCACCCACCACAAAAAGATGAATGCCAGCGGCCAGGCTTTTGCGCACCTGTTGCACAAGTTCCATCAGGTCAGCGTCGACAATCAGCACCTTGGCGCCACAATCATTCACGATGTAGGCGATTTCCGCCGCAGTCAGCCTTGTACTGATCGTGGTGTAGTAAAGACCCGCGCGCTCGGCGCCGAAACAGATTTCAAGAAATTCACGCCGATTTTTTAACAAAATCGCGACATGCTCACCTTCACGCACACCGCATGACCGAAACACATGTGCAGCCTGATTCGCACGCAATTCCATTTGTGAGAAGGTGACCGTCTCGCCTGACTCGCACAGGCGAAACGCGATTGAGTCGGGCTTTTGTTCGATGCCCGATAGGGGATAGAGCAGCCGAGCCATGTTTGCGAACACTCGTTCAGCTTTCATGGGAAATGCAGATTTTTCCGAATTGCGCACCGCTCTTGAGATACGTGAAGGACTCCTTGAGTTGCTCGAATCCGAATACCCGGTCGATCACGGGATGAATCCGATGTTGTTCCATTGCCCTGAGCATGGATTCAAACGCGTCGCGATGACCGACGGTTACCCCTTGCAGGCGAACCTGGCGCGTAATGATCAACCCGAGTGAGGTGGCGATGGCACTACCCGACAAAATCCCGATCATTGAAAGCGTGCCGCCCGGTCGGATGCAGCGCAAGGATTGCGGCAGCGTTTTCTCGCCGCCGACCTCGATGATGTGGTCAAAGCCCCGGCCATCCGTGATCTCGCGCGTGGCCTTGGCCCATTCGGGAGTCGTCACGTAATTGATCGTGTGATCGGCTCCCATTTTTTGCAGTCGCTCGATCTTGGCCTCGCTCGAGGAGATCACGGTCACCCGGGCACCCATGGCCTTGGCAAACTGCAACGCGAACAATGACACACCGCCCGATCCCTGCACCAGGATCTGGTCGCCCGCCTTGACGGTGCTGCACTGGGTCAGTGCGCTCCATGCCGTCACGGCCGCGCATGGCAGGCTTGCTGCCTCAAACTCGGAAAGATAGTCGGGGATTTTGACAACGCCGTCCTCATTGAGGCACATGTATTGCGCCATGGTGCCGTCGAGCGGCCCACCGAGCGACTGCGACAGCCTTTCGAAATTGGGTTCGCCGGAAATCCATCGCTGGAAGTAAGTGGGGCAAGCACGATCCCCGACGCGGACACGCGTGACGCCGGACCCGATCGCGATCACTTCACCCATGCCATCCGATACCGGGATCAGCGGCAGGGTTCCGGTATGCACGCCGTAGCCGCGCTCCGGGACAATCGGATCACGGTAATTGACCGAGGAAGCCTTCATCCTCAGTAGTACCTGTCCGGCCGCCGGGGTAGGATCCGGTCGTGTGCTGAGCTTGAGGTTCTGAATGCCCCAGTCGCCTTCAATCTGAAATACGCGCATGTCATTGTCCCAGTGTTTTATTCAAATTTTTACTGATTCGTTCAAGCAGCATTTCTGTTGAGCCATCGGTCAGTGTGGCGACCTGCGTGGCTTGCAGATGGCGCATCAGGGGGTAGGTGTCACGCAGCCCCTGCGC
>CAIJKV010000004.1 GCA_903821335.1 uncultured beta proteobacterium
GCCTTACCAGGACATGCTGGACCGCGTCCTGTTCGTGCAGGCGATCGAGACGGTGCGCTGCCTTGAGGAAGGTGTACTGGAGTCGTCACGCGACGCCAACGTCGGTTCAATACTGGGCATTGGTTTTCCACGCTGGACCGGCGGCTCACTTCAGTTCATCAACCAGTACGGGCTGGAAAAATTTGTGGCACGTGCAAACGCACTCGCAGCAACATATGGCCAGCGATTTACGCCACCCGCCCTGCTGCTGAAAAAAGCGGCTTCAAATGAACAGTTCGAGTGAGACGATCAAAAAATGATTCAGAGTCCAGAGCAAAAAATTGTTGATGCAGCCATTACTTCACGACATTCGATTCGGGCATACCTGCCCGCACCGGTTGCACGCGAAGATATCGAACAGATGCTGGACGTGGCTGCACGGGCGCCCTCAGGTTCAAACACGCAGCCCTGGAAAGCCTACGTTCTGACGGGCGCGATCAAGGACCGGCTGACTGAAGAACTGACGCGTGCATTCCTCGACCCCACGATTGCCAGCACAATGAAAGCTGAATATCGCTACTACCCAGACCAGTGGGAGCCACCCTATATTGAAAGGCGTCGCAAAGTCGGGCTGGACCTTTACAAATTACTGGGACTGGGTCGCGAGGACAAGGCGGGCATGCAGGCGCAACACGCCCGCAACTACCTGTTTTTTGACGCACCGGTTGGGTTCATTTTTACTCTTGACCGCACAATGAATCAGGGGTCGTGGCTGGATTTTGGCTGCTTTCTCCAGAATCTGATGGTGGCTGCCCGTGCCCGGGGTCTGGACACCTGCGCGCAGGCTGCTTTTAACGCCTATCACACGATCATTCGCCAAGTCACTGGAATACCTGAAAGCGAAATCGTGGTGTGCGGCATGGCGCTGGGCTACGCAGACATGTCCCGGATTGAAAACAGCCTGATCAGTGAACGCGAACCCGCCAGTGGGTTTACAACGTTCATGGAATAGGTCGCACCTGTGACTGGAGATGAAATTTGCGAACCGGCCTATTGCACGGACATGGCGCCTGAACGCCATGAGCTTTCTGGCCGCCGTCGTATGCGGCCATCCAAACACTCTGAACGTCTGATCGTCGAATATATATTGCAACGCAACATCGCATACATGCCACGCCTGTCGAAATGACTCGACCAGGCTCGCCTGCCGTGTAAAATAGCCGCGCCTATAGTCACTTATCCAAATAGAAAAAAACATCATGGATTTCACTTTCAGCATCAACGATTTCTGGATTCCACTGCTCCAAATCATCGGCGTCAATATCGTGCTGTCTGGCGATAATGCAGTGGTGATTGCGCTGGCTGCCCGATCCCTTCCACCCGCCCAACAACGGAAAGCCATTTTCTGGGGATCAGGTGCCGCGATCGCAATGCGTATCGTGCTCACGATTTTCGCAGTCAAACTGCTGACGCTGCCTTACCTGAAACTGGCCGGTGCGGGTCTGTTGCTCTGGATCGGCATTCAGTTGCTGCTGCCGGAGGACGGCGAGGAAAACATTAAGTCGAGCGACGATCTCATGACTGCCATCAAGACCATTCTGCTTGCAGATCTGGTCATGAGCCTGGACAACGTCATTGGTGTCGCCGCCGCTGCCAAGGGCAGCATGCTGCTGTTGGTCATCGGCCTGGCCGTCAGTATTCCGCTGGTAATCTTTGGTGCCACGATGCTGCTCAAGATCATGGAGCGTTTTCCGATCATCGTCACCATCGGTGGCACGCTGCTGGGTTGGGTCGCAGGCGAGATGGCTGTCACCGATCCGGCGATCGCTGCCTGGATCGACGCAAACATGTCTTATATGCACACATTGGGCCCTGCAATTGGTGCGGTGATCGTGCTGGGAATTGGCAAGACGATGGGCCGCAAAAAGGCACATTCGGCCTAGGTTTTGCCAAGGCAACAAAAAAACGCCGTGCTCCTGGGTTGGTCACGGCGTTTTTTTACGTCAGGCAAAACCTCATGTCGCCTGCCTGACCGATCGGTTTCTAGCCGTTCTGACATTGATGAGGTATCCAATGACCAGAACCAGTATGACAACCGCTGAAATAAACAACCAGTTCCAGTTCGAATAACGCTCAACCGATGCGCGCACCAGGGGCTCTGCCAGCATCATTTTGGCTGCAGTCCAGGCCAGTACGCCAGCGCCTATATAAATCACGGCCGGGAAGCGGTCCACCAGCTTAAGCACAAGGCCGCTACACCACACCACAATCGGAATGCTGATGACCAACCCCAGGATCACCAGCAAAAAGTTGCCGTGAGCCGCGCCTGCGACACCCAGCACATTGTCAACGCCCATAACCGCATCGGCTATCACGATCGTTTTCATTGCGCCCCAGAATCCGGCGGCACCACCATGCTGGTTTCCAGAGTCCTGTCCGCTCGCGGATGCCACGAGCTTGATGGATATCCACACCAGGATTGCACCACCGACGAGCAACAGCCCTGGGATTTTCAGCAACCAGACAACACCGATGGTCATCAGGGTTCTGACACCAATGGCACCCACCGTGCCCCAGAGGATCGCCTTTTTTTGCTGATCGCGAGGCAACGCGCGCGCGGCCAGAGCAATGACCAAAGCGTTGTCTCCGGCCAGGACCAGATCGATCAGAATGATCGCACCGAGTGCCGAAAGAAATTCAACCGAGAAAATATCCATGCATAAACTCCGTCGCGCTCGTGAAGGGGATTTCACCTTGTCGGACCAACGCAGGAGCAAGGGTGAGCGCGTGACCCCTTGCCGGCCTGAAATCAGCCGCCAAGGTCTCGCTTGCATGACGCCTTTGTCTGGAAAACACGGCCCATGCTGATATGCCCGGAGATCGAAATCCCGTATTGACGAACATACCATCGGGCAGATTGCCTGCCCGATTAGCTACTCCCCTTGAAATCTGCATGTTTGAACATGCAAATCAGGTAATGTCGCTCAGTCTAGGAAAAGTCTCAGGAATTGTCAATTACTTGCCAATACAGCAGCGCTTTTTACCTCTATTGAGGAATTATTGGTCGCCTGTGGCTTGTGCTTCCCGACCTTGGTGAACCTGTCACGACTGGCGAGGATCGAATCGCTTTTCCCAACACTCGATCTCGTCCAGGCCTAATGCCGCGTTGTATTGCGCCGACGTGAACATCTGATCGGTGTAGCCATTCATGCATCCCTCGGCTTTAAGGTGCCCCAGGGCCTGCGACATCGCATGGCCAAAGACCCCACGCGCGAGTGCTGGGTAAATCGCAATATCGATACCCGCGCCTTTTAACGCACTTGCGGGCAACTGACGCAGCGCCCCGCCGGTATCAAGATTGACCTGCAAGGGTGCGCCCACGGCGTCCCTTGCGCGCCGGACCTGCGCAAGGATATCGGGATTCGCCTTGAGTTCAATGAACACAACGTCTGCACCCACCTGCACAAAGGCCTTGGCACGTCGAATCGCTTCGTCCAGTCCCAGGGCGGCGGCACTGTCGGTGCGAGCAATCAGCATGAAGTCGGGATCGGACCTCGCGGCCACGCCAGCGGCGATCTTGGACACGGCCTCGTCGAAATCCAGTACCGTTCGCGCACCTTCCATCTGGGCACAGCGCTTGGGTGAAATCTGGTCCTCGATATGAATGGCGGCGACACCTGCCGCCTCGAACTCGGCAACAGTCCTCTGCACATTCACAACATTTCCGTAACCCGTGTCCGCATCACAAATCAGGGGAATATCCACGCACCGTGCGACCCGGCGCGCATGATCGGAAATCATCGTCAGGTCAACCAGCCCCACGTCGGGTCGACCCAGCAGCGCGGCGGACACGCCATTGCCTGTCATGTAGGCAGCTGAAAAGCCCGCCTGCTCGACCAGACGCAAACCGTAACCGTCGTAGATTCCGGGCGCGCAAACAGCGTGCGGCCCCGACAGCGCTGCGCGCAGGTTCTTACGTTTTTGCGAAGCAGTCAGCATGGTCATACGAAATTCCAGTCGGGATATTTTTGCAGGAAGGGAATCAGTCCGCCCATGCGCAGGATGGCCAGGATTTCACCAGGTAACGGCGCGACAGTGTGCGAGGACCCGTCCGAACAGTGAAGCGATCCCTTGACGAAATCAATGGTGAGTAATGTGCCAGGCAATATCTGCGTCGTGTCGCATTCGAACACCGGCATGCCGTTATTAATTGCATTGCGAAAAAACTGTCGGCCAAAGGACTTGGCAACGATCGCCCGGACCTTCATCACCTTGAGCACATGCACAGCCTGCTCACGCGAGGAGTTGATACCGAAGTGTTCGCCCACAACCAGGATGCCACCGCCCCCCGCCGCAATGCGGCCAGCCAGCGCGGGTTCCAGGCTCTCAAATGCGTGCAACGCCACGTAGTCGACGTCCTTGCCCGGCAAATATTTATTGGAACAATTGATATCCGTGTTGACATTGTCGCCAAGAATAAATGCCTGGCCGGTGATGTTCTCAAGACTGATGGCTGTCATGCTGCAGCCCTCCAGGTGCCGCCCTGAACCGTGCGCGGGTCGGTAATGACCCCCGTCAGGGCAGAAGCCGCCACAGTCGCTGCCGAGCCCAGCCAGATGTCCGCGTTCTTGTTGTTCAAACGGCCCTTGAAATTGCGATTGGCGGTCGAGATGACAGTGTCGCCGTCACCCGGTACCAGGTGATTGGTGATGCCGACACAGGTTCCGCATCCCGCCGATTCAAAGGACGCACCGGCCATCGTCAGGGCCTCAATCAGTCCCTCGCGCAGCGCGGCAAGATAAATCTGCCGTGAGGCCGGCGTCACGATCATGCGTACGCCCGGCGCCAGCTTGCGACCCCTGAGTATTTCAGCGGCCTGCCGGATGTCGTCAAGACGACCGTTGGTGCATGTTCCGATCAGTGCAAACTGGATTTTCTGACGATCAATATCCGTCACGGAAACGATCTCATCCACCTCGTGCTTGCGGGCGACTTGCGGTGCAAGATTCGAGATGTCGATCAGCAGCCGTTGTGCGTAGTGGGCGTCAGCATCCGCGAAAGTGGGTAACGGTGTTTTCGCGCCATGCGCGCGCAGCCAGGAAAAAGTCTTTTCATCCGGCTCCAGAATGGCCGCCTTGGCACCAAGCTCGGCTGCATGGTTGCACAAGGTCATCCGGTCATCAATGTCCATCGCCCTGACTGCCTCGCCCACATATTCTATGGCATGGTAATTCAGGCCTTCGGCGCCAAACCGGCCCAGCATCATGAGAGTAATGTCCTTGGCCCACACACCTGGCTGCAAGACGCCCTGCAATTCGACACGAACGGTGTGCGGCACGCGAAACCATAGCTTGCTGCTCATCATCACCGCCGACACGTCAGTGCCCTCGATACCGGTTCCAAGTGCGTTGAAGGCTCCGTAGGTCACGGAGTGCGTGTCCGTGCCGACGACCAGGTCGCCGCAAGTCAGGTGCCCGCCCTCGGGCAGCACCTGATGACAGATCCCATCGCCGATGTCATAGATGGGAGTCGAATGTTGCGCCGAAAAATTTCGCATGGCACTGTGGATTTGTGCGGCTTCAAGACTGGGCGGCGGGGAATAGTGATCGAGGACCATTGCCGTGTTTTTCGCGAATTTCAGCGCACGGTCGCCAAGCTTGCCAATCATCTTGATCGTGTTGGCCGCACGGGTATCGGTCACCATGGCGAAATCGATCGTTGCCACGACAACTTCTCCGGCCCGGACCGAGGTGCGATTTGCATGCCGTGCGAGGATTTTTTCGGAAATAGTTGAACCCATCATTACGCCTTGTTTTCGTCTTGGTTTGACCTTGCCGCGGACATTAAAATTTGACCTGACTCACGACCTTGCCCCATATGTCATATTGTTTCTGGACATAGTCATACATTTCCTGCGGTGTGGACGGATCAGTGTAAATGCCCATGTTCTTGAGGCGCGCGATGGTCGCCGGATCCTTCAGGGCAGCAACGACCGCACGGTTCAGTTTTTCAACCACTCCGGCAGGTGTCTTGGGGGGTGCGACAAACGCATACCAATTCATGGCCTCGTAATCCGGGAAGCCCTGTTCAGCCACAGTCGGGATGTCGGGCAACGAGTCAACGCGCTTGGGACTGGTGACGGCAATTGCGCGCAGCTTTCCTGTGGTGACCAAGGGAACAGCTGTTGGAGAACTCGCAAAGATGGCCTGGATATTGTTGCCAAGCAGGTCCGTCATGGCCGGACCGCCCCCTTTGTAGTTGACGTGCTGGGCACTCATTCCAGAGCGTATATTCAGCAATTCACCCGCCAGGTGCCCCGTGCTGCCGCTACCGGAAGAGCCATAAAACACGTCGACGTCTTTACCCTTTTTGCCCGAAGCAATGTAGTCGGCAAGGTTTTTGACACTGGATGCGCTATTGACCACCAGGACATTGGGGAAAGTGACCCCAAGCGAGATCATGGTGAAATCTTTCAAAGGGTTGAATGTGGTTCCACCCGGCATGTGCGGATTAATCGCCAACGCACCGATCGACGCGAGCAGAATCGTGTAGCCATCCGGTGCGGACCTGATCAAGGCTTCGCTGGCGATATTGCCGTTTGCGCCCGAACGGTTCTCGACAATCACTGACTGGCCAAGCAATTCAGCCATTTTCGGTGCGATAATCCGCGCCGAAATATCTGTGCCGCCGCCTGGTGCGAAGCCAACCAGCAACCGGATGGGTTTGTCTGGAAATTTGTTGTCCGCAGACTGTGCCTGCACGGGTGTGGAAGTGGCAACAGCCGTGACAAGCCCTGTCACGAAAAGATATTTTCTAAATTTTTTCAACATTTTAGTCCCCTCAAATTTTGTACTAAGCACCTGAGCGCCTCTTGTTTTCGATCAACTCAGCCTTCGTCCGCAGGACGGCTCGCTAGCCTCGCTGAAAGTCGACCGCCTTGTTCAGCACTTCCGGGTTTGCCCGCAACGCCGCCTTCGCGATTTTATGCGTGGGCGTATGGGGAAGTTCCTCCAGCAATGCCACATAGCGCGGGACTTTGATCGCGGCCAGTCGTTCCCGGCACCACTGCGCAATCGCGGCTTCGGTCACGGCTTCGCCCGGCTTGGCGACGACCGCCACGAGAATATCGTCTTCGCCCAACTCCGAAGGTACGGCAATCGCGGCACACTCAACCACGCCCGGATGTTCACCAATCACTGTTTCAAGTTCAACGGCAGAGATATTTTCCCCACGACGACGAATGAGATCTTTTTTCCTGGAGAGATGAAAAAAGAAACCATCCATGTCACGCCTGACAATGTCGCCGGTCTTGAACCAGTCGCCCTCGAAGGACGACGCTGTCTGCTCAGGATCACGGAAATAGCCTTGCATGACGATCGGATGCCGGACCCATAGTTCTCCGGGCACATCATCGTCGACGTCCAGCCCGTTGTCATCAACTACCCGACATTGCGCCCAGGGCCTTGCCGGATCAGGGTGTACGCCAATCTTGCCCATGCTTCCGGGCTTGTCGGCCCCGGCATAGGGATTGCAGGTCACGCCGGGAATTTCACTCATGCCAAACCCGGAATACAGCTGATTGATCCGAAAATCTTTACGAAAAGTCGGTGCAGCTGCACGACGCACGCCATACGCGATGCGCAGGCGGTGATCCGAACGATACTCACTGCGGTCGCGAGCACAAAGAATGGTGCCGATCGCGTCGATCACGTTCACCACGGTCGCGCCCTGGTCCGCTGCGTCTTGCCAGAACGTCGACGCGGAAAAACGCTTGACGAGAATCATGCAGGCACCGGCCGCCAGCGTGCCACCAAGAGAGTAAAAAATTGCATTGACATGAAAAAACGGCAAGATGATCAGGATGCGGTCTTCGGGCTGGAGATGCAACCTCGCAACGTTTGCCTCGCCAGCGGTCACCAGGTTGCGCTGACTGTGCATCACGCCTTTCGGAAACCCAGTCGTGCCAGACGTATAGATAATGATGCAGGTATCGCTGGCTTGTCCACGGCTCGCCAGTGGATGGTGCGACGCAGCATCGATCGCGCCCTGAAAGGACTCTCGATCTGACGGCTCGGCGTCTGTCACCAACAGCCAGGGCACCACGTCAAGCGCCTGCATGATGGGGCGGACAGTGTCCAGCACACCTTGCTCGGCGATCACTCCCTGCACATCCGCGTGCTTGAGGACGTAACGCAGTTCACGGTCACCAAAATCCGGATTACTCGGCACCATGATTGCCCCAAGGCGGGCCAGCGCAAACAAAGTCAGCACATGGGCCGCGTCGTTGCGCGCAATGATCGCCACGCGCGAACCATGCGTGATGCCACGGGCGGCGAAGGCCTGGGCAAGACGTTCGGTACGCTGCGCGAACTGCGTCCATCCCAGGGTGGTTTGCCCCTGGACAAGAAACGGTGCGTCACCCTTTACTGCACAACGACTTTGAAACACGCCATGAAGCGTGCCATCATGCTGCGGATAATTGTTGAGGACGTCGAACGGGCTTTGCATTAAAAAAATGAAACAGGCAATAAAGTTGAGTGCAAATCTATTCTATAAACCTGCCTTGTGCATAGATATTTCAGTTCAGGAGACTCAATGACGCACTCCCTGCGCGCAGTGTGTTGCGCCGTATTCCTGCTGAGTGCCTCCCTGTCCAACGCAGCCATGGCAGCCAGCCTCGCTGACCATTACCCTGAGAGACCGATTCGCATCGTCGTACCCTTTGTCGCGGGTGGCGGAGGAGATTTCATCGTACGCGCGTGGGCGGACAAACTTTCTGACACACTCAAGCAACCCATCATTGTGGACAACCGCGGGGGCGGCAACACGGTTGTGGGCACCGACATCGTGGCCAAGGCAGCACCGGACGGCTACACCCTGCTGATCGTCAGCCCCAGCATCGCGACCAACCCTGCCCTGATCCCCAACCTACCCTACAAAACACCCGACGATTTCGCACCCGTGGGTCTGGTCATCACCTATGCGATGGGGTTGGGCGCGCGCGCGTCGCTGCCTGCAAACAACGTGCAAGAGCTACTTGCGCTGGCGCGCGCGACACCAGGCAAGCTCAGCATGGCGACCTCCGGAGAGGGCTCAGCCACGGACATGGCTGCTGAGTTATTCAAGTCAGCCACGGGTGCCGAGATTCTGGTCGTGCCTTATCGCGGTGCCGGTCAAGGTGTCATGGACGTGGCAAGTGGTCATGTCGACCTGCTGTTCACAGGGATGTCACAGTTGAGGGCGCACCTGGACAGCAAGCGGATCAAGCTATTAGCCACGTCGGGACATCTTCGTCTGAAGTCTGCGCCGGACACACCCACCATTGCCGAGCAGGGCTTTCCCGGGTTCGAGTCGGTCGTGTGGTGGGGCATCCTGGCGCCAGCTGGCACACCGCCGGAAATTGTGCGAAAGCTCAATGACGCGTTAGCCACAAGCCTTTTACACCCCGACGTGACGACACGGCTTGCGGTCATAGACGGCGAGGTCCGACTATCGTCGCCGCAAGAGTTCGACCAGTTCCTGCGCGCCGAGCTGGTCCGT
This sequence comes from uncultured beta proteobacterium, assembly GCA_903821335.1. Classification (GTDB taxonomy): domain Bacteria; phylum Pseudomonadota; class Gammaproteobacteria; order Burkholderiales; family Burkholderiaceae_B; genus Zwartia. The sequence continues at coordinate 9,520 of CAIJKV010000004.1, forward strand.
TGGGGCAAACTACTCAAGCCTGCGGCGACACCCGACAAACCCGCTTCCTGATTTGAGACCCTCGATCAGTCGATCGCAATTGCAAAAAGGCGACCGGACAGCGGTGCATTGGCCAACGCCTCAACTGACATTGGGGGTCGTGCGGTTGTCACGAAGAGCGACGCGCCAAGCGAGGCCTCCTGACCCATCGCCACTCCGGTTGGAACGGGTACTGGCAAGCTAATCATGCGATCCTGTGTCCCGTCAGGTCCGAAACGCACGGCACTCCATCCGTCCTGCAAGGCTGTCCACACGCCCGCGTTGCCATCGACGCACAAGCCAGCCAAACGACCCGACCCCTTGGGCACCGTGGTGAGCCTGCGCAGGACAGTCCGTCCTGGCTGCAACAGGACAATGGCACCGGACTCCTGCGCGATGCCGTACAGATTCTGACCGGCGGCATCCCAGGCCAGGGCGTCAAGGGGTTCATTGATGAGCCAGGTGGCCTGCATCATCGTGCCGGGAGACCACCGACCAATCCGCCAGCGGTTGCCGTGACTGCTTTCGCCCTGTATACAGGCCCATAGCTGGCCCTGCGCATCAACGCACAGGGCGCGCGGGAGCAGATCACCCAGGGGATTGAGCGGTCCGACTTGCTCAGCGCCGGGGTCAAAGCCGATCAACCGGTAGCCCTGTTCGGTAATCGTCAACAGGCCGGTGTGCCACGGCACCAGACCAAGAACCGGCATATCAAGCACTGCAAGTTGCCGGTCGGTCCTACCGTCGAATAACCGGATAGCAGGCGCGAGTGTGTCTGCCCATACCAACGCCCCGCGCTCGGGCAACCAATGCGGAAAATCGCCATGGAACGCCCAGGGGCCATCCACTGGCGTGGCGACACAAGCGTTCTTGGTGGCCTGGTCGAGGCCGACTTGCGCACCGATGCGTCGTGCCGCCTCGCGCACTTCCGGCCCAAGTCCTTGCACACGCGCCATCGTCATGCGCCACGCGGGTCCGGCCACGCTGATTGCACCGCGGACCTGTCCCGAAGCGTCAACAATCGGAGCGCCCACACAACGCACACCCAGCGCGATTTCTTCGTCATCAATCGACCAGCCACGTGCAGCAGTGATCCTGACTTCGGATTGCAGGCGTCGGCGGTCTGTAATTGTCATCGGTGTCAACGCCTTGAGCGTGATATCCCGGATGATGGCGTCGCGCGCGAGCTCGTCAAGCGCCGACAGAATGGCTTTACCTTGCGACGTACAGTGCAGTGGCTTGCGCTGCCCGAGCATCGCGGACGAACGCTGACTGTGCGCACCGTCGTAACGTTCAAGTGACAGGACCTCACACCCGTCCAGCACGGCAAGATAGGTCGTTTCACCGGTCAGGTCACGCAGGCTGCGCAGTTCGATACTTGCGGCGGCAACCAGGTCCGGATTCAAGTGAGCCCTGCGTGCAAGCTCAAAACACTTGAACCCCAGACGGTAAACACGCCGCTGGGCGTCGCGCCGGATGAAACCACGGGCGACCAGGGTCGCCAACAATCGGTATAAGGTCGTGCGCGGGACATTCAGAAGTGCCGACAGGTCAGCCTGGCTCAGTCCCTGCGGAGCTTCGCTGATGGCATCGAGCACGTCCAGCGCCTTGTCCAGCGATGCGGTTCCCTCACCTGACGAAGTTTTCATGGGGATGAATTCCAGAATGTGGGACGAAGTCCTGAGTGCGACCATATCAGAATTGTCGTACCAGCGCGCGACCCCCTATTATTTCTCGTCCCTCAGATAGTTTGATTGCCCCCACCCCGGAGTCACCATGCGCATTGCAGAACCCACTTATACCGAAACACCAAAACGCCCTGCACCGATTTTCGTGCCCGATAGCGTCTGCGACAGGCTGGCTCTGGTGACGAGTGGATCTCTGACGACGCAGCTCTATAAAAAAGGCTATCGCCAACCCGTGCTCGTGGGACTGAAACCGCTCAACAGCAAGCTCAAGCCTTTCGCCGGACGCGCCTACACCATGCGGTTCATTCCCGCCCGTGAAGACATCGACACGTATGCCACGCTGACCACCGAACCCAACATCAACAATCTTCAATGGGTGGGTGTCGAACAGGTTCGCCCCGGCGAGGTCATCATCATCGACAGCAATCGCAACGTGGCCGCCGCATCGATGGGCAATATGCTGATTACCCGCATGATGATGCGTGGCGCACGAGGCGTTGTCACCGACGGCGCGTTTCGCGACGGCACGGAACTGACCAAAATGGACTTCCCCATCTGGAGCGACGGAGTCACCGCCACGACGCGCCTGTCGTATCATCATGTGGCCGACCTCCAGGTGCCAATTGGTTGCGCGGGCGTCGCGGTGTATCCGGGCGACGTGATACATGGCGACGGTGACAACATTACGATCGTGCCCGCGCACTGCGCCGCGGAAATGGCTGACCTGTGCGAAGCCCAGGACGATCTGGAAGCTTACCTGGCCCTGCGCGTGCAGGCGGGTGAACCACTCTGGGGGCTGTACCCGCCCAGTCCAGCGACGCGCGCGCAGCACAAAGTCTGGGTATCCGCCGGCCGTCCCGCCGGTGCGTGAGCCTGACACCCACAAAGATCTTGAGCGAGATTGAGCAACATGACCACCATGCATCCCCACGAGGCACTGATCCGTCGATATTTCGACGCCTGCAACGCAGCCGACTACGAAGCACTGATGGGCTGTTTCATGCCCGATGCTGTGCACTACTTTCCACCGGGATTGCCTGATATTCCCTGGAAAAGTGCCGAGGTCATCAGTAAAAAATGGATCTGGTGCGTCAAGAACCTGGGTTCACAATGGACCATCGAAAAGGTTCTGGTCGGCCACGACTCGCACGAAGCAGTCATTGAGTGGACGCACTGGAAACGCAACTTCAATACCGCGCAGCGCGGTGACGAGTGGTATGTGTTCGATCAACACACGGGTTTGATCAAGGAAATCCGTGCCTACTATGCAGCCCCGACCGTCAAGCAGGCCGAGGATCTGCCCCGCGTGGGCGACCAGCATATGGGCGAGCTCGTCGACTTTGATTACGCGGGGCGCGGGTATCACCTGCGCTGGGAATAACGCCGTTCAGGCCAGCAAGCCGATTGAACGGCGGGTTTCATTGTCGAGGCAGATTATTCGTTGGATTCGGGAGTCTTGACGGCAGTGTTCATCAATAAATATCTGGTTCAGGAGTGGGTCGGGTTCCTTCAAGCGAAACAAGGTCGCAACCAAAATTTGCCTGGGTCACTTGCTGGGCGAACATCATGCCCCAGCCACGTTCATAGCGTGGTGCCGGAGGCGTCCAGGCCGCCCGCCGGCGGGCCAACTCCGCGTCATCGACCAGCATGTTAAGCGTTCGTGCAGGGATGTCCATTTCGATCAGATCCCCCGTTTGCACCAGCGCCAGCGCACCGCCAATAAAGGACTCTGGTGCAACATGCAATACACAGGCCCCGAAACTCGTGCCACTCATCCTGGCATCGCTGATCCGAAGCATGTCTCGCACACCTTGGGTCAACAGCTTCTTGGGGATGGGTAGCTGACCCCACTCCGGCATACCTGGCCCGCCTTGCGGCCCGGCATTCTGGAGGACAATGACACTGTTCGCGTCAACGTCCAGATCAGGATCGTCAATCCCGGCCTGTAGCGCCGCATAATTAGCGAACACGACGGCTCGCCCCGTGTGCTGGTGCAACTGCGGCTCACACGCGGCGGGTTTGATCACGGCGCCGTCAGGGCAAAGATTTCCACGCAAGATCGCAAGACTGCCACCTGATACGAGCGCCCGGTCTGCGTGGAGGATCACCGTCTCGTCATACACC
>CAIJKV010000005.1 GCA_903821335.1 uncultured beta proteobacterium
CCAGTCCAAGCGCCTGCAGCCCGGACGGCAGCCCCAGACGCTGGTTGAGGTTGGTGAAGACAGCTGACAGATCGGCGTCGCAGCCCAACTTCATGGCTTGGCGCATCACCGGAATTTTGTCGGCGAGGCAATCGGCGTTGCTGGCAAGCACATGAGGCAGCATTAAGGCATTGAGCGTGCCGTGATGGTATCCCAGGGCACCCACGGAGTGTGAAACAGAATGCACGGCGCCAAGCCCTTTCTGGAAACAGATGGCACCCTCCAGTGCACCCATCATCATGTTCCAGCGCGCGTCACGGTCCTGTCCATTCACCGTGGCGCGTTCAATGTTCGCAAACAGGCGTTTAAGTCCGTCCATTGCAATCGCATCGATAGGCGGATTGACCATCGGCGAACAAAAGGTCTCGATGCAATGCGACAGGGCATCCATGCCTGTCGCCGCAGTCATGTAGGGTGGCAACCCCATCGTCAATTCCGGATCACAAATCGCCACCTTCACAATCGTCGGGCATCCGACGCCTGCCTTGATGCCATTGTCAAAAATGATCACGGCCGACCTGCCCACTTCGCTTCCACTACCGGACGTGGTGGGCAACAGAATCACAGACGGAGGATTGATGATAGGCCTGGGGCTAGGATGGCGATTGCAGTAGTCCCACAATGGGGCGGGGTCACCGCAGAGCACGGCGATGGCCTTGGACAGGTCAAGCGTCGCGCCACCGCCTATGCCGACAATGCCATCACACCTGTTGGCCTGGAAACAGGCAAGCCCCGCTTGCGCGGCGCCTTCAGTGGGATTGGGTGGCGTGTCATCAAAGATCACTGGATCAGTCAAGTGTCCGAGGCCATCGATGGCCATGGCAAACACGCCTGCGGCAATGACCCCTTTGTCCGTCACGAACAGGGGGCGCGTCATGCCAAGTGCACGCAGTTCCCCTGGTAACGCATTTCGGTTTCCGTGTCCGAAATGCACCTTGGTATTAAAAGTGAGAACCGACATCAGGTGCGCCTAGCTGACCGTGATATTGGCGCGGCGTATCAACTGCTGCAACAATGTGCGCTGCTGATTCAGCCAGGCCGTGAACTGTTCCGGCGTCACGTCAACGGGCACCTGACCCGCCTGTTCCATGCTTGAGATCAGAGCCGGGTTCAGCGAAGCCTGCCTGACCGCCTGTTGCAGACGCGGCACAACAGATGGTGGGATTCCTGCAGCCCCGAATAAACCAAACCAGTCATCCATGTCATAGCCTGGGAAGCCGCTCTGGGCAAGCGTCGGTACGTCGGGGTACGCAGCACTACGCTCGGCGCTGGTGACGGCCAGGATGCGAATTTTGCCGGCATTGAATGGCCCACGGGCTGACGATGCCGTAATCAAGATGGCGTCAATCTGGCCGCCCATGATGTCACGCGCGGCATCGGCGCCACCACGATAAGGTGTATGGATCAGGCGAATGCCTGCACGTTCCTGCAGCAGCGCCAGAGCCAGGTGAGCCATGCCACCGGACGGTGGCGTGCCACAGGAAACCTTATCTGGGTTGGCACGGGCGTACGCAAGAAATTCTGTAATGTTTGTTGCGGGAAAATCCTGCCGCACAGCAATGACCTGTGGTGCCTTGACGGCCATCGTCACGGGGACAAACGCAGTCTGGTAATCAAACGCAAGGTCCTTGACCAGGACGGGATTCGTCAGGCAGTTGGCAGCATCCCAGACGAAGGTATAGCCATCCTTTGGTGCCTGAAGCACGGCGCTGGCTGCCACCACGGCATTGCCACCGGTGCGGTTTTCGACAATCACATTCTGGCCGAGGATCGCAGTCAACTGCACCGCATAGGCCCGGGCCGAGGTATCGGCAGCACCGCCCGCGGAAAACGGCACCACAATGTGCAAGGATCGGTTCGGCCAATCAGTTTGCGCACGCGCGAAGGACGCCGTCAGCAATGCGCCCATGCCCAACAACACTGTTTGCCGTCTTTTGGTGTCTACGCGACCGTTCGCCAGATCACCGGGCCAAGCCGCCAGCCGTTGTTGTTGTTTCGCGTTCACGTTGTCATCTCCATTATATTTTTATCCGATCGACCGCCGGTGCGTTGTACGGTAGACCATTGCGCTACGATTATCAAGGCATGGTTTTTCCAATGCCTCGTCGCGCTCAAGCTGGCAACAGTCCGGAAAAAAATCCAATAAAACCAGAGGCATTGATGAACATCTACCCACCACCTTTTACGCGTCACCTGCTCGCACTTGGACTGATCATGTTGTTGTCTGCCGCCGTGACGCAGGCTCAGACATTTCCATCCAGGCCGATTCGCCTCGTCGTGCCCTACTCGGCAGGTGGCGGTGCCGACGGCAACGCCCGCCTGCTGTCGCAGCCGATGTCGACCCTGCTGGGTCAGCCCATCGTGGTTGAGAACCGGCCGGGTGCGAGCGGCATCCTGGCCGCGACCGCAGTCATCCAGTCCCCGCCGGACGGCTATACCGTGATGTTCGATACCTTCCCCTTCGCGGTCAATGCCGTACTGCACAAGTTGCCCTACGACCCGATGAAGGATTTACTGCCTGTGTCACAGGCGATCAACATGCCCACCATTCTGGTTGTGCCCGCTGACGCGCCATACCAGACATTCAAGGAATTCGTGGCCTATGCCCGTGCGCATCCTGGCCAGCTGAACTATGCCTCATACGGTGCCGGCGGCTCGGCCCACCTGGCGGCCGAGATGCTGGCGCGTGACGCAGGGATCGACTGGGTGCATGTGCCCTACAAGGGTGGCGCCCCCGCGATGGCTGACCTGCTGGCGGGTCGAGTGTCTGCTTATTTCGCCAATCCGATTTCTGGCCTCGCCCATATCCAGTCCGGACGCGCGCGTGCGCTGGCCACGACCGGGGCGACGCGCATGCAAGCTTTGCCGGACGTACCGACCATCATGGAAAGCGGTTTCAAAGATTTTGAGGTGCTCGAATGGAACGGATTTTTTGTACCAGCCGGCACGCCGACCGATATCGTCAACCGGCTTTCAAGTGCCGCCCACGATGCGACCCGGCAACCTGAAATACAGAAGCGACTGCTCGCGATGGGGATTGAGCCAGTCGGCAATACCCCACAGGAATTCGCCGTCTTCCTGCAAGGTCAGATTGCCCGCTGGACCGCCCTGGTCAAAAGCAATGGTATCCAGGCGGACTAGTCAGCCCGTGCGCCCGACGCCCTGGCAACAGCCCCCCAGCGATCGGTTTCCTGGCGCATGAACGCAGCAAAGGCCTGGGGAGATGCCTGCGTAAACGGTTCAACCCCCACTTTGCGCAATGCTTCGATAATGTCAGGAGCCGCGGCGGCCTGGATGAGTGCCGCGTAGAGTTTGTCGACCACAGGCTTGGGCATTTTTGCGGGGCCCATCACGGCAAACCAGTTGAAAGCCAGCAACGACGGCATGCCCTGCTCGACCGACGTCCGGGTTTCTGGCAACAGTACAGCACGCTGGCTGTTCGTGATGGCAATCGCACGTAAACGCCCATCCTGCACCATCGGATAAAGCGGTGGCAAGTCAACGATGATTCCGTCCACATGCCCGCCCAGCAGGTCGGTGATGGCGGGCCCAGCCCCTTTATAGGGTACATGGACAATGTCTCCGCCGGGTACCGCCGTGCGCAACAGCTCGATCGCAAGGTGCGGTAGACCACCATTCCCGGATGAAGAGATGGTGACGCGGCGGGTCTTGGCCAGCGCAACCAGCTCTTGCAGGTTTTTCGCCGGAACGCCCGGATTGATCGCAAGCAATTCCGGGGTCTGTGCAATGGTGGTGATACCTGTCAGATCCGTTAATGCGTCAAAAGGCATTTTGGCGTAGGTGTGCGGACTGATGACCAGAGGACTCGCACTCGCAAGCGTCAGGGTGTAGCCGTCGGGCGCCGACTTCACCACGTAGTCCGTGCCAATCAACGCGTTGCTGCCCGGACGGTTGACCACCACGACGGGTACGCCGAGAATTTCGCCGAGCTTCGGGGCAAAAATCCGGGCGACCATATCGTTGGAACCACCGGGCGGAAATCCGACGATCAGGGTGATCGGTTTGACGGGAAAGTCCTGCGCCATCGCGCTACCCGTCAGCGTCGTCAGCGCACAACAGAAAACAGCGATGACCACCCACAAGCTGCGCAAGATTACATTGCGCCGGAGTATCAGCGTCCGGGTCCTTGTCTGTGTTTGTTTCAGCATGGTATTGGCCTGCCTTTTGTCTATTCAGTCTGCGATGGGGTTGAGATCCAGCCGCATCGCAATGCCCTGGAGTTCTGGTGAGACGGCTCGATATCGTTGCACGACAAGCGGATCATGACCGGGGATAACATGACGTGGCGAAGTGGCCAGTTCAAGCAGACGGTCATAGCCCTCCAGCACCTCACCCAGGTGGTAGACGAGCGAGAACACGCGTTTCTTTTCAAAGTGCTCGTAGTAATGACTGGCATCGGATGCCAGCACGACCCAGCCACGCGCCGTGTGAACCCTGACCACCTGCAAACCGGCGGTATGCCCGCCAATCTGGTGCACGCTGACACCAGGAGCGATCTGCGCATCGCCCTTGTGAAAGCACACGCGGTCCTTGTAGACCAACCGGATCATGCCAGCCACGTGGTCGACCTCAAAGGCGCGACGAAAACCATCGCAACACATGTGATGCCCCGTGGCGAAGGCCATCTCATCATCCTGCAGATGAAACTGTGCGTTAGGAAACGAATCAAACGAACCGACATGGTCATTGTGGAGATGCGTGATCACAATGTCGCGTACGTCGTTGGTGTCGATACCCAGCAACTTGAGCGCCTCGACGGGCCGGCGCAAGAGTGTGCGGTGGCGCTTAAGCGCCATATCCTCATTAAAACCCGTGTCCACCAGCACCAGGCGCTCGCCATTGCGTATCACCCAAAGGTAGTAGTCCATCGGCATCGGCACATCATGGGGGTCGCCCCCCACGAAGTGATCAGGACGCGCGCCACTTCGCGTGGCGTACTTGATGGCGATGACTTCGTAGGCCGGCAAGCCTGATTCCGTGTGCATGGTGTGGCTCCGTCAGCGGGTTCGCCTATTTGGCTGTGCGTTGCATCAACTGACCGACGTCGGCACAGTCATCAATCGACTCGACCAACGCCGCAATTTCAGCTGCACGCTGGGCACCCAACACCGGATGCACCAGGCTGTCGAACTTGGCCCGCAACTCAGCATCACTCATCGGGTTCTGGATTGATCCTTTCGGATAGTCCACTTGAGAGACATGTTGAGTTCCGTCGTCCATGGTCATGGTCAACAGGCATGACACGCCGCGCGGCAGCGAACTGTCACTGGTGATTTCGAGCAGGTCGGACAGGCGCAGCAACTCCGGTTCAGCCAGTCTGGAATCGTTGTACTGGGCGAACAACGCCTGCCCGTCCGTCAGCGCGACGGCAACTGAATACGGCAGGCTGACCTGCGCCTCGTGATAGGTCTGGGGTCGCGTGTTCAGGTGGTACTTGGCCCAGTCTGGGTGTCGCGCCATATGCATGGACTTGATACGAGTCAGATCTGGGGCATGCTTGCGGCGGATCTCCAGCGCACAATCGATCGCGTTGTGAATGGGGCGCGCGCAGGAGTATGGCTTGAATTCAATGTCCAACTGATAGGGTTTGTCCAGATCGGCCACGAGTTGCGCCGGGTCGCTCTTGTCGGTAAAGGCGGCGAGAAATCCGCGCTCACCTTCAAAAATCGTAGCGGCCCCGGTGAAGCCCAAACCCGCCATGGTCGCGGCTGTCACGCCATTACGGGCCGCTGGTCCGGGGTTAAAGCGCTTTTGCATCGACGGTCCATACATTTCCATCAGGCCCGATGCCGACGCCCCGGCCATCCCGAGTGCCGACACCACCTTGTTGCGTGGCAACTTCTGGAGCAAAGCCGTGGCGATCGTGGCGCCAAACACGCCACAGGTTGGCGTGGTGTGGAAACCGCGATTGCGAAGCGAGGAGTTCGCCGCCTTGCTCAGACGTTCCATCATTTCGCAGCCAGCGGCCAGCGCGACCAGCAACTCCTGGCCGCTCGCCCTGACTTGTTCGGCAGTCGCCAATGAGGACGAATAAACCGGAGGGCTGAAATGGAACAGTGCCAGCACATCAATGTCATCGAGTTCGACACTATGTGAAGAGATCGCGTTGGCAAAAGCCGCCTGCATGGCGGGCACACGTCCGTCGCCGCCGATCAGTGTCGACTCTGTATGGCCACCGGTGATCGCGGCGAACTTGCGCGCGACCTGGCCGCTCTCTGTCTGGCTACCGGATACGGCCACACCCAGGTAATCAAGCAACAAACGCTTGACCGATTTTTTAGTCGCGTCCGATAGACGGGCGTATTCAAACTGACCAAAGTGTGCAGCGAGTTGGTCTGCGATCGTATTGCTGTTGGCTTGATGATTCATGTGAGTCCAGGACAGATATTGAAGTGATGTGAAATTAAAAAATTGCGGAAGATATCAAATATTGGGCGTGATCAAAAAGCGCTGAATAGTGGTTGTTAGGGTTGGCGTGGCGCCGCAAGCAGTGCGATCAACTCCGCCATGTTGTCCATCGTGTCGAGCTTGTCGACCAGAGCGACCACGCGGTCAATGTCATGTGCAGGCAGGCATGATTCGACAACATTGCGGAATTTGTATTCGACATCTTCATGTGACAGGGGGTTTTCAGGACTTCCGCGACGATTCAGAATCTCATGCTCGAAACTGCGACCGTCGCGCATCGTCACTTTGACGCGTGCGGCATGACGATAAGCCGGGCCCATCGCCTCGATTTCGTGATCGACGCGCGCATGAATCCGTTTGATGAAGTCAAGGATCCGAGGTTCGGCGAGCCGGTTTTCCGCATACTGCGCGACAAAAGCCTTGCCATCGAAAGCGATCACGGCGATGCCGTAAAACAGGTTCATCTGGGCGGCCGTGACGCCCTGCGCCTTGTATTCCCAGGCACAGTGGGTGTAGGTCATCGGGCTCATGCCGATATCAACCTCGGCCACATCCTCGGGTTTGAGCTGGTGTGCCTTGAGCAAATAGCCAAATGCATCCAGCGCGGAATGAATGCTGGTGACGCAGGCATGGGGCTTGTAACCCACCTTGCCGGTTTCCCATACTGTGCCCAGACCGTCGGTCAGCCGCTGCGCATTGGGCTTGTCGGAATATGAGCTGAGATAGCCACCGTATCCAGCCTCAAGCACATCGCTGATACCGGTAAAGTCGCGCTGCGCGAGAAAGGCCGAATACACGCCACTTTGGGCGGCGCGTCCGGAATGAAAACGCTTGACCATCGCGCCCTCCTGCGCGGCCATCAGGCCGCCGGCCTGCGAGCCCACGATACCCAGCGCGTGCTGGGTGTGCGCGGCATCCAGATTCAGCATGCGCGCCGCGGCCGCAGCGGCGACAAACGCACCCGAAGTACCCTGAGGATGAAAGCCACGAAAAAACAGGCCCATGGTGGCCGCATTGCCGACACGCGTGCCGATCTCATAGCCGGTCGTCATGGCCGTGAGCAAGGTGCGTCCCGACACGCCGCCCGCGCGTTCACCCAAGGCCACGACGACCGGCACGGCGATGGAGCCTGCATGCACGATCGATTCTTTATGAATATCGTCGAGTTCAAAGGCATGGCCCGCGGTGGCGTTAACCAGCACGGCACCCGCGACTGACGTTTTTCGACCGCTGCCAAAAATCGAAGCGACCGGTCGTGCGCCCTCTTCCTCGATCATGGACTGCACGTGTTGCGTCCAGGGCAGCGTGGCGCCAAACAGGCAGCATCCGACACTGTCGAGAAAACTGGTTTTCATGCGCGCAAGCACCTCATGGGGGATCGCGTCAAACTCTACGTTCGCCGCGAATTCGGCGAGTGCCCGGGTCGCGCCTGGCAATAATGATTCCTGGTGGCTTTCCATATTTTCAACTGGGTCCGTTAACGTATTAAGTGGTTTATGGTCTTGAAGTGACTTAGTGTGCGTTGAGTCCTGCGAGCTGGACGATCCGGCTCCATTTCGTGACCTCGCCCGCGATCAAATCGCGCCAGCTCTCCGGGGTATTTACGCCAGAGACGACATCAAAGCCCGCAGCCACCATTTGCTGCTGAAAAACTGGATCCATCAGGATGATGACGACCTCGCGATTGAGTCGTTCAATGATCGGTCGCGGTGTATTGGCTGGCGCAAAGATGCCACTCCATTGAATGGTCTGAAAGCCGGGCACACCAGCCTCGGCAATGGTCGGATAGTCAGGCAACGACGTGGATCGTCGATCATCACCCACACCCAGCACACGAAGCGTGCCAGCCCGCACATGCGGCAAGGGCGCGGCAGCGCCGCTCATGGCCAACTCGACCTGCCCGCCCAGCAGGTCATTGAGCATGGGGCCCGAGCCGCGATAGGGAATATGCACGATGTCGGTTTGCGTCATGATTTTGAACAGTTCCATCGGCAGCGCATTGGCGTTGGAGCTTGACCCATAGCTGAGTTTGCCAGGGTTGGCACGCGCGTAGCGCAGTAATTCACTCACGGTGGTGACAGGCAGTTTGGCATTGACCAGCAAGAGCACCTGCTGGATTGCCGTCTGCACAACAGGTGCCAGGTCGCGCGCCGGGTCATAAGGCAGCTTTTTGCCAAACGCGACGTTGTAGGCCTGACTGGTGCCATCAATCATTAGGGTATAGCCATCGGGCGACGATTTGGCCAGGATTTCCGTGCCGATGCTGCCGTCGGATCCCGGTCTGTTGTCAACCACAACCGGCACGCCCAGGGCGTTGGTCAGCCGTCGTGCCACCATACGACCAAGTATGTCGGTTCCCCCGCCGGGCGTGTAGGGCACAATCAGCCTGATCGCCTTGTTGGGCCAGTGCTCTGACTGATGATGCTGGTCTGAGCCAGCTTGCGGTTGTGCACGGACCGACCCGCCCGCGGTCAACACCAGCATAAGACTCGCGACCATGCAGCCAAGCAGTGTGCGGTTTCTCATTGGTCGTTGCCTGGCGGCCGGTCAGTTGTGCGAATCGTCATGACGTGATGTATTTCATTCAATGATGGTGCCTGAAGCCTTGATCAGTGCCTGCCATTTTTTGTATTCCGATTGCAGGAACGCCTGAGCCTGCTTGGCATCGCCATTGATGATATTCACACCGGCCGCCTGCAGCTTTTCCTGTAACGCGGGCATCTTCAGCACGCGCGACAACTGGGTCTGGATATAGGTGACGAGTTGGGGTGGCAAATTTGCCGGACCAAGCACCATGTACCAGGTTGTCGAGGAATATCCCTTGACCCCCTCTTCTTCAATCGTGGGAATGTCCTTGGCGATGGGCGAACGTGTGGTGCCGGTCTGGCCAAGAGCGATCACGCGCCCATCGCGTATGTACGGCATACTTTCTGAGATCGGCAACATGGTGACGTCAACCTGACCCGATATCAGGTCCACCAGCGCGGGGCCACCACCGCGGTAGGGAATGTGCAGATATTCCATCCCTGTCATGCTGCGCAACACATCCATCGCCAGGTGCGAGGAGCTGCCGTTGCCCGAACTCGCGAAGCGGATAGCGTCGGGTGCTTTCTTGCCGGCCGCGACCAGGTCGCTGACTGACTTGATCGGCAATTTGGCATTGGCCAGAAGCACCAGCGGCGCCTCGCCAATCAGGGCGATCGGTGTGAAGTCCTCAATTTTGAAACTGACTTTCTTGTATAAACTGGGATTAATGGCGATACCGGGTGTGCTGAACAACAGGGTGTAGCCATCTGGCTTCGCGGCAGCGGTCGCGGTGAAGGCGATGTTGCCACCCGCGCCAGTTCTGTTTTCCACCACGAACTGATTGCCGGTTGCCTCAGTCATTTTTTGCATGACATAGCGTCCGACGATATCGGCGCTGCCGCCAGGAGGAAATCCAACAAGGACCTGTACTGGATGTGTCGGATAATCTTGCGCGCCAGCCGGTGCAATACCACCTGACAACAAGGCACTGGTCAGCGCCAGCACGGAGAGAAGTTTCATGATGTTGAGTAGCCCTGAGCGAATGCAACGGTTCAATGCAGGTACTTTCGACTGGTGTCCGCAAGCCTGTCTGCGCCCTAGTCGTTCGGGTCGGCGTCCAGTCTGACCGCGATGCCCTCGAGTGCCGCCGATACTGCCGGATAGCGCCGCATCACCAGCGGGTCATGCCCTGGCACGATGTGTTTTGAAGACTGGGCAAGGCGCTGCAATGTGTCGTAGCCTTCGACGGTTTCTCCAACATTGAACATCGTCGTGAACACGCGTTGCTTTTCGAAATGCTCGTAGTAGTGGCTGGTGTCGGACGCCAGCACCAGCCAGCCTCGACGGGTATGCACGCGCACACACTGCATGCCATGCGTGTGGCCGCCAATTCGATGAACCGACACACCAGGCGCCAGTTGCGCGACACCGTTGTGGAAACTGACGCGATCCTTGTAGACCATGCGCACCATCCCCACGACTTCATCGACCTCATAGCCATGGCTGAATTGTTGATGGCGCATATGACGTCCCGTTGCATACGACATTTCGTCATCCTGCAGATGAAACTGCGCGATGGGAAAACTGTCGAACGTGCCAACGTGATCGTAGTGCAGGTGGGTGATGATGACGTCTTTCACCTGTTTGACGTCCACGCCCATCAAAGCCAATGCCTCTGCGGGTGTGCGCAGCAGCGTGCGGCCGCGCTTTGCCGCCACTTCCGGACCAAAGCCGGTATCGACCACGAACGTGTGTGCGTCGTTACGAATCAGCCAGACAAAGTAATCCATCGGCATCGGACCATCGTGCGGGTCACCGCCTATGAAATGATTTTTACGCTGTGCCTCGCGCGTGGCGTAACGAAGGGCGAATACTTCGTACTCGGGCAATGCGCCAGTCGAATTCGAAAGAGCCTGTGTCATCCGTGTTTCTCTGTGGTTGGTTGAACATCAATACTGAGCGCTACCATCCAGGCATCACGGATGCCGGACAGAAAGTCGCCGGGGACGTTGCAGTCACCCACGCGGGCAAACGGCACGCCAAGCGATTCGACGACCTCGACAATATCGACATCCGGGCGTGGTCCATTTGCAAAGATCAGTGTCTGTCCGATGGCCAATTGTGTCGGCGCGTCCTGACCGATCTGCACCTGCAGGTGCCTGCCAGCCAGCTCCTGAATACGACATCGGGTCACAAGGCGCACACCACTGGCCTCAAGACGTTCGAGCAATTCAAATTTATTGTTGCGCGCCATGCCGTTGGCCGCGGACGGCAACATCTCGAGTACCTGAATATCACAGCCCTTCAAGCGCAACAGGTCTGCCACTTCGACGCCCACCATGCCCCCGCCAATCACTGTGACCGCACTGCCCCTCGCCACGATTTCCGGAACCTTGAACACATCCCACGCATGGACAACGGCAATATCACTGGCCAGTGCCCCGGTATCGAGCGGAGGGTCCCTGGGTACCGAGCCGGTGGCGATCACCACGTAATCCGGCGCAAAGGCCAGAATGGCTGCAGCATCGGCCTGGACTCCCGTGCGCACCGGCACCTTCATTTCCATCAACTCGGTCCAGCGGTAGTCCCAGACCGGCTGCACTTCAGTCTTGTCAGGAGCGGCGACGGCCAGGTGAATCTGTCCACCCACGCGCGCGTTCTTTTCCCAGACTTCCACGACATGCCCACGACCGCTGGCCACGCGTGCGGCTTCAATGCCCGACACACCCGCACCCAGCACCAGCACACGTTTGCGGGGTGAATCAGGCGGCGCGAAGAGCTGCGGTTCGGCGTATTGCAAGGCTTCGAACTCAGTCCCCACCATGGGGTTCTGAACACATGACACATCTTTTTCGAGCGTCAGGCGTTCAAAGCAAACGTTGCAGGCAATGCACGCGCGAATCGGTGCCCTGATGTCGCCAAACGCCTTGAGCGCCCAATGTGGATCGGCGTATAAAGCACGCCCGACAGAGACAAAGTCAGCGCTGCCTGACGCCAGGACTTGCTCAGCGTCGGCGGCCTCAACGATCCGACCCGCAACAAATACCGGAATGCTGACCGCATCCTTGATCGGCTTGGCCACGGGTGCCAGACATCCTCGCGCAAACGATGGCGGCTGGATACAGTACTTGGACAACTGGGGACTTTCGTTACTGCCGCCCGATAAATCAAGCGCGGCAACGCCGGCGCGCTCAACCGCCTGAGCCAGTTCAATGATTTCTTCCTGTGTGTAGCCGTTGTCCACAAACTCGCTGGCACTGAGCCGCACCAGCAGACACAACTCTGGCAAAGCCTGGCGAACGCGATCAACAGTTTCCAGCAACAGGCGCATGCGGTTTTCAATCGAACCACCGTACTGGTCGGTGCGTTGGTTAATGCGTCGCGTAAAGAACTGCTGGAACAGATAGCCATTGCCGGCATGGATTTCAACGCCGTCATAGCCCGAGAGACTCAGCCTGCGGGCTGCCGCGACAAACAGCTTCTGGATTTCATGTATTTCCGAGACAGCCAGTGCCCGTACTGCGTCGCCCGTATTCGGATTGATCCAGGGAGAGGGCCCCACAGGCTCCATGTTCAGCACTGAACGGCGCAACAAGGCGCCGCGATGATTGAGCTGACCGAACACATGACAGTCATGCTCCTTGATACCCTCGACGAGGCTGGCGAGTCCAGGGATGAAGCGATCGTGATAGCAGCACAGGGAGTTCGTGTGGGGTCTCGCCTGCTCGGTGACCACCATCGCTTCGGTCATAATCATGGCCACGCCACCGCGTGCGCGCTCGGCGTAGTAGGCACGATCGCGTTGCGTCGACAGCCCGTCGGTGGTGCTGAAGTTAGTACCCATCGGCGCCATCACGACGCGGTTTTTTAGGCGCAAATCACCGATCAACCCTGGTTGTTGCAAAAGCATGCGCGTTCATCCTGTGCAACCGGCCTGTCGGCCAAGCGCTTGTCCCTGGAATCCCTGTCGGGAACTTGTTATTCATCTCTGGTGTTCATCCTAACTATCGATCTTTTGAACGTCAATCAGATAAAATGAAAAACAATACTGAATTTAATTCATGAATAGATTGAACCCTGAATAGGTTTAGCCCTCATTCATGAACAGGTTTAACCCTCTCTGAGAAGTTTTCCGCATGCGCAACCTCAATGCGTTGCTGGTCTTTGCCAAGGTTGCAGAAACCCGCAGTTTTACTCTCGCCGCGCAACGACTGGGGCTGACGGCCTCCGCCGTCAGCAAATCGGTCGCCCGCTTCGAACTCGAACTGGGGGTCAAACTCCTGCAGCGCTCCACCCGCCTGGTCAGCTTGACGCACGAAGGTGCCAGCTTTTTTGAACGCTGTCGGCATATCCTCGCCGAGGTCGATGATGCTGAAAGCGCACTGGCCCTAAGCACCGCCACCCCGCGCGGCCGGCTGAGGGTGCAAATGCCCGTGGGGTTCGGCAGGCGCGTGGTAGTACCACAGTTGCTCAGCTTTACCCGGCAATATCCGGACCTGATCGTTGACGCGGAACTAAGCGACCGCGTGGTCGATCTGGCCTATGAAGGGCTCGACGCCGTGATCCAGATCGGTCAGGTCAGCGATTCACGCGTGGTCGCCCGCAAACTTTGCAGGCTCAGTTTCGCAGCCTGTGCGTCACCTCAATACCTGGCGCAGCATGGTGAGCCCACGACCCCGGACGATCTCGATCGTCATCAGTGCCTGACTTATCTACTGCCCATGACCGGTGAAAGCCGCGACTGGCAGTTCGCGCAGAACGGACAGACATTCTCCAAAAAACTGTCAGGCCACCTAAACATCAACAACGCCGAATCCTTGCTTGAGGCGGCAGTTGCCGGTGCAGGCATTACGATGATCAGCAACTTCATCGCTGCCGACGCGCTGAGGCAGGGAACACTCAAACGCATCCTGACAGACTATGTCGTGGAAGGACCCGCCGTCCATGTCGTCTATCTGCCGCGACGCAATCTGTCTGCTAAGGTCCGGGCCTTTATCGACTTCCTCACCATCATCGTGACCGGAATTGAGCGAGAATAGACGCCTGTCCGACACACCATCCACTTGAGACATCATTTTTCATGACCTCTACGCTGACTCCGATCAAGATCCTGTCCACGCTGGCTGTGCGCAACGTCCTCAACGAGATTGCTCCAGACTATGTGCGACGCACCGGCCGCATGCTGGAGATGACGTTCGCCGCGACGCTACAAATCCGTGACAAGATCCTCGGTGGCGCGCGCGCCGACATCACCATCATGACCGCAAACGCGGTGGATGAGTTCGAGCGCAGCGGCATTCTCGTCGCAGGTGGTCGCGTAGACTTGGTTGGTTCAGATATCGGCCTGGCGATCCGGCAAGGCGATGCGGTGCCCGACGTGTCAACAGTGGACGCCCTGAAGGCAGCACTCGTGCAGGCGCGCGCCGTGGCCTATTCGGAACGCGGTGCCAGTGGCGTCTATTTTTCCGGTTTACTTAAAAAACTTGGGATCGCTGATGAAATCAACGCCCGCGCGGTCATCATTCCAGAGGGGCTGACGGGAACACGCCTGGTTAGCGGGGAAGCCGACTTTGCGGTGCAGCAAATGAGTGAACTGATGCAAGTCCCTGGCATTAATATTTTTGCCAAACTCCCCCAGGCTGTCCAGGAAACCACAATTTTTTCGATTGGCATTTTCAAGGATGCCCAGGACAAGCGGGCCGTGGCGGAGTTGATCGCTTTTCTGCGCTCACCTGCCGTCACGACGATGCTGCGCGACCAAGGTCTTGATCCGCTGAGTGCTGCCGCCTGAGTCACCAGGCTGGGGTGCCGCGCGTCACGTTGTTTAATGCGGCCTATTCAGACAACGGTCGTGGCGACCCGGTCTGGCGCAAGGTCCGTTTCAACACTTTGCCGGAGGGGTTGCGTGGAAGGGCGTCGATCAACCTGAGTTCTTTCGGGATTTTGAAACGCGCCAGATGCCGGGCGCAGTGCTCCACGAGTTCCTCAAACGTCAGACTGGCCTGGGGTTGCAACACCACAACGGCCACGATTCGTTCGCCCCAGCGTTCATCGGGCGCACCGATCACCGCAGCTTCCATCACCTGGGGCAACTTGTACAGCACGGCCTCGACCTCGCTGGACGCCACGTTTTCAGCGCCTGTCACAATCATGTCTTTGACGCGATCGGTCAGGAACAAGAATCCGTCCTCGTCCAGGTAGCCGACATCGCCACTGCGCAGCCAGTCACCAAAAAAACATTCAGCGGTTTTTTCCGGTGCGTTCCAATAGCCCCTGGTGACTTTCGGTCCGCGCATGCAGATTTCACCGTGGGTATTGGACGGCAAACCCGCCCCGGCCTCGTCCATGATGCACAGTTCCACATGCGGCGTGGCGCGACCGGTTGAGCCAATTTTTTTAAATTCACAGCCAGGCTCCATCAACGTGTCGCCACTGCAGGTCTCGGTCATACCGTAGGCATCGATAAACCGACCGGCTTTGAACACACGGGTGAAGTCACGAATTCTGGATTCTGGTGTTTTTTCACCGCCTGCAATGACCCATCGAAAACTGCTGACATCAAAATTCGCTGCAGACTCGAACGACAGGATACGGCTCACCATGACAGGTGCCATCCAGGCAGCGGTCAGTTTGTAACGTTCGATCGAGGCCAGTGCGCGTTCGGCGTCAAAGTCCCGGTGAATACAGAACAGACCGCCTAGTGCCAACACGGCGATTCCGGGCAAATCAAACGCGCCGACGTGGTAGAGCGGACCCACGATCAGTAATCGCTCTTCTCGTGTGAGGCCCAGCGCGATCACATGATCAATACATTTCCAGTGGATATTGCCGTAGGTATGCATCACTCCCTTGGGGCGCGAGGTCGTCCCGGACGTGTACATCAGCCGGACCAGATCCTGTTCCTGACGCACGCATGGTTCAGGGGTCAGCAGATGCGCGGCGCACAGAATCCGGGAATCAGCCTGTGCCGCAGCGTCAAGCACGACCGTTGCAATGTCCAGCGCCGCAATGTCGGTGAATTCCGCATCGACAAACAGCAGCCTGGCCTGCGCATCACTCAGGATGTAGTCGGCCTCCGCCGCAGCCAGTCGATAGTTCACCGGCAAGAAGACTGCACCCAGATAGCTTGCCGCATAGGCGATATCCAGGAACGCAGGGCTGTTCTTCATGAACAGCGCCACGACGTCGCCCGGTCCGATGCCATGCGCGTGCAGCAAGGCCGCCATGCGCTGAATTCGGATATAGAACTCACCGTAGCCGATATGCCTGTCGTGATAAATCACGGCGGGTCGCTCGGGTGTTTGTCTGGCATGAAAAGCGATGGACGCACTCAGGTTCAGCATGCTTCTTGTCTCGGGACTGGCCTAATTATTATCATGTGTAACGGGCATCAACTTCGTCACAATTGGTGAACGACGGTTCACCAATTGGAGTATGCATTCTCCAAATCGAGATGTCCAGCGCAGTCGGCAAGATGAAAAGGCGGTCTTTGGTTATCCTATTGCCCATAGAACCGAACTGCAGAAAAGGAAACGCATGAAAACCTATCGTATCGCCACAATCCCCGGTGACGGCATTGGCAAGGAAGTCATACCCGAGGGACAGAAGGTGCTTGCAGCACTGGCGGCGCAGGACCATTCGCTGAATTTCGAATTTGAGACCTTTGACTGGGGTGGCGACTACTACCGCTTGCACGGCGTCATGATGCCGGAAAATGGCCTGGATGCACTGCGTAACAAGGACGCGATTCTGTTTGGTTCCGCCGGCGACCCGGATATTGCGGATCACATCACCCTGTGGGGATTGCGTCTGAAGATCTGTCAGGGCTTTGACCAGTACGCCAACGTGCGCCCGACCCGCATCCTGCCAGGCATCGACGCACCGCTCAAACGTTGCACGCCGGCACAACTCGATTGGGTGATCGTGCGCGAAAACTCTGAAGGTGAATATTCCGGTGTGGGCGGTCGCGCGCACCAGGGACACCCGATAGAAGTCGCCACAGACGTCAGCATGATGACCCGGGCGGGCGTTGAACGCATCATGCGCTACGCCTTCAAGCTGGCGCAATCGCGGCCTCGCAAACTGTTGACTGTCATCACCAAGTCAAATGCGCAGCGTCACGCCATGGTGATGTGGGATGAAATCGCAGTACAAATTGCCAAAGAGTTCCCTGATGTGAAATGGGACAAGGAACTTGTCGATGCAGCCACTGCGCGGATGGTCAACCGTCCCGCCACACTCGACACGCTGGTCGCCACCAACCTGCATGCCGACATCCTGAGCGACCTGGCTGCGGCGCTCGCCGGCAGCCTTGGTATCGCACCGACTGGAAATATTGACCCGGAACGTCGCTATCCTTCGATGTTCGAGCCCATCCATGGTTCTGCCTTTGACATCATGGGCAAAGGACTCGCCAATCCGATCGGAACCTTCTGGTCCGTCGTCATGCTGCTTGAACATCTGGGCGAGCAGGCTGCTGCAGACCGCCTGATGCGCGCGATCGAGGCCGTAACCGCCAACCCCAGGCTGCACACCCGCGACCTCGGCGGACTGGCGACCACGGCACAAGTCACGGCCGCAGTGCTCGAGCAGATTTCCTGACCGATAGCCGGCCATCACACCCGGATCACGATAACAAGGGACACCGACGCAGGGCATGCCACGCCCGCGTACGGTGACCGAGGAGACCACCATGAACCTAAGCAATTTTATTAAACACACCGCTGCGACCTTGCTGCTGCTGGCCGCGCAAGGCGCCTGGGCACAAACCTGGCCCACCAAACCTATCAACATGGTGGTGCCTTTCCCGCCTGGCGGCACGACTGACGTCCTGGCCCGCGCGATCGCCTCACGCCTGTCACCCGTACTGGGTCAACCCGTGGTGGTGGAAAGCAAACCCGGAGCCGGTGCCACACTGGGTGCGGCCTATGTGGCCAAGGCCGCGCCGGACGGCTACACCTTGCTGATCGGCGCCATCCATCACACGATCGCCACCAGTATCTACAAGAATCTGAGCTATGACTTCCAGAAAGACCTGACACCGATCACGATGATCGCGTTCGTCCCCAATGTGCTGGTCGTCAATGTCAGCACGCCTGTCAATTCAGCCCAGGAACTCGTCGCGCTTTCGAAACAATCACCTGGAAAACTCGCCTACGGCTCCGCCGGCAATGGCACGGCTCAGCACCTGATTGGGGAACAGTTCCAGATCGAAACGGGCACACAACTGTTGCACGTTCCCTACAAAGGCAGCGGACCGCTGGTGACCGACTTGCTGGGCGGTCAAATCACCATGTCATTTGACACGGTGACCCCAGTCCTGCCACATATAAAAAGTGGCAAGCTCAAGGCGCTCGCGGTGACCTCAGGCAAACGTTCGAGCGCGCTGCCTGACGTACCCACAATGAAAGAATCCGGCATCGATATCGACATAGGCACCTGGTTTGGCGTACTGGCTCCTGTGGGCACCCCACCGGCAATCCTCACAACACTCAGCACTGAACTGGTCAAGATCATCGCGTCACCCGATTTTCGGCAACAGATGGCCGACATTGGTGCCGAACCGATCGGCAACACGCCGACCGAGTTCGCCCTGCAGATCAAGACTGATACAGAGAAGTTTGCGGCGCTGGTCAAGGCGGCAAAGCTCAATATCGACTGAAGCGGTTACTTTTCAGCACCTATCACGTCATCCTGCAGCCAGATCACTGTCACCGGAAATATCGTGATGTCGGTTGCCTTGAACAGCGAGGCGTTCGAATGCTCGCCGATTTTTAAGCGATACAGGGGGTTCCCTGTTGGATTGAGGTAATGGGGGTAAAGTCTGCATAATAATAAACACAGATACAGATAAAATAAATTAAAACCTATGCGTGGTTTTGGTGCTCTAAAGCACCACAATCGTGCACAACGGAGGATGACAAATTGAATGCACGTTACGAGCTACTCGTGCGGGGGAATAGCCTGAGCTTTCGCGGCGGCTTTTTCGGGCTCTGCAATGTCGCGCTGGTCACGACCGACGACGGTACGCGCATTTTGTTCGACACGGGCCATTACTGCGTGCGCAAGGGCCTGCTGACCGGACTTGCAGAGCGCGGGCTGGCGCCGGCAGACATTGACTTGGTGTTTCTGTCCCACCTGCATTTTGACCACAGTCACAATCTGGATTTGTTCAAGGGTGTGCCGGTATGCGTGGGTGAAACTGAAATCGCCTACGCCCGCAATCCACACCCTGACGATCTCTTCATGCCCTGGAAGATCCACGCCCTGCTTGACGAGTTTGAGGTGCGGGCGTTGCCAGCCCGAGGTGAAGTCTGCGCGGGCATCGAACACTTTGAAGTGCCAGGCCATACACCCGGCTGCCAGGCACTGCGCTTTACCCAGGCAGATGGCCAGCGGGTCATCCTTGCCGGGGACGCCATCAAGTATCCAAAAGAGATCCTCGCCCGTCAGAGCGACATGGTTTTTGCATCAATCGAAGAGTCAAAACAATCCATCGCCAAAATCTGTGGTGGTGCCGAGATCATCGTCCCGGGCCATTACCCGGCACTTTTCAAGCGCGACGGTGGCTGGATCTGGGACGAATCCCCTTCCATTGAACTCTTCCTGCGATAAATCGAGACAATTGAATGACTGAGCAAAATGCTGTGCCACACAGCGCCCCCGGTCCGTTTTCAGGGCTGGTCGTCATCGAACTTGGCCACAGTGTGGCCGCCCCGTTCGCCGGGCAGATTCTTGGTGAACTGGGCGCAAACGTCATCAAAATCGAAAAGGCCGATGGTGACGATGCCCGCAAGTGGGGCCCGCCTTTCTGGGAAGGCGCCTCCGCTTTCTTCCAGGCACTCAACCGGAACAAGAAATCTGTGGTGTGTGAGTTGCGTGAACCGCAACAACTCAATGACCTCAAGCAGTTCATCATCGAGCACGCCGACGTCGTGATCCAGAACCTGCGACCGGGGCATGTCCTGCAACTCGGTCTGGATGGCGACAGCCTGCTTGCACAAAAGCCATCGCTGATCTATTGCAACCTGGGCGCGTTCGGGCGAGTGGGGCCTCTGAAGGACCGACCAGGCTATGACCCCCTGATGCAAGCCTTCGGCGGGATCATGAGTACCACTGGCGAACCTGGTCGTCCCTCCGTGCGTGTGGGCGCGTCCATCGTCGACATGGGGACCGGTATGTGGGGCGTGATCGGCATCCTGACTGCGCTGCACGAAAAGCATACGACAGGACGTGGTCGCGTGGTCGACGTTTCTCTTTTTGAAACTGCCACCTGCTGGGTGTCGTTACTGGCTTCGCAATACCTGGCGTCTGGAAAACTCGCCGGCAAACAGGGCTCGGGCGCGCCAGGCATCGTGCCTTATAAAGCCTACGCCACCCGTGACGGCGAAGTGGTTGTCGCCGCCGGTAGCGATGCGTTGTTCAAGGCGCTGGCAGGCGCGCTGGAACGACCGGAATGGCGCGATGACCCGCGCTTTGCAGACAACCCGGCTCGTGTCGCGCATCAGCAAGAGCTGTACGGCATGATTGACGCCCTGATGACCGAGCACACCACGGACACCTGGATTGCGCGCCTTGAGGCGGTTGGCGTGCCCTGCTCGGCAGTCAACGACCTGGCCCAGATGATCGCGCACCCCCAGACGCAGGCGCTCGGTCTGGTGCAGGACGTACCCGGCACGGCGATGCGGTTTATCGGACTGCCACTCAGTTTCGACGGTCAACGTCCCCAGCCTGTTTGCGCCCCGCCCAAGCTGGGCGAACACGACGCTTTGATCATTCACAGGAAACATTCATGAACAGCCTTCCCGCCTACGAAACGATTCTGACCGAGATGGTCGGCCAGTATGTCTTGAAAGTGACATTGAACCGCCCGCAGGTTGGCAATGCCGTCAATACGCAGATGGGGCATGACATGCTCGACCTCTGGAATCGCCTGACAGCAGAACCCGGCGCGGTACGTTGCATTGTGCTGACGGGCGCAGGTGAAAAAATATTTTGCGGCGGCGGCGACCTGAAAGAACGCAATGGCATGACCAAGCCGCAGTGGATGCGACAACACGAATTGTTCGAACGCATGTATTGGACGCTTGTGGACCTGCCTATACCCGTCATCGCCGCGGTCAATGGGCACGCCTACGCGGGTGGACTTGAAATGGCGTTGTCCTGTGATTTCATCTACGCGAGCAACGCCGCGCGCTTCGCACTCACCGAGGTGACGCTTGGCATCATGCCCGGTGCCGGTGGCACGCAGAATCTGCCTCGCGCGATTGGTGAACGACGCGCCAAGGAAATCATCATGACTGGCAAACCCTTCAGCGCACAGCAGGCCGATGCGTATGGTTTGCTCAATGCCCTGTGTGAACCCGCCGAGGTCGTGACCCAGGCACTGGAGACCGCTGCCGTCATCGCGGGCAATGCACCGCTGTCGGTGCGCCAGGTCAAAAAGTCAGTCCGTTACGGCGGACAAATGGAGTTGCGCACGGCCTATCGGTTCGAGGTCGAAGCGTACAACCATCTCATTGATACGCAAGATCGTATGGAAGGCGTCAAGGCCTTCAATGAAAAGCGCA
Organism: uncultured beta proteobacterium; assembly: GCA_903821335.1. Taxonomy (GTDB): domain Bacteria; phylum Pseudomonadota; class Gammaproteobacteria; order Burkholderiales; family Burkholderiaceae_B; genus Zwartia. Next base: position 21,564 of record CAIJKV010000005.1, read on the forward strand.
AGCCCGATTTCAAGGGCTGCTAAAACAATATTCGAAAACTTTCCGGGGAAAACAATCATGCGTCAACACATTACTTTGCGCGAAGTGGGCCTGCGCGATGGACTTCAGATCCATCCCACCTTCATGCCAACCGAAGACAAGCTGGCCTGGATCGCAGCTGAAGCGGCCAGCGGCATGCGCGAAATCGAAGTCACCTCCTATGTCCCGCCAAAACTGATCCCGCAATTCGCCGATGCCGAGGCCGTCACGCTTGGCGCGTTGCGCATCCCTGGCCTGACCGTCGCAGCACTGATTCCAAACCTGCGCGGCGCCCAACGCGGGATTGAACTCGGTGTGCACAAGCTCAACTTCGTGATGTCGGTCAGCGAGACCCACAACATGAAAAATGTCCGCCGCCCGCCAGCGGATTCTGTCATTGATTTTCGGGCAATCGTGGAACTGATCAAGCGCCAGCCAGCGAACCAGCGCCCCATCATCGTCGGTGGCCTGTCTACCGCGCTTGGCTGTTCCTACGAGGGGCGTGTTGCCGTTTCACAGGTCGTCAAATACGCCACGCAACTCGTCGAGGCCGGTGCCGACGAGATTGTGGTCGCCGATACCGTCGGCTACGCTGATCCCAACCAGGTGCGTGAGGTGTTCAAGGCCGTGCTGGCAGAAGTGGGCAAGATCCCCGTGGCAGCGCATTTTCATGACACCCGGGGCACCGGTCTGGCCAATGTCAGCGCAGCACTTGATTGCGGCATTACGCATTTCGACGCCTCACTCGCGGGCCTGGGTGGCTGCCCCTTTGCCCCGGGCGCCAGCGGCAATATCGTGATGGAAGACCTGTGCTTCATGCTCGATTCCATGGGCTTCGATACGGGTGTCGACATTGAAAGACTGATTGAAGTGCGCAGCCTGATCGCGCGCTCCCTGCCCGACATCCCGATGCAAGGCGCGCTCGCCAAGGCCGGACTTCCCCGCAATTACGTGATGGCTGCCGCACGCGCGGTTTCTGCCTGACAAGTGAGACAACAACCATGAACCAGACCCATGCAGCAGAAAACTGCCCGACCATCGCCACAGGCGAGGACTACGTCGAAATTCGCGAAAGTGTGCGCAAGCTCTGCGCCGGTTTTCCCGGATCTTACTGGCGCAACCTCGAAGCGGCCGAGGCATACCCCACCGAGTTCGTCCGTGCGCTGACCGACTCGGGCTTTCTCGGCGCCCTGATCCCGGAGGAATATGGCGGCAGTGGCATGCCCCTGCGCGCGGCAGCCGTCATCCTTGAGGAGATTCATGCCTCGGGGTGCAACGCGGGTGCCTGCCATGCGCAGATGTACACCATGGGCACCGTCTTGCGTCACGGCAGTGCCGAGCAAAAGCAGCGATTCCTGCCCGATATCGCGAGCGGAAAATTGCGCCTGCAGGCATTTGGCGTGACTGAGCCCACCACAGGCACCGACACCACGAAGCTGAAAACACGCGCAGTGCGTGACGGTGACAGCTATGTCATCAATGGCCAGAAAGTCTGGACCTCGCGTGCGCTGCACTCCGACCTGATGCTGCTTCTTGCGCGCACCACACCCGTGGACGAAGTCCGGAAGAAAAGCGATGGCCTGTCGGTATTTTTAATTGATATCCGCGAGGCGATTGGCAAGGGGCTCGATATCAAGCCGCTCAAGGCGATGGTCAATCATCACGCCACTGAAGTGTTTTTTGACAATCTTCGCATTCCCGCCGATAGCCTGATCGGTGAGGAAGGCAAAGGATTCAAATACATTCTCGATGGCATGAACGCTGAGCGCATTCTGGTGTCCTCCGAGGCAATCGGTGACGCCAAATGGTTTACCAAAACCGCAGTAGCGTATGTCAGTGAACGTCGCGTGTTTGACCGGCCTATTGGCCAGAACCAGGCGGTGCAGTTTCCCATTGCGCGCGCGTATGCCGAAACCGAAGCCGCCGACCTGGTGCTGCGCCGGGCCGCCGCGCGCTTTGCCGCTGGACTGCCTTGCGGCGACGATGCCAACATGGGCAAACTGCTGGCGTCCGAAGCGACGTGGCATGCAGCGGAAGCCTGCATGCAAAGCCATGGCGGCTTTGGCTTTGCCAAGGAATACGATGTTGAGCGCAAATGGCGCGAGACCAGATTGTTCCAGATCGCCCCGATTTCCACCAACCTGGTGCTGTCCTATATCGGCGAGCATATGCTGGGCATGCCACGCTCGTTCTGACGCAACACGGGCGGCATCACGCCGCCCGCATCGCGCCATTTTCCTGTCTCTGACCGTTTTTAATTCTGGAAGAACACAACATGACTGGACTGACCAAAGCGCTGGCTTCCTACGTCGCGCAACCCCATTTCGCCGGGCAGCAGCATGCCGCCTTCGAGATCGCGAAAACCGGCTTTATTGACACCATTGCCACCATGATGGCGGGCAGCAACGAGCCCGTCGTGCGGATTGTGCGTGAATATTTCGCGTCGACCCAGGGACCGGACGAAGCACCGATCCCCTTTGCTGGCCTCATGCGACCCGCCACCCAGGCGGCCTGCATCAACGGGGTGGCGGCGCATGCGCTGGATTACGACGATGTCGCCCTGTCTGGCCATACCAGCACGGTACTGGTGCCAGCGATTCTCGCCGAGGGTCACGTATTGAATGTTTCAGGCCTCGATGCCCTGCGCGCCTACGTCGTCGGCTATGAGGTCTGGGCAGAACTTTTTTCCCGGGAGTCTGACCAGTACCACCTGAAAGGCTGGCACCCCACGGGCGTGCTGGGTTGCGTCGCTGCTGCCGCCGCCGTGGCGACACTACACAAACTCAACGTGGAACAGACTCAGCGTGCGCTGGCGATCGCCGCTAGCCTGGCCAGTGGTCTGGTGGCCAATTTCGGTACCATGACCAAGCCTTATCACGCCGGGCGCGCCGCCGCGCATGGCATTGAGGCCGTGCGCCTGGCAATACTCGGTATGACGGCAGCGCCAGATGTGTTTGAGCACCCTGCCGGCTATATGCACGCCATCTCCCTGGCTGGCCGGATTGACCGGGAACGCCCCGCGACGTCTCTTGGAAAAGCACCTCGCATTCTCGAAAGCGGCGTATCAATCAAACGCTATCCGGTCTGCTATTCGGGCCACCGCACGATAGACGGCGTGTTGCAGATCGCTGAACGGGAAAACCTGCAACCGGATCAAATCAAGCGTGTGCACCTGACCATGGGCCCGGCACAAGCCTCGATGTTGCGCAACCATCACCCCACCACGGGGCTTGAGGCCAAGTTCAGCGCGGAATTTGCCGTGGCCTCGGCAATCGTGGCGCGTGCCGTGGGTCTGACGCAATTGACCGATGACTTCGTGCGGCGTTCGGATGTCAGCGCGCTCTTTGGCAAGGTCTCAATTGCAGTGACCTCCGAGCGCGCCTGCCCCCTGGACCCCGCCTTCTCCTATACAGACCGGGTGGTGATCGAAACCGTTGATGGACGCACCTTCGATTCCGGCGAAATTCGGTTCGCGCTTGGCAACTCGCAGCACCCACTTGACGCCGCCGGCCTGCGCGACAAGTTCATGGATTGCATCCAGACCGGTCATGCAAGCAACCGTGACTTGCAAGGCGCGGATGCCGGGCTTTACGATCGCATCGCCGGGCTGGAACACCTGCCAAGCCTGCGCGACCTGTTCGTCATGTCGACCCGATCCACTTCGTGAATCTTTTTGTATCGCTCAAGTACCTGGTTGCACTGGACGATCATCGACATTTTGGCCGGGCGGCGCTGGCGTGCAACGTCACGCAACCCGCCTTGTCGAACGCACTCAAATCACTTGAAGAAAACCTGGGGACGGCGATTATCACGCGCGGGCGAAGCTTTGCGGGCTTCACCTCCGAGGGTGAACGCGTACTGCTGTCTGCCCGGCGTATCATCCGTGAACACGAGTTGTTGCAACAGGATTTGCACAGCACGGCCAATTACCCGCGTGGGCATCTGCTGATCGGCGCGATCCCGACCGCCGTTCCCGTTGCCGCGCGTTTCGCCGCCATGTTGCAGCATCGTCATCCCGGTATCATGCCCACGGTACGTTCGATGAGTTCAGTCGAGCTTGAAGCGGGTCTTGAAAGCCTCGCACTGGACATGGGCCTGGGCTACACAGAACGCATTCAGCACGGTCGCACGAAACTGCGGGTGCTGGACCAATATAGCGAGCAATACTATTTATTGAACGCTTGTCCGGGTGGCACTGGTGTGCCGCTGCGTATCGGAACCCCCATCAGCTGGGCCAACGCTGCAGAACTTCCACTCTGTTTACTGAGCGCCGATATGCACAACCGCACGATCATCGAGCGTGCGTTCGAAGCGGCGGGGGTCCATCCCACACCCTCCATCGAGACAAATTCAATCACCACACTTGCCCTCACAGTCGTGGCGGGAAATGTTTGCAGCATCATGCCAGGCGCGCTAGTCAGCGTTGTGCAGACATACCCGGGACTCGAGGCCCGGCCCCTGTTTGGTCCGCATGTCGAGGTGCCGATTTCCTTCATCGTGCCCGACATCGACCGAAGCGCCCGATCACTTCAGGCCGCGCTCGCTTTCGCGATTGATCCGCTCTGGCTTGAACATCTGGCTCTGCATTCCGGCGATCTTGCCGGCTAAGACATGCCGCGCCTCGCGCGCGCTGCCAGGGCCTGCCGTGCAGGCCTTGACCCAAACAGGGAAAACCCTGATTTTTCATTTGAATCGACCGATTCACCAAATAAATTGGATGAATCACAACCCATCTGGGATACTCATTTTGCTAAAAATAAGCAAAATAATAATAGGAGATATGCATGTCCGTTGCCATTGGATCAACAGCCGGCGAGCAAGACAAGTCAGGCTGGCTTGACAAGGAACACACCATCGCTGGTCCGGGTTTCAACCGGTGGCTGGTACCACCCGCCGCACTGGCCATCCATCTTTGCATCGGCATGGCCTACGGTTTCTCGGTGTTCTGGCTGCCGCTGTCTAAGGCGATTGGTATCAGTGCCGCCAAAACGTGCCCACCGGACATGAGTCTGTTTTCCGAGTTGTTCGCAGCCAACTGCGATTGGCGCATTTCCAGTCTGGGCTGGATGTTCACGCTGTTCTTCGTACTGTTGGGCTCGTCCGCAGCGGTCTGGGGCGGCTGGCTCGAACATGCGGGCCCACGCAAAGCCGGCGTTGTTTCAGCGCTGTGCTGGTGCGGTGGATTGGTCATTTCCGCTTTCGGCGTCTACGTCCACCAACTCTGGATGCTGTGGGTCGGCTCTGGCATCATTGGCGGTATCGGCCTGGGGCTTGGCTACATTTCGCCCGTATCCACCTTGATCAAATGGTTCCCGGACCGGCGCGGCATGGCCACCGGCATGGCCATCATGGGTTTTGGCGGCGGTGCCATGATCGGCTCTCCACTGGCCGCCGAACTGATGAAACACTTTGCCACGCCCACCAGCGTGGGCGTGATCCAGACCTTCCTGGCGATGGCTGCGATTTACTTTCTCTTCATGATGGCTGGCGCGCTGGCCTACCGCATTCCGCCGAGCGGCTGGAAACCAGCAGGCTGGAAGTTGCCGCACTCGCACGGCAAGAACCTGATGATCACACAGCATCATGTCCATGCGAAAAAAGTCTGGGGCATCCCCCAGTTCTGGCTGATCTGGATCGTGTTGTGCATGAATGTCAGCGCCGGTATCGGCGTGATCGGCATGGCCAGTCCGATGTTGCAGGAAGTCTTCGGTGGCAGCCTGATTGGCGTGGCCAAGAAGTTTGGCGAACTGAATGTCGCTGAACTGGCCTCAATCGGGCTGGTCGCCGCAGGCTTCACCGCGTTGTTGAGTCTGTTCAATATCGGCGGACGTTTTGTCTGGGCCAGCTTCTCTGACAAGCTGGGGCGCAAGATGACCTATATCGTTTTCTTCGTGCTGGGTGGCGTGCTGTACGCAAGCATTCCCGCCAGCGCCGGTGCGGGCAGCAAGGTGCTGTTCGTGTCGGCCTTCTGCATCATCCTGAGCATGTACGGCGGCGCGTTCGCCACCGTACCCGCCTACCTGGCGGACATCTTTGGTACCCAGATGGTGGGCGCCATCCATGGTCGCCTGCTGACGGCCTGGGCCACGGCAGGAATCATCGGTCCGGTCGTCGTGAACTACATGCGCGAATACCAGATTGGCCTGGGCTTGCCCCGCGACCAGGTCTATAACCAGACCATGTACATACTGGTCGGCTTTCTGGTGATCGGACTGATTGCCAACCTGTTGGTACGACCGGTCGCCGACAAGTGGTTCATGACCCCCGACGAACTTGCCGAGGAAAAGCGACTGGCGCACGACCGCGCAGTCGCCAATGACGTTGGCACCGGCTCTGGTGCGGCAGATCAAACACCGACCTTCGTAGTCGTCATTGCCTGGCTGGTTGTCGGCATTCCGCTGGCATGGGGCGTATGGCGCACGCTTCAAAGCGTATCGAAGTTTTTCTAAGCTGAGGAACCAATGCTCGCCACGATCGAACATGCACTCGCCCGTCATGCAGGAGAGCTTGGTGCGCTGCTCCCCATCCTGCACGACATCCAGGACGAAATCGGACATATTCCAGAGCAGGCAGTGGCCCACATTGCCCGTGCCCTGAACCTGTCGCGTGCGGAAGTGCATGGCGTGGTGACGTACTACCATCACTTTCGGACTGTGCCAGCCGGTCGCCACGTGATCCGCATTTGTCAGGCGGAAGCCTGTCAGTCGATGGGCTCTGAAGCACTCGTTGCGCACGCACAGCGACACCTGGGCTGCGCGGTACACGCCACGACGCCGGACGGTGCCTTCTCACTTGAGGCGGTCTATTGTCTGGGCTTGTGCGCGTCGTCACCTGCCCTCTCGATCAACGATGCGGTGCATGCCCGCATGACCCCCCAGCGCTTTGATGCGCTGGTCGCCAACCTTGTCAAGAGCGATTCATGAGTATCAACGTTTATGTTCCGCGCGACTCGGCTGCGCTGGCAGTGGGTGCGGACGCGGTCGCCTTGAAAATCGCTCAGCAAGCGCAGGCGCGTGGCGTGGACTTGACCATTGTGCGCAATGGTTCGCGCGGAATGTTCTGGCTTGAGCCACTGGTCGAGGTGTCAACGCCCAACGGACGTGTGGCCTACGGCCCGATCACCGAGGTGGATGTCGAAGGACTGTTCGACGCTGGTTTTGAACAAGGCGGTACGCATTCGCTCGGCCTGGGGCTGACCGAAGAAATTCCCTATCTGAAACGCCAGGAGCGCCTGACCTTTGCGCGCATGGGTGTGACAGACCCGCTGTCACTGACGGACTACCAGACCCATGAAGGTTTCGCAGGGCTGCGCCAAGCGCTGGCCATGACACCGGCCGATATCGTGCAGGCAATCGTGGACTCGGGTCTGCGCGGACGCGGGGGTGCAGCCTTTCCGGCGGGTATCAAGTGGAAAACAGTACTCGACGCACCCGCCTCGCAAAAATATATCGTCTGCAATGCTGACGAAGGTGACTCGGGCACTTTTTCAGATCGCATGGCCATGGAGGGCGATCCCTTCATGCTGATTGAAGGAATGATCATTGCCGGTTTGGCTACGGGTGCCACGCGTGGTTATGTCTACGTGCGTTCGGAATACCCGCACGCGATTGCCGTGCTGAGCCAGGCCATCGAACTGGCGGAACGGTCCGGTTTCCTGGGCGCCGACATTCTTGACAGCGGCAGGGCGTTCTCGCTTTCAGTGCGCAAGGCCGCGGGCGCCTATGTTTGTGGCGAGGAAACTGCCCTGCTGGAAAGCCTTGAAGGCAAGCGCGGCATTGTGCGCGCCAAGCCACCCTTGCCTGCCCTCAAGGGACTATTCGGTCAGCCAACCGTGGTCAATAACCTCATTACCCTCGCCAGCGTGCCGTTGATCCTGGCGCGCGGAGCCGCCTATTACAAAGACTTTGGTGTCGGACGCTCGCGCGGCACCCTGCCGTTCCAGTTGGCGGGCAACATCCGTTACGGCGGTCTGGTTGAGAAAGCCTTTGGCTTGACCCTGCGTGAACTGCTGCATGATTTCGGTGGCGGCTCCGCCTCGGGACGACCGATCAAGGCCGTTCAGGTTGGGGGTCCCCTTGGCACCTACATCCCTGAATCACAATGGGACCTGCCACTCGACTATGAGGCCTACCTGGCGATCGGCGGCACCGTCGGCCACGGCGGACTGGTCGTCCATGACGACACGGCGGACATGGCACGACTGGCGCGATATGCCATGGTGTTCTGTGCAGCCGAGTCCTGCGGCAAATGCACACCGTGCCGCATCGGTTCTACACGCGGTATTGAGGTCATCGACAAAATCACTGGCAACAAAGACCGCGCGCAGCAAGTCGTGCTACTCAAGGATCTATGCGACACCATGATCTATGGATCACTTTGTGCCATGGGCTCGATGACCCCCAATCCCGTGGTCTCGGCGCTGAAGCACTTCCCCGAGGATTTTGGCCTGGAACCGGCTGACCACGCATCCTCGTGAGTCACCAACCAGACGTCAGAAGGAAACGAACATGCAAGAGCTAATCGTACAGCGTGACTTTGGCACGCCGGCACGCGAGTCCACTGAGCGGGTCACCCTGACTATCGATGGTGCGCAAGTCACGGTGCCGGCTGGCACCTCGCTGATGCGCGCCGCGTTGATGGCTGGCACCCAGATCCCGAAACTGTGTGCAACCGATAGCCTCGAGCCGTTCGGCTCATGCCGTCTGTGCCTGGTGGAAATCGAAGGCCGCAAAGGCTTTCCGGCCTCATGCACCACACCGGCGCAAGACGGCATGCGTGTCCTGACCCAGACACCCAGGCTGCAAGAATTGCGCAAAGGGGTCATGGAACTCTACATCTCGGACCACCCGCTTGATTGCCTGACCTGCGCGGCCAATGGTGACTGTGAATTGCAGGACATGGCTGGCGTGACGGGCCTGCGCAACGTGCGCTACGGCTTTGACGGGGCCAATCACCTGAACAGTGCCAAGGACGAATCCAACCCCTACTTCACGTATGACCCGTCAAAGTGCATCGTATGCAACCGGTGTGTACGCGCCTGTGAGGAAACACAGGGAACCTTCGCACTGACAATTAGCGGACGAGGCTTTGACTCGCGCGTCTCTGCCGGACAGGATCAGCCTTTCATGGAATCGGAGTGCGTCAGTTGCGGAGCCTGTGTCCAGGCATGCCCGACGGCTACGCTACAGGAAAAATCGGTAATCTGGCTGGGTCAGCCCGAGCACAGTGTCGTCACGACCTGCGCATACTGTGGCGTGGGCTGCGGCTTCAAGGCTGAGATGAAGGGCAATCAAGTGGTGCGCATGACGCCCTGGAAAGATGGCAAGGCCAATGAAGGACATTCGTGCGTGAAGGGCCGGTTTGCGTGGGGCTATGCCACGCACCAGGACCGCATCACCAAACCCATGATTCGCAAACACATCACCGACCCCTGGCAGGAAGTCAGCTGGGAAGAGGCCATCGGTTACGCTGCCAGCGAATTCAAGCGTATTCAGGCAACGTACGGTAAGGACGCGATCGGCGGCATCACCTCCTCACGCTGCACCAATGAAGAAACCTACCTGGTCCAGAAACTGATCCGCGCGGCCTTTGGCAACAACAACGTCGACACTTGTGCACGCGTCTGCCACTCGCCCACCGGTTATGGCTTGGGCCAGACACTGGGCACCTCTGCCGGCACGCAAACCTTCAAGTCGGTCGAACATGCGGACGTCATGCTTGTCATGGGTGCTAACCCGACCGACGGTCATCCGGTCTTCGCCTCGCGCATGAAACGACGCCTGCGCGAAGGCGCACGCCTGATCGTGATTGACCCCAGACGCATCGACCTGGTCGAGTCAGCACACGTCAAGGCCGATTTTCACCTCGCCCTGAAACCCGGCACCAACGTGGCGATGATCACTGCGCTGGCACATGTGGTGGTGACAGAAGGCCTGCTGGACGAGGCCTATATTGCCGAGCGTTGCGACGGCAAGTCTTTTGACGACTGGCGCGCGTTTGTCGCCAAGCAGGAAAACTCACCCGAGGCCACCGCGGACATCACGGGCGTCCCGGCTGAACAGGTCCGAGGCGCCGCGCGCCTTTACGCCCAAGGCCTGCCGGGCCAGAAACTGAGCGGCCCGTCCGGGCGGGTCAACAGCGCAATCTATTACGGCCTTGGCGTCACGGAACACGCCCAAGGTTCGACCGCCGTCATGGGCATCGCCAATTTGGCCATGGCCACCGGCAACATTGGCCGCGAGGGTGTTGGCGTGAACCCGCTGCGCGGACAAAACAACGTCCAGGGGAGTTGCGACATGGGCAGCTTCCCGCACGAACTTCCCGGCTACCGTCACATCTCCGATACGACCACCCGCAACTTGTTTGAAGCGGCCTGGGGTGTCACGCTGGACCCGGAGCCCGGACTGCGCATTCCCAACATGTTTGACGCCGCGCTCGACGGCAGTTTCAAGGGACTGTATTGCCAGGGCGAAGATATCGTGCAATCAGATCCGGACACCCAGCACGTCGCCGCGGCAATGATGGCGATGGAATGCATCGTGGTGCAAGATATCTTCCTGAACGAAACTGCCAAGTACGCCCATGTGTTCCTGCCAGGTTCCTCATTCCTGGAAAAGGACGGCACCTTCACGAATGCGGAACGACGTATCAGCCGGGTACGCAAGGTCATGCCACCGATGGCCGGCTATGCCGACTGGGAATCGACACAGTTGCTGGCCAGCGCGCTGGGCTACCCCATGCACTACACCCACCCCAGCCAGATCATGGACGAGATCGCGGCGCTGACACCGTCGTTTGCCGGGGTCAGTTTTGACAAGATTGATCGGCTTGGCAGTGTGCAGTGGCCCTGCAATGACACGACAGCCGAGGCGGGCACCGCGATCATGCACATCGACCGGTTCGTGCGTGGTAAAGGACGCTTCATCATTACACAGTACGTCGCCAGCGACGAAAAAGTGACCCGCAAGTTCCCGCTGATACTCACGACCGGACGCATCCTGTCACAGTACAACGTGGGCGCGCAAACCCGTCGCACACCCAACAGTCAGTGGCACCACGAAGACCTGCTCGAGATTCATCCGCATGACGCCCAAGAGCGAGGCATCAAGGACAATGACTGGGTCGGCATCCAGAGTCGTGCCGGTGACACGGTCTTGCGTGCACGTGTGACATCGCGGATGCAGCCAGGCGTGGTCTACACCACCTTCCACTTCCCGGAATCGGGTGCGAACGTCATCACGACGGACAGTTCGGACTGGGCCACCAACTGCCCCGAATACAAAGTGACTGCCGTGCAGGTGATGCCCGTGACACAACCGTCGACCTGGCAAAAAGACTATAGCCGCTTTAACACGACCCAGATGAACCTGCTTAAAGGCAAGGACCATGCTGACCACGCCACGCCTGGAGTCGGACAGCCAACGTGAGCAAGACCACCCGATCCGCTGCGCGTCAGGTTGTTCGTGGCGCATCTGCCGCAAACGTTTTGCGTGTCCAGGCCGGCCAGGCTGAGCGCGACACGGATATGCTTGCCGAAGAATGGCCCATCGCACTTGAGTTCAATGGTGTCACCCACGCAGTGATGCTGGCATCACCTTGCGATCTCGAAGACTTTGCGCTGGGCTTTGCACTGTCCGAGGGCATCATCGATCAGGAAGCGCAATGCTACGGAATTGAAGTCGTCGTGGCGCCTGCGGGATGGACCGTGCGCGTGAACATCGCGACGAGTTGTTTCGCACGCCTGAAGGAAAAACGCCGCAACCTGACTGGCCGCACAGGCTGCGGACTGTGTGGCGCGGAAAGTTTGCAACATGTGATGCGCCCTCTTCCTGACCTGACAGCCTCTGTTCAGCGCGTGAGTGGGAAGTCGATTGACCTGGCCTTGCAGAACCTGCGCGCGCATCAGGTCATGCAACAAGCCACCGGCGCCACCCATGCCGCGGCATGGTTTGACGCCTCGGGCAAACTGCGCCTATTGCGAGAGGACGTGGGGCGCCACAACGCGCTGGACAAGGTGATCGGTGCCGGCGTGCGCGGCGGTGATCCAGACTGGCAGCAAGGCATGCTGCTGGTGACCAGCCGCGCCAGCATGGAAATGGTACAGAAAACAGCAGTGGCTGGTTTTCCGGTGCTGGTCGCCATCTCGGCACCCACGCGCCTGGCCGTGCAAATCGCCAACGATCATGGGGTATGCCTGATCGGTTTTGCCAAACCAGGTCGCTGGACGATCTACAGCCATCCGCAGCGTGTGCCGGGGCTTACCTCGCAGTGACCTTCAACACGATTTCTTAAGTGGATACGACACAGTATGGATGCCGAAAATCTTGTTCACATGGTCAATCGCATTGGCGATTTCTTCCAGGCCATGCCCGACCAGCACGAAGCGCTTGATGGAATCGTCGACCACATCCGAAAATTCTGGGATCCGCGCATGCGTCGGGCGCTGGTCGCCCACATGGACGCGAGCAAGGGCAAGGACATCCATCCTTTTGTCCTGCAAGCACTTGAATCACGCCGTGAGAAATGGATCTGACCTTGGAAACCAAACCACCACTTCCGCCTTTCAGTCGGGAAAGCGCCACACAAAAAGTCCGCATGGCCGAAGATGCCTGGAACTCGCGCGATCCGGCACGCGTCGCAATGGTCTACACGGAAGATACCCAGTGGCGTAATCGCGCCGAATTTCCCGTCGGACGCGACCAGGTCAAACTGTTTCTGGAACGCAAATGGGCCAAGGAACTGGACTACCGACTGATCAAGGAACTGTGGGCGCATGACGGCAATCGCATCGCCGTGCGTTTTGCCTACGAATGGCATGACGACTCCGGGCAGTGGTTCCGGTCGTATGGAAATGAAAACTGGGAATTCAACGAACAGGGTTTCATGATGCGGCGTTTTGCCAGCATCAACGATACGCCTCTCAAGGAATCGGATCGCAAGATGCACTGGGCACTGGGTCGTCGGCCGGACGACCATCGGGGCTTGACCTCACTAGGGCTTTGACTGGACCGTTGCCAAGTGCTACGACCCGAGCCTGTCCAAGCCGCCACAAATGATTATTTTTTGACCTGACCGGTGTCAGGCAAGACACAACGCACTGATGGCGCGCGCCATCGCGATATCGCGCTTGGACAGCCCGCCAATATCGTGGCTCGTGAGCGTGATATCGACGCGGTTGTATACGTTGAACCATTCCGGGTGATGGTCCATTTGCTCGGCCACCTGCGCCACCTGTGTCATGAAGGCAAAGGCCTGGGTAAAGTCTGCGAACGTGAAGGCACGCTGCAACATGCCACCGCGGTCTGCGGAAAATTGCCAGCCCGAGGCCTCACCCAACGCAGACATGACCTGGTCAACCGTCAAGCCCGACATCAGGCGCGCACCGGCTTGTTGGCCTCGACCGATTCGCCCGGCAACAAGGAAACCACAGCGACCGTCGCAAGTGCCAGGCCACCCATGCCGATGAACAGAATGCCAAAACCAAGGTCTTTGACTGCCGGCCCGAGCAGCCAGACTGCGATTGAACTGATGCTCATGGAAATAGCCAGCCGCATGCCCGCCACACGGGACCGCACACGGTCATCGACATACCGAACGATGACCACGTCAACAAAGGGCACCGAGGCAAAAATGAAAATCATCACACCGAACAACGCGGCAAATAGCCACCAGCCTTGGGCGTAGGCCGCGAGCAACAGGACTGGAATTTGCATCAGCACAATGCACAGGAAAATTGGCTTGACGGGGTAGCGGTCGACCAGACGCCCGACAATCACCTGCGCCAGCGATGCCACGGCATAAATGAGCGCCAGCAGCGTGCCCAGCACGGCCGGATCGTCGATGACCCCCTTGAACCGCTCAGCCATCATCTGGCCATTGCCATTGGTCGTGAAGTTAAACGCAATGCTGCCCGTCGCTGCCGTGACTGTCATCACTACCAGCACGCGTGCGAGCATGGCCGGTGACAACACCACCTTGGCACCACCCTTGCGTTTGGCGGGGGCCTCGGTTTCAATCGGACACACCAGCGAAAACCAAACCCCGCAACCGATCGAAATGAAGGCCGGCACTGCGAAAGCGGCACGCCAGCCAATCCACTTGATCAGGAACCCAGTCAGCATGGCTGCCAGCGCCACACCAAGATTGCCTGCCAGGCCGTTGACGCCAATCGCAAAACCGGGATTCGGCGACTTCTGCACCAGCAGAGGCAGGCCAACCGGGTGGTAAATCGAGGCAAAGGCGCCAAGCAGTGTCAACGCTGCGGCCATCTGCCAGGCAGACTGTGTCAGCGCGACCAGCAAGGCCGAAAATCCGATACCCACAAAGAACACAATCATCATGCGCCGCCTTCCCCACAAGTCACCCAGGCGACCGGCGGGTATGGAGCCCAGGCCAAATAGTGCGAAGGCACCTACGCCATACGGCATCAGGTCTTCCCAGCTCTTTTGGCCAAAATCAATGGCAATGACGCTGACACCCGCCGCGAAGATCAGCAGGAACATGTGGTCCAGGCCATGGCCGATATTCAATAACAACCTGACAGATCGGGAATGATCCTGGACGACTAACTGAGATGGGTCGTGCATAAGGAAATGATTCCGGTTGGAGGCGACGCGCCCGCCCGCTGGCTAAGTCAGGCGCGTCCGATAATCGAGGCGGTCAGCATCAGTTCTTCAAGCAATGCCAGCGAGACCTCACCCGACACTGCGTACGGATCGAGTTCAGGTTGCTCGGAATATTTCAGGACAATCGAGGTGTTGAGTTTAGTCAGGTTGACCTGCCCCATCGTCCAGCCACCAAAACGGCGCTCGGTGATTTCCTGATAGTGCAGCAACACGATGTCCGTGTGCCTGGGATCTTTAAGAATGTGACTGTAAAGCGTATTGACCTGCCTGCGACCCCCTTCGATGGCCTGAAGGTAAATACCGCCGCCATAACAAAGGATGCCGGTAATACCCTGACCCACATTGTGAACGCGGGCCGACTCGAGGATGGATTGCGTGGCCTCGTCGGTGTGGGGTGCTACGGCGCGGCTGACATAAAGCAAACGAACTAGCATGATTAATCCTCTCGGGGAATCAGAGACAGAAACTCTCGGCGCAGGTTGGCGTCTTTCAGGAAGGCACCACGCATGACAGAGTTGATCATGCGGCTACCCATGTCCTTGACCCCCCGCCAAGCCATGCAGTAGTGGGTGGCACTCATGATGACAGCCAGACCGTCGGGCTGTGTCTTGTCCTGGATCAGGTCTGCCAGTTGTACGACAGCCTCTTCCTGGATCTGGGGGCGGTTCATGATCCATTCGGCAAGCCGCACGTATTTCGAGAGACCGATGACGTTGGTGTGCTCGTTGGGCATGACCCCAATCCATATTTTCCCGATCACCGGGCAAAAGTGATGGCTGCACGCGCTACGCACCGTAATGGGGCCGACGATCATCAATTCGTTGAGATGCTCGACATTGGGGAACTCGGTAATGGGTGGCGCCGTCACATAGCGCCCGCCAAAAACCTCGTGCAGGTACATCTTGGCGACACGACGCGCCGTGTCGTTGGTGTTATGGTCCTTGACGGTGTCAATCACCAGGCTTTCGAGGACGCCTTTCATCTTTGACTCGACTTCGTCGAGCAATTGACCGAGTTCACCGGGTTCGATGAAGTCCGCAATATTGTCGTTGGCATGAAAGCGCTTGCGTGCGTCTTGTAGTCGTTTTCGGATAACCACCGAAATCGGCGTTCCCTTGTCCTGATCAGGTGTATTCATCTGGTTGGAGCCTGCATAATGTGATCGGATGCGGCACACCAAACGGTGAGGCGCCTTACCAGTAGATTATTTGCGTTACCTGCCTCTTTGTCCACAAAGACCACACGCTTGGTGCCAGTAAAGTGTGCAACCATCCCGCGCTGAACACCTGGGCAGTACAGGTCTGTGAGCACCTAGGCAGTCAAGGTCTGTTTCGGTAGATTCTACAGTGAACCCGGCATGGATATTGCTTGCTGTCGTTAAAGATTACGTATGATGCTGTCAACACATTCAGACAGCGCAAGCAGGTCGCGCGAGTCATCAGCCATCCCAAGGAGTACAGCTTGTCTCAATCCGTTTACGGTCTGCGCGGCATCGCAGTCGCCCCCCATTCGCTGGCAGCAGAATCAGCGGTGGCCGTTCTGCGCGAGGGCGGTAATGCGCTCGAGGCGATGATTGCCGCCGCAGCCAGCATCGCAGTGGTCTACCCGCACATGAATTCAATTGGCGGTGACGGCTTCTGGGTGATCAATGGTCCCAACAACCGGCCCGGTGGCATTGATGCCAGCGGCAAAAGCGCACAGGCCGCCACACGGGACTGGTATCGCCAGCGCGACATGACCGACAGCATTCCCTTTCGGGGGGGCACCGCCGCCCTGACCGTGGCCGGCACCATTTCAGGGTGGGGTGCGGCCCATGCCCTGTCCAGGCAGCACCTGAGCGGCAAACTGCCACTGTCGCGCCTGCTGGCCGACGCGATCTTCATGGCGCGCCAAGGCATTGCTGTCACCAACAGTCAGGCAGCCTGCACTGCAGCCAAGCAGGACGAACTCCGGAAACATATCGGCTTTGCCCAGTCCTTCCTGCGCGATGGACAGGTGCCCGCCGCCGGGACGCTGTTCACACAGACCCGCCTGGCCGACACGTTGAGCGCCATCGCCCGAGACGGAACCGATTCGTTCTACCGTGGCAAGCTGTCCAGGAGCATGGCAGCGGAACTCGCCCAGGCCGGCAGCCCGCTGACGCTGTCCGACCTCAAGGCACATCGTGCGCTGCTGGTCGATCCGCTGAAGACCTCCTTTGGCAACAACAAGCTCTACAACATGGTGCCACCGTCGCAAGGTCTGGTGTCGCTGCTGATCCTGGGAATCATGGATCGCGTACAAGGCTGGGATCACGACCCTGAGGGCGCGGCATTCATTCACGCGCAGGTCGAGGCCACCAAGTTGGCCTTCGGCGTCAGGGACCAATACCTGACCGACCCGGCCTTCATGAAGATCGCAGCCCAGGAACTGCTGTCTGCCGGACGCATTGATGCGCTAGCCGCCCGGCTCAACACTGAGCAGGCTGCGCCCTGGGGCAAAAAAACCTCGCCAGGAGACACCATCTGGATGGGCGTCATCGATCGCCATGGCATCGCCGTGTCCTTTATCCAGAGCATTTATCACGAATTCGGCTCGGGTGTGGTGCTCCCGACTTCGGGTGTGAACTGGCAAAATCGTGGTTGCAGCTTCTCACTGAACCCCCTGCACATCAACACGCTGGAACCTGGCAAGAAGCCATTCCACACGCTGAACCCGGCGATGGCGCAGCGAGGCGACGGCGGCGTGATGGTGTACGGCACGATGGGTGGAGATGGCCAGCCCCAGACGCAAGCCACCATATTCAATCGCGCGGTGCGCTTTGGCGACCATCCCCAACAAGCGATCGAACGACCACGATGGCTGCTTGGCAGGACTTGGGGACAGTCCAGCGACTCTCTTAAACTTGAAAGCCGGTTTGATGCGTCCACCCTGACCGCGCTGCGCGCACTTGGCCATGAGGTCGAAACGATTGGCGCCTGGGACGAGGCCGTTGGACATGCAGGCATGCTGATCCGCCATCCGAACGGCGTGATGGAAGGCGGCTACGACCCGCGCTCAAATGGCGCCGTCGCATCTTTTTAATAGCGGGCTATAGCCACTTCTGCATGAACAACGCCTGTCCGGCTTCGGGGTCGAGCGCATAGTGCTCGAAGCCGAAGCCCGTGTAGGCTTGCAACGCCAGGCAATTGCCGCTCAGGACTTCGAGCGTGAGTTTGCAACACCCACTCTGCAGGGCATGCTGTTCAAGCGCAGCCAGCAAAGCACGGCCGACGCCCTTGCCACGACAGTCGGGTGCGACCGCGATGTCATGAACATTCATCAGGGGACGTGCCTTGAAGGTTGAGTACGCGCGCATGGCGTTGAGCAAACCAATGGGCCGGTTATCGAGCCACGCAATGAAACTCACGGCTCCGGCAAGCCCGGCGAGGTCATCGCACAGACGCGCCTGGACATCCACGGCCAGTGGCTTGCCGCCTCCCATCGGATCTCGCGCATACATATCCAGCAGCGATACCAGCGCCACGCGATCTTTGGGAGAGAGGTAGTCGACGACCCGGACGGAAACATGATCATGCATGAGAAACAGACTCCTTTTGCTGCAATGCGGGATGATTATCCCGGCTGGCGCGGTGGTATAACGAACCCTTCCATTATGTCAAACATCCAGCCAACCATGCGCCGCTGCACAGGCTTTAAACAAGAGATCTTCCATGTCTGAATCACTTCCTCTGGACGGCATACGCGTGGTCGAATTCACGCACATGGTGATGGGTCCGACCTGTGGCATGATCCTGGGCGACCTCGGTGCCGAAGTCATCAAGGTCGAACCGATCGCTGGCGACAACACACGAAAATTGCTGGGCGCAGGCTCCGGCTTTTTCCCCATGTTCAACCGCAACAAAAAAAGTATTGCGGTCGACGTCAAAGACCCCCGCGGCCGCGAAATCATCCTCAAGCTTGTCGCAGGCGCCGACGTGTTCAGCGAAAACTTCAAGTCCGGCACGATGGACAAGCTGGGCTTTAGCTACGCGGCCTTATCCACACTCAATCCAAAATTGATTTATGTGTCACATAAGGGATTTTTACCAGGTCCCTACGATCACCGCACCGCACTCGACGAGGTCGTGCAGATGATGGGTGGCTTGGCTTACATGACTGGGCCGGAAGGCCGCCCGTTGCGCGCGGGCACTAGCGTCAATGACATCATGGGCGGGATGTTTGGTGCGATCGGCGTGCTCGCGTCGCTGCAACAACGCGCGCGCACCGGGCATGGGCAAGAGGTTGCCAGCGCTCTGTTTGAAAACAATGTCTTCCTGGTGGCGCAGCACATGATGCAGTTCGCCGTGACGGGCAAGCCCGCAGACCCCATGCCCAACCGCATCAGCGCCTGGGCAGTCTACGATGTGTTCACCGTCAAGGATGGCGAACAAATATTCTTATCCGCAGTCAGTGACACACAGTGGGCGATCCTCTGCAAAGAGTTCGCGTTCGATGACCTGAAAAATGACGCGCGCCTGGTGACGAACAATGACCGCGTCACGATGCGTAAATGGTTGATTCCGATTCTTCGTGAACGTTTTGCACCGTTCAGTGCAAAAGAGCTCAGTGACCGGTTTGAAAAAACCGGCCTGCCCTTTGCGCCCATTACCCGGCCAGAGGAACTGTTTGACGATCCACACCTGCTGGCGACCGGTGGGCTGACGCCGGTCACGATTCCAGCCGACAACACCGGCGCGGGGCGCGAAATTCAAACGCGCGTCGCGCTGCTACCGCTGGCCCTGGACGGCAAGCGCCTGCCATTACGTAAAGGCCCGCCCAAGCTTGGTGCGGACACCGTTGATTTACTCCTCGGCATAGGCTATAGCGCTGAGGACATTGCAGTGCTGCGCGCCGAGGGCGTGGTGGGTTGCCAGCCATGAACAGCTTAGTCCGTGTCCTGACCATCACCGGTCTCGCAGCATGGTTCATGGCAGGTCCTGCGCGCGCAACGGCGCAGCCTGCCTGGCCCGAACATGCCATACGATTGATCGTGCCCTACACGCCAGGCGGCGGCACGGACGTCGTCACGCGCAATCTTGCCGACAAGATGGCACGTGATACACACTGGACGTTCGTAGTCGAAAACAAACCCGGTGCCGGTGGCAACATTGGCATGGACAATGTAGCGAAAGCCAAACCCGATGGGTACACCCTAGGCATGGGGCAGACCTCGAACCTGGCCATCAACCCGGCCATCATGCCCGCCATGCCGTTCAACGCCAGCAAGGATTTCGCACCCATCGCTCTGGTCGCCGAAGTCCCCATGCTATTGATCGTGCGCGCCGAGTCACCCTATCAAACCATGGCCGACCTCATGGCCGCCGCCAGGCAAGATGCTGGCGGCCTGCGCCAGGGTGTCGCGGGCCTGGGTACGGTGGGGCACCTGGCCGGTGAAATGCTGGCCCAGCGCGCGGGGTACAAAATATTGATCGTTCCGTATAAGGGAGCCTCGCCAGCACTGACTGACTTGATGGGCGGGCAAACTGACTTCATGCTGGCCACGCCCCAGGGGATCGTGTCGCTCATTCATACGGGTAAGTTGCGTGCCCTTGCTGTCACGTCGTCGCAGCGCCTGGCCTCACTGCCCAACGTCCCAACCGTTGCCGAGTCTGGTTTTCCAGGGTTTGCGGCGGTCGACTGGAAGGTCGCGGTGACCACGGCGGGCACGCCACCTGAAGTCGTCGAACGACTGAATGTTGCCGTGAACAACGCACTCAAGAATCCCGTTCTACTCGCACAACTGGCCGCCGAAGGCAGCACGCCGCTGGGGGGCTCGGCAGCCAAGGCAGCCCAGTACATCCTTTCAGAGCAGCAACAATGGGCCAAACTGATTCAGGAGACGGGCATTTCCTTCTAGAAAGTCTTGGACCCAGTCGTTTTACATGCCCAATAAAAACAAACGGAGACACCATGCCTACCAGGAACATCATTCATCGTCTGATCGCGGTGGCAAGTCTGGCGTGCGCTTTCAGTGGCGCAGCCGTTGCCCAGTCCGGCAACCCAAGGCCCATCACCATCATCGTTCCGTTCGCCACGGGCGGCACGACCGACATCGTGGCGCGCCTGATCGCGCAGCAACTCGGCACGCGCACGCACACGCCAGTCATCGTCGAGAACCGCCAGGGTGGCGGTGGTGCCGTGGGCCGAACCAGTGCCGCGCGCGCGACACCGGACGGCAGCACACTACTCGCCATGGAGATGTCCTACACCATCGCTGCCGGCCTCGCGCCCAACCTGCCCTACGACTCAAAGACCGCCTTTGCGCCGATCGACATTGCCGTATCGGTTCCGCATGTGCTGGTGATCAATCCCGCCGTACCTGCCAATAATGTCAGGGAGCTGATTGCCCTGGCACACGCACAGCCGGGCAAACTCAATTTTGGGTCTGGTGGCATCGGCACCAATACGCACCTTGGCGGGGAACTGTTCAAGAGCATGGCCGACATCTCGATCGTGCATGTACCTTACCGCGGAGCCGGCGCGGTACTGGCTGACCTGATGGCCGGCCAAGTTCAGGTACTTGTCACCACAGTCACCACCGTGCTCCCCTATATTCAAAGTGGCAAACTACGTGCGCTGATGGTGCTGTCAGATAAGCGTTCCGCTGTGTTGCCCGATGTGCCGACCTCGGCCGAGGCTGGCATGCCCGGCATGGAGATGGATTTCTGGGTCGGTTTCGCCGCGCCGCGTGGCACACCGGCGCCAGTGATTGCCCGTCTGAATCACGACATCAATACCGGCTTGAAAACACCCGAAGCACAAAAAATGATTCACGACATGGGGCTGACCGTCGTGGCCAGTACCAGCGAACAAGCGGCAAAACAGATAGACACTGAAATCGACCGATGGGCAGCGCTGGTCAAACAGCAAGGCATTCAGCCCGAATAATATTTTTCAATCATCATCACGGAGCAAGCATGGACTTACACCTAGGCAACAAGCACGTTCTCATTACAGGTGGCAGCAAGGGCATTGGCCTGGCCTGCGCACGCGTCTTTCTTGAGGAAGGTGCAAAGGTCAGTCTGGTCTCAAGAGATCAGGCAAACCTGGACGCCGCCAGGCAAACCCTGATGGCCGAGTTTCCCGCTGCTGCAAACCACATTGCCGTGTTTGCCGCCGACCTCAAGCACCCGGACGCCGCGGTGCGTGTGCTGGACCAGGCGGAACTGGTGTTTGGAGGACTCGACATTCTTGTTAATTCCGCAGGGGCAGCCAAGCGAACGGCCGCGCCTGATCTGACGCCTGAAATCTGGCGCAATGCGATGGATGCGAAGTTCTTCACGTATATCAACATGATTGATCCCGCAATCAAACGCATGGCGACGCGTGGACAGGGTGTGGTCATTAACGTCGTCGGCGCGGGTGGCAAGGTCGCCTCGACGCTACACATCTCGGGTGGCAGCGCCAATGCAGCTCTGATGCTGGCGAGCGCCGGTCTGGCTGCGGCTTACGCACCGTATGGGATTCGCGTCAACGCCGTGAACCCAGCCGCCACGCTGACAGAGCGCCTGAAAGAGGGAATGAAAGTGACCGCAAAACATGAGCAGATCAGCGAAGATCAAGCCATGTCGCAAGCGACCCAGCGCGTGCCTATGGGCCGCCTGGCCACACCCGAGGAAGTCGCCGATACCGTCGTATACCTGTCGTCGGATCGTGCCAGCTACGTCACGGGAGCCATCGTGACCATGGATGGTGCCGCACACGCCATCGTGGTCTAGGGATTGCCTTGAACGCAACAGGCCATCAGGCAATACTATCTGCGTATCATGTGGATGTATTGCTCGATGATCTGTTTATAGGAAGCGTCTGGCTTGAGGCCGAAATGGCGGGTACGCTGGCAGTCAAAGCGCGCGGGCCATCCCCCCACGATGCTGGCGATCGCGGGGTCTGGGGCCACCGTCACCAGGCGCGCAACATCTTTGCCTGCGACCTCTTCGAGTGCCTGCAACATTTTGCCAACCGTGACAGTGAGTGCAGGCAGATTGAGTGCTGTGCGTCCACCGAAAGCCCCACGGGCTGTTTCGGCGACGGCGATGATGCCCTCGACCGTCCTGGCGGGCGAGGACAGCGCCACTTCGGTCGACAACTCAACTGGGCACACGGTGGCCACGCCCGCAAGTGGTTCGCGGATGATGCCAGACAGAAAACTGGAGGCAGCGCCATTGGGTTTCCCAGGGCGCACCGACACCGTCATCAGCCTGGCCGCACGCCCATCGATGTAACCTTTGCGGGTGTAGTCTGCCACAAGTTGCTCGCAGATGAACTTGTGTATGCCGTAGCTCGACTGTGGCGTTGGCAGCGTTTCGTCGTGCACGACGCCAGCAAGCGGCAGCGCGGGATCAGAGCCAAACACCGCGACGGAACTGGAAAAGAAAAAGGTAGGTATCTCACCGGTGCGTGTGTGCTGCGCGCGCAGCCCGTCAAGCAGGGCACGTGTGACATCGAGGTTTGAACGCAAACCCAGGTCAAAATTGGCTTCGCATTCACCGGACACTGCGGAAGCCAGGTGAAACACGGCATCATGCTCAACTTTCAGAACCTCATCCATGCTATCGAGCAAGTCACCCGTTACAACCCTGACAAGGGGATGCCTGGCCAAATCTGGACGTGGCTCAACGAGATCAGTCAGCGTCACGCCGGTCAAGGACACACCACGCAACGTACCTTGATTCAGAAGCGCCCGGGCCAGCATGGTACCCAGAAAGCCCGCAGCACCAGTTATCAGAATTTTCATCGTATGTTTTACCAGGAAGTGTTGAATTGCTTGCGAAGCACGTCGATCGCTTCGTCAGACAGTGGGGCCGCACTGCATGCGCTGCGCAACCACAATTTTGCCGTTTCCTCCAGCTCTTCGAGCGTGGCCATGGCGCTTGAAAGCGAGTCGTTCCAGACCTGAGGCCCGAGCCGTTCGCACATCACGGCAAGCAGGGTCTGGCCACGTCGTGCATGCAGAACAATCTGCTGCTCGACCAGATCCGCCACCTGCGGATCTCCCGGACGAAAATAGGGGATCAGGGGCACATGACCGACCTTCATCACGTAATACGGCGTGAGAGGAGGCAGGATGTCGGTCGGACTCCAGACGCCACGCAGCGTCAGGTCGACCAGATGCGATGAATGCGTGTGGATCACACAGCCCGCGCCGGGTGCCGCCGCATAAATGCGCTGATGAAGCGCCAGGGTTTTGCTTGCGCGGTCGCCTGCCGTTTGTTGCCCGTGCTCATCAACATGCGCGAGCCGTTCCGGATCGAGAAACCCCAGGCAAGCGTCAGTCGGGGTAATCAGGAACCCGCCGCCCGCCACGACCGGGATGCGCACGCTGATGTTGCCGGTTGATCCGTGCACATAGCCGCGCTCGAAAAGGCTACGGCCGACGCGACAGACTTCTTCACGCAAAAATCCTGAGTCAGCGCAGTGAGTGGACACGGCCATCATGTGATCCTGTCGAAGGCCTTGGCAAAGAAATCGGGAGTCCCGAAATTGCCTGATTTCAGGGCGATGTGCATCAAGTCGCCAGCCACCGCGCAACGTGCGGCACACCAAGGCACACCCGGATCAATCTGGGCGCCAATCTGCAACTGCTCCATGCCAAGCGCCTGCACCACGGCACCCGATGTTTCACCACCGGCCACCACCAGTTGTCTGACACCGGCGCGGACCAGGCCCTGCGCGATGCGGGCAAGTGCCTGTTCGACTCTCTCTCCGGCCTGCTGTACGCCCAGTTCAAGCTGCACGCGTTTCAGGTCGTCGGGATTGGCCGTTGAATAAATCAGCACAGGGCCCTGCGCAAGCGCAGGGATCGCCCACGCGAGCACGGTCTCGATGACCGTATCGTCACCATCAACCAGGCTCAGGGGATCGAGTGCAAGCGCCGGACGACCCGACTGTAAAAAGGCAGCCACCTGCGTGTTGGTCGCGCGTGAGCAGCTGCCCGAGATGATCGCTTTCAAACCCTGCGCGGCAGGGAGTGCCGACGCGGCAGGATTGGGGGCAATGCCGAAATTGGCCGGCAAACCAATCGCCACGCCGGACCCTGCAGTCACCAGCGGCATGTCAGAGAGGGCCGGACCGAGTCGCTGCAAGTCGGCATTGCTGATCGCGTCAACCACTGCGATCCCGACGCCGTCGGCGCGCAAGGCCGCGATGCGGGCACGAATGGCTGCCTCGCCTTGGGCGACCACCGTGTAGTCGATCAGGCCAACCTTGTGGCGCGTCTGTGGCTGCAGCACGCGTGTCAGGCAGGCATCGGTCATCGGCGTCAGCGGGTGATCCTGCATGCCGCTTTCGTGCAGCAACACATCGCCCACGAACAAATAGCCCTTGAACACGGTGCGCCCCGCGTCGGGGAAGGCAGGTGTTGCAATGGTGAAGTCTGTGCCGAGCGCATCCATCAGCGCGTCAGTCACGGGCCCGATATTGCCAGTGGGCGTTGAATCAAACGTCGAACAGTATTTGAAATAAATTTGTTGCGCGCCCTGGGCACGCAACCATGCCAGCGCCTCGACTGACTGGCGTGCAGCCGCAGCGGGCGCGATCGTGCGTGACTTGAGCGACACCACGACCGCGTCAACCTCGGCGTCGAGCGGATGCGCAGGAACGCCTATCGTTTGCACCACCCGCATGCCCGATCGCACGAGGTTATTGGCCAAGTCCGTGGCACCGGTAAAATCGTCGGCGATGCAACCCAGTAAAAGTTTTTTCATGATCCGGGTGAAACAAAACCCAGCGTGCGCTGGACATTGCACAGTATGCCCGAAATCATCACTCGGGTGACACGATGCAACGTCCGCTGAGCTGGGTTCAGGCACGGTTTTCCTGCAACACGGGTTTAGTTGCCGCGCTTGGCGTCAAGGCTCCAGCCGCCGGCACCAAAGGCCACCAGGAACAGCAGGCCACCCACGACAGCGATGTTCTTGTAGAACAACAAAGACACGATCATGTGCTGCTCAGCCGGGGCCGCCCAGTAGGCGTGGAAGAAAAACGAGGCGACCAGCGTGAAGACAGCCAGCACCAGCGCTGCGGTACGGGTGCCAAAACCGATCACCAGTGCGATACCACCCGCGACCTCAACAATCAGGGCAATCACCGCCGAGACTGCTGGCATCGGCATGCCCACCGAGGCGATGTAGCCAACTGTTGCTGCGAAGCCAGTGAGTTTGGCAATGCCAGCAGGCAGAAACAGCGAAGCCATCAATAATCGGCCAAGAAACGAGAGAGGGTTCTGAAGAACGGTGAACATGGTGCTTTCCTTTAAATACGCTGGGATTCAGCTATAAAATAGTGTGAAAAAATTACAAAATCAAAATCAAAATCAAAATCAAAATCAACATTCAAATTTTCTAGGCAGCAAGGTCAAACACCAGCACTTCGGCGTCCAGGCCCTGCGTCAACGACACCATGCTTTCCTGGTCCAACAGGGCGGCATCACCCGCGACCAACTGCAGGCCATTGACCAGCAACTCGCCACGCACCAGGAACACGTAACCCTTGCGCTGAGGATTCAGTGCGAGATGCGCCTCTTGCGCGCCATCAAGCAAACCGGCGTACAACGAGGCGTCGGCATGCAGGGTGACCGACCCGTTCGTGCCCTCTGGTGACGCGACCAGTCTCAACTTGCCGCGTTTGTCCGCAGCAGGAAAGGTCTTCTGCTCATACCCGGGCTCAATGCCCTGCACATTCGGCTCAATCCAGATCTGCAGAAAATGTGTTGTCTGGCCTTGCGCATGATTGAATTCGCTGTGACGCACGCCGCTACCCGCACTCATGCGCTGCACATCGCCGGGCGGGATGCCCTTGACGTTGCCCATGCTGTCCTTGTGAGCAAGATTGCCTTCCAGGACATAACTGATGATTTCCATGTCGCGATGACCATGGGTGCCAAATCCCTTGCCTGGTTCAATGCGGTCTTCATTGATCACCCGCAAATTTCCCCAGCCCATGTGGGCCTCGTCAAGGTAATTGGCAAAGGAAAAGCTGTGGAACGACCTGAGCCAGCCGTGATCGGCGTACCCGCGTTCCTGCGATCGGCGAAGCTTGATCATGATGACATTGCCTTTTTTGTCCCTGAGTCAGGGTCTTGTTTGCATGAGTGAAACTTTAAAGCTGACAAGGGTGCTGATCATCAAGCCAAATTGATGGCATCATTCAAATATTCTGAACGATAATGGAAATATCATGCGAAAACCGCAAGATGTTCTGACCCCGGAAGCGCTCGGCATGCTGCAGACGATTGCTGAAACGGGGAGTTTTGCCGCGGCGTCCCGCAAACTGGGCCTGGTGCCCAGCGCCCTGACTTACCGGGTGCGGCAACTCGAGGACGCCCTGGATGTGCTGCTGTTCGACCGTCGTTCGCGTCAGGCAAAACCCACGGCGGCCGGCCAGGAACTCATGCGCGAGAGCGCCAAACTCCTTGAAGACCTGGATGCCATCGCCAACCGCGTCAAGCGCATTGCGACAGGCTGGGAAGCCCAGTTCACCATCGCCGTGGACACCATCATCGCGCGTGCGGCGATCATGGAGTTATGCGCAGCCTTTTTGGCCACAAACCCACCGACACGCCTGCGACTGCGCGACGAGGCGTTATCGGGAACAATCTCTGCGCTCAACAATGGTCAGGCTGACCTGGCGATCGGAGTTCCCGAGGAAGCCATGATGGTCGGCCGGGCCATCCATCATCAGCCTATCGGCGACGTGTCGTTTGTATTTGCCGTCGCGCCGCACCACCCGCTGGCCAGCGCAGACGAGCCCCTCGCGCCGGAACAGACAGCAAAGTATCGCGTGATCTCGGTCGCTGACTCCGTGCAGCGCGGCAGCGGCATGACCATCGGCGTGACACGCGGACAGGACGTCATGACCGTTGCCACCATGCAAGAAAAAATGGACGCGCAGATACGCGGGCTGGGTGGTGGTTTTGTACCCGAGGCCATGGCACTGCCCTACCTGGAAAGTGGTCGTCTGGTCATCAAGACCGTTGCGCAACCCGAACGCATCACGAGTCTGCGTTACGCCTGGCGGCAAAGCGACACACAACCCGGCCGCGCGTTGCAGTGGTGGCTTGAGCGCCTGGCGCAACCCACCACGCGCGAGGCACTGCTCACGCGGCATCGCACGGCCTGAGGATCGTGATTACTTCTCCATTTTGACGGTCACGCCACTGGCACCCAGGTTGAACTGCAGGCCTTGCTGCGTGCTTTGCAAACGCATGATGACGCCATTCTCGTTCTTGAGCACGGTGCCACCCACGCCGCCACCCAGAGTGATGTTGCCGTCCAGCTTGGCATAAGTGCCCGGGAATTTAGACATGTCGGCCAAGTCATACACCTCGCCCGACGCGGCTAGTTTGGAGATGCCGATATTGGCACCCAGGCTGATGCCACCAATCTTGAACGGATACTTTTTACCCTTGTAGGTCAACTCGCCACCCCCTACGCTGCCGCCCACGATCAGACCAAACTGCGTCTCATTGATGGTCACGGTTCCGGATGGTTTCTTGGCTTCCTGGGCATACACCGCGCCTGCGGACATCACTGCCAGGCCCAGCACGGCAGCAGTCAGAATTTTGCGTATTTTCATGATGATTCAATTCCTGAAGTTTCGTTCAACACCAACCCCACACCCAAACAGAACATGACCAGAGGGTCAACAAAGCGTGCGTGCAGGACAACGCACTCAGGTTAACACCCGCCCAGGACACTTGCCGCCCTTCAATCAGTTATAAATCCATATTCAGCTGTGCGTCGACCGAAACCACGCGTCTGACTCTGCACGATCTGTAGAGACGTATAAAAATTGAATCACCGGAGATTCCATGCACACCGACCTGCGATCGAAAAAAAAGTGCGCAAGCTTGTTGGCCAGCCAGTCATGGTTGACAGCCACCCTGGGGTCGGCGCGATACTGGGCACCGCCACTGTGATCAAGTCCGTGCCCGACGGCAACACCCTGAGCGTGGCGTCCAATCACCCGATCACTTTCGCCCCGCGCATTCTGTTCCTGAGCGAAGATCCGGCAATCATTCAGGCACAGCTTGTCGGGACGCAACTGAAGCCAGACGCTGCGGGCAAGTTACGGGACGACGTGTCGACTGACGAGATTTCGCCCCTGCCCATCATGGTGCACTTCGATGACCAGCTTGGGCGCTACCCCTATACCGGCCTGAGCGTGGGTGCTCAACTGCCGGTCGGGCGTGACGCCATCCGCACGGCCGGAATCGAGGTTGTCGTCGCGGGAAAACGCTACGGCAAGGGCAGCTCGCGCGAACACAGCGTGGTCGCCGAGCAAGCGGCGGGTGTGCGCCTCATCATCGCCGAAAGTTTTGAACGGATCTACCGTCAGAACGCTGACAACCTTGGCCTGTTCACCTCGTCGGACTTCGGCCTGATTGAGCGAATCAGGCGGGGTGAACCCATTTCGCTTGATGAACTGCTGGTGGGACGCGACGCCGTTGCCGCCGCAATTCTTCGGGTGGGCGGCCTGCTCCACTACGGCCAGCTGAAGTTGCGTGCGGCGAGCGCCACTGCGGCAGCACCGACGACCAGGCCTCTCACGCTATTTGAAAAAATCGTTGCGCGACATCTGCTGTCGAACGAAGACGCGCCGGGTTGGCTGCGCGCCGGCGAAGGTGGTTTTGTGCGTGCTGATTTGCGCTTCATTCATGAGTACTACACCGGCATGGCGGCGCACGTGCTCGACAAGCACTTTGGCGACACGCTGACCTTGCACGATCCCGCGACCATCCTCTGTTTTGAAGACCACCTGTCGTATGTGCATCGCAGCCCGGTGCACTTGAAACACGGCCTGGTGGGTGGGGTCAAGGCACTGTCAGTCGCGCACCGCAACTTTGTCCGGCGCCACAATCTGACAGATCACGGCTACCTGCAACAGCTTGATGCCGGGGACCCGAACAACACAGGATCGCAAGGCATCTCGCACGCGCTGATGACGGAAAATTATGCGCTCCCTGGCCAACTGATCGCGGGAACGGATTCACATACGCCGCACAGTGGCGCCGTGGGTTGCGTCGCGTTTGGCGTGGGCACCACTGACATGGCCAACGCCTTCGTGACCGGGGCGGTGCGCTTTACCATGCCCGAGACGTTGCGCATCAACGTGCGCGGCCCCCTGTCGGCCGGCATCACGGCCAAAGACGTCGTGCTGCACTTGCTGGCCGACCGGGCGATTCGTGCCGGCGCAGGCGTGGGCAAGGTGTTCGAATTCGGGGGCTCCGCCGTGCGGGCAATGTCCGTCGATGAACGCGCAACGCTCACCAACATGACTGCCGAGCTGGGTGGTTTCACCGGGCTGGTCGAACCCGACGAACAGAGTGTGCTTTTCATCAAGGAACGACGGGGTATCGATGTCGTCCTCGAACCCTGGATGAAGAGTGACGCGGGTGCGACGTATGCCAAGACAATCGAGATCGATGGAACCGTGCTCACACCCATGGTGGCGCGCCCCGGCGACCCCGGCAATGGCGTTGCACTGTCGTCACTCACGGATCGGGTCGCCATCGACATCGCCTATGGGGGTTCCTGCACGGCAGGCAAACGGGAAGACTTCGATCAGTACTACGCGGTGCTGTCCTGGGCTGCAGCGCGTGGGCTGAAAACGGCTCCCGGCGTCAGCCTCTATCTGCAATACGGCACGCAAGGCGTGCGCGACTACTGTGTGGAAAAAGGCTATCTCGCCGCTTTCGAAGCAGTGGGTGCGGAAATCCTCCAGCCCGCCTGTGGCGCGTGTGCCAACTGCGGCCCGGGGTCGTCTTCCGAATCCGGTCAGGTCACTGTCAGCGCGATCAATCGCAATTTTCCGGGCAGGTCGGGTCCGGGAGATGTCTGGCTGGCCAGCCCGGCCACCGTTGCGGCGAGCGCCATCGCCGGCAAACTGGTTTCGTTTGCAGAGCTTGTGGCAAGCACCATGCCGTGACGCCAAGCCGTTTACCATCGCAAGAATCGGGTGGAGTTTTTCCGCCACATCCTTAAACTGGCCACTCACCCCACAGGCCGCCATATCATGTCCGAGATTCAACCGCCATCGGTGCATTACCAGACGATCGCGCGCGCCATCCGCTACATCCGGACGCACGCGGGTGTTCAACCGACGCTGGCCGACGTTGCCGCTGCAGTCGGCTTGAGCGAACACCACCTGCAACGTGTCTTTTCCGAGTGGGCCGGTATTTCGCCCAAGCGATTCCTGCAATACCTGACCAAAGAGCATGCGAGACAGTGCTTGCGAGCCTCGGCGGACGTATTGAGCACCTCTTTGCACGTTGGGCTGTCCGGACCCGGACGCCTGCATGACCTGATGGTGACATGCGAGGCCATGACACCGGGCGAGGTGCAGACGGGCGGGCTCGGCGTCGAGATCGGTACCGGTATTGCCCGAACACCTTTTGGGCATTGCCTGCTTGGCTGGACCACTCGCGGCCTTTGTTTTCTGCAGTTTTTCGACTGCGAGGCACGTCAAAGTCATGTGCCCGCAGACGATGCGACTGAAAGTGATGTGCAACCCGTCCTTGCACAACTTCAGAGCCAGTGGCCTGCGGCGCATGTCGTGCGCGATGATGCGCAGGGCCAGCGCTCGGCGGACCTGATCTTTTCCAGGACCGCCCGGCCAGGCACGTTGCACCTTCTGCTGCGCGGCACCAATTTCCAGCTCAAGGTCTGGGAGGCCTTGCTACGCCTGCAGCCCGGCCAACTTCTGTCGTATGGACAGCTGGCACAACGCGCGGGCAGCCCCAAAGCCGCGCGCGCAGTCGGCACGGCCATGGCAGCCAACACGATCGGCTACCTGATCCCCTGCCACCGGGTGATCAGGGAAACGGGTGACAGCGGACAATATCGCTGGAGCCCGGAACGCAAGGCCGCCATGCTGGCCTGGGAGCAGGCCACGGCCTGACTTGCGGGCACCGCCGCCAGCCAGTAGCATCGACGTCATCTTTTCACCCAAACATGGACTCCCTCAATGAGCAAGCTTTTCTCGCCGTTTGCCCTCGGCCCCGTCATGCTGGAAAACCGCATCGTGATCGCACCGATGTGCCAATACTCGGCCATTGACGGCAATGCTAACGACTGGCACCTGATTCATCTTGGCCAGATGGCCCTATCGGGCGCCGGCGCACTCATCATCGAGGCGACCGCCGTCGAAGCCGTGGGGCGGATCACGCCAGGATGCCTGGGACTGTGGTCTGACGAAACTGAAGCGGCTCTTGCGCGCGTGTTCGATTCCATCAGCGAGTACGCGTCCATGCCGATCATGATTCAGCTCGGCCATGCCGGACGCAAAGCCTCAAGCCACCGCCCCTGGGACGGCGGCCTGCTGCAGTTGCCACAGGACGGCGGCTGGCGCCCCTACGGCCCCTCTGCCACGCCTCACCTGGTGGACGAGCCCGCCCCGATCGCGATGGAACAAGCCGATATGGTTCGCATCGTTCAGGCGTTCGTCGACTCGGCAAAACGGGCCGTGCGCATCGGTTTCAAGGGTGTCGAGTTGCACCATGCGCATGGTTACCTGCTGCACCAGTTCATGTCACCGATTTCCAACCAGCGCACCGATCAATATGGCGGATCGCTTGAAAACCGCATGCGTTTCCCACTCGAAGTGTTTGAGGCCGTGCGGCGGGTCGTGCCATCAGACGTGGCGCTGGGTGTGCGGGTATCGGCTACCGATTGGGTCGAAGGCGGCGTGACGCCCGAGGAAAACATTGAACTGGGCCTGCGGCTCAAAGCACTTGGCTGCGACTTCATCCACGTTTCAAGCGGTGGTGTGTCGCCACTGCAACAAATTCCGGTCGGACCCGGCTACCAGGTGCCACTGGCCACCCAGATCAAGCATGGCACGGGCCTGACCACGATCGCCGTCGGCATGATCACCGACCCCCAACAAGCCGAGGACATCATCGCCAAAGGCGAGGCCGACCTGGTCGCCCTGGCCCGCGCGATGTTGTATGACCCGCGCTGGCCATGGCATGCCGCGGCGGCACTCGGCGCACAAGTCCAGGCGCCTAAGCAGTACTGGCGCTCGCAGCCGCGCGGCCTGGGCAAGCTGTTTGGCGATGCCAGGACGGGCCAGCGTTAATCAGTCCCTGAAATTATTGAACTGAAGCGGCAATTCGACATCGACGGTTTTCAGCAAAGCAATCGCACCCTGGAGATCGTCGCGCTTCTTGCCGATGATGCGCAGTTTTTCACCGGTGATCTGGGTTTCCACTTTCAGTTTTTTTTCTTTGATGGCTGCGATCAGCTTTTTTGAAATCGGCTGTTCAATACCCTGCTTGATGGTCACTTTCTGGCGGGCACCACCCAAGTTTTCAAGCGGGTCGGCCACATCCATGCAACGGGTATCGATGCCGCGCGCACTCAGTCTGGCACGCAAGATATCAATCATCTGCTTGAGCTGGAACGCGCTCGACGCCACCTGCGTCACCACCAGATCGTCCAGTTCAAACTTGGCCTGCGTCCCTTTGAAATCAAAGCGCGTGGAAAGCTCGCGATTGGCCTGATCGACCGCATTGGTCAATTCATGTTTATCAACTTCGGAAACAACGTCAAATGAGGGCATGGTTCAATCCTGGCAATATATCCACTGCGACAGCGTTAGTTTAAGCCTTCTGGCGGCTAGAATGAACTCGCCTTCCCTCGATCCGGAACCCTGACATGGCAGACTGCACTGGCGTGATTGCACAACTATTCATTTACCCGGTCAAATCGTGCGCCGGCATTGAGCTGAGTGTGTCGGATGTCACGGCTTGCGGACTGAAATGGGACCGGGAGTGGATGATTGTCGATCAGACCGGGCAATTCCTGACGCAACGACAGATTCCGCACATGGTCTGGATCGTCCCGCTGCTGACCGATACTGCCCTGATTCTTTCCGCACCCAATTGCCCGACCATTGAGGTACCGTTTGCGACAGCAGGCGTCGCACGCCCGGTGTCGATCTGGAACGACACGGTCTTGGGCGACGACATGGGCGACGAGATTGCCGCCTGGCTTGATGCGTTCCTGGCTGTACCCGGCAAGCAATTCAGATTGGTGCGCTTTTCCGCCCAGTCCCGACGACTGTCCAGTACGCAATGGACCCAGGGCGTCGAAGCCCCCAATCAGTTCAGCGACGGCTTCGCTGTCAATATCGTCACACAGAGCGCGCTCGACGCACTCAATGAACGACTCGGCGACGCGGGCGGTGAACCGGTGAGCATCCACCGGTTTCGACCTAACATCGTGATCGAAGGGCTGGAGCCCCACGAAGAAGACAACCTCGACACCCTCACCATCCACACGGTGACAGGGGCCGTCGAATTCGTGCTGGTCAAGCCTTGCCCCCGCTGCGCGATACCCAATATCGACCCTTACACCGCCAGCAGTTCGCCCGAGGTCGGCCTGACCCTAGCCGAGTATCGGTCGCTGGCGCGCATGGATGGCGCCATCTGTTTTGCCATGAATGCGATTGTGCGCTCCGGTGCGGGCCGCACCCTGCACACCGGTGCGCCGTTCGACGCCGACTTCGCGATCTGACGGCAGCCTCTCATCTGCCCAGCCCATCCTCGCATGCTAAATTCAATCACCGACTCTCGCCCCTGCACGATGCGGGCAACCTACTGGAAACAGCAATCATGATCATGATGTTGCCGTTCTTGACGTTAGCCATTTCCATATGGCTCAGTATGCGCGGCCAACGTAGCGGCGCGATCAGTGCCTGGGTCGTGACATTCATCATTTTCCTGGCTTGGTCGAAATACCACATGACCGACCCGCTGCATCTTTCTCTCTGAGGCGCGACGCATGAACAATCTCGATCTGCGCCAGGCTGGTTTTGCCGGCAAAAGCTGGTCACACTGGTTAAACCTGTTTGCCCTGGTCTGCGTGT
The DNA here is from genome assembly GCA_903821335.1 of uncultured beta proteobacterium. Classification (GTDB taxonomy): domain Bacteria; phylum Pseudomonadota; class Gammaproteobacteria; order Burkholderiales; family Burkholderiaceae_B; genus Zwartia. Next base: position 56,093 of record CAIJKV010000005.1, read on the forward strand.
GCGGTTCGCTCGTCGAGGCGTTTTATTCGCAAATTTTCCAGAACGAAATGCCCTGTCCGCTATGCCTGCTGCAGCGTGTCGCCTTGATGATGGCGGGAATCGGCATGATGTTAAACGTGCGCGATGGCCCGTCGTCAGTCCACTACGCGATGATCCTGGCCTCCGCCATGGGCGGCGTGCTCACTTCGGGGCGCCAGATCTTGCTGCACATCGCGCCAGGCGACAAGGGGTACGGGTCGACACTCTGGGGTCTGCACTTTTACTCGTGGGGCTTCGCGGCCTTCGTCGTCATGATGGTGTTTTGCGCAGTGATGCTGTGCATAGACCGCAACCACATGAAACTGGCCAGGGTCGCCGTTCTGGGCGGCCTGGGTGCCCTCGTGGTGTGGGTGTTTTTTGCCTTGGCCGCAGCCAATACCGTATCGACCATCATGGTCTGCAAATTCGGCGCTTGCCCGGAAAACCCAACCGAGTACCTCTGGAAGCTTTAACAGGCGATGCGTGTGACAAGCAAGGTAAACGTACTGCGTGTGGTGATCATGCTGATCGCCGGTGCCATCAGTCAGCAGGTTTGGGCGGCATCTCCCAACCCACTTGATACCCTGAACCACCCGGTGCCAGGCGGCGTGGCCGTCATACCGATTGAATCGTCCAGGCCACCTGGCGCAAAATTTCAGGGTAAGCAGGTACTGATCGTTCCGACCGGGCCCGGTCTCTGGGTGGCGCTGGTGGGTATCCCGCTGTCCACGCCTGCGCAACCACAGACTCTCGACGTGCAGACTTCGCAGGGCGCACGAACCCTATCATTTAGCGTGCAAGACAAAAAGTACAAGGAACAGCGCATTACGTTGAAGAACACCCGACAGGTCAACCCATTGCCCGAAGATCTCAAGCGCATCGAGATCGAACTCAAGGAGCAGAGCCAGGCCTATCAGCAGTTCAGCCCTGGTCAACCCAGCAACGTCCTGTTCGACAAACCCGTGGACGGCCCCCTTTCAAGCTCCTTTGGACTGCATCGCTTTTTCAACGGCGAGCCGCGCGCCCCGCATTCGGGGGCTGACTTTCCAGTGCCGACCGGAACCCCGGTGCGGGCGCCGGCCGCTGGGCGTGTCATTCTTGTAGGCAACTATTTCTTTAACGGGCAAACCGTGTTTGTTGACCATGGGCAGGGCCTGATCAGCATGTTCTGCCATTTGTCGGTCCTCGATGTCAAGCCAGGCGACTCGCTGTTGCGTGGCCAGACACTGGGCAAAGTTGGGGCGACTGGTCGGGTGACCGGTGCGCATCTGCACTGGAACGTCAGCCTGAATGACGCCCGCGTGGATCCCGCAATATTTATCGGTGCGTTCAAACCCTGAACACGCGCGGCATCTCGCCCGGGATGCGGCAGGCCCTAGAGGAAGCGATCGAGAATGCGGCGGCTCGCCTTGTCGAGTTTCTGCATGTCACGCAGCAAAAAACGCAAGCCGTGGCTATCGGTGATGATGAGCGTCCACAACGCCAGCCGGCGGATATCTTCCTCGCCCTTGAGGATAAATCTAGTGTGTCCGCGGTCTGTTTCGACGTCCCAGGTACTCGGCGTCGAGACCGTCGACACGGAATTGATGCGATGGATTTCCGGCATGAGTTCGCGCGAAGAAACTTCCTCTTGTACCAACCCGCGCACATCTTCGGGCAAGTCAGCCGGCTTGTCCACCCAGACAATTTCCTTGCCTTCGGCACTCATGATCGCAATCGACCCCTCGGGCTCCGTCACCGGGAAGGCGCGCACTGGCGTCACACCGTCAAAAAGCTGACCGTCTGGCATGGTCAGCACCAGTCTGCCCGCACTATTACGCGACAGCAAAAAATCAAACACTTTGCACCTCTTTGGCAGGTTCCAGAGGTGGTTCGGCCTCGACCCTGAGTTGCGCCTGGTAAAGCGCGTAGTAATGCCCTTGACGGGCGAGCAATTCTTCGTGCGGCCCAATTTCAACGACCTGACCCCGATCAAGCACGACCAGCCTGTCGGCCTTGCGCAAGGTACTGAGCCGGTGAGCAATCGCGATCGTCGTGCGTCCCTGGATCAGGTTATCGAGCGCTTCCTGGATTTCCATTTCTGTCGTCGTATCGACTGAGGAGGTTGCTTCGTCCAGGATCAGGATACGTGGATCAATCAGCAGGGCGCGTGCGATCGAGATGCGCTGGCGTTCGCCACCGGACAAGGCCTGACCGCGTTCGCCAACGAGAGAGTCATAGCCTTGGGGCAGACGCAAAATAAATTCATGCGCGCGCGCGGCGCGCGCAGCCGCGACAATTTCCTCGCGTGTGGCCTCGGGCTTGCCGTACGCAATATTTTCGGCGATGGTGCCAAAAAACAGGAAAGGTTCCTGCAACACCAGGCCAATATTGCGGCGATAGGAAGTCAGGGAATAGGAGCGGATATCGACGCCATCGACACGAATGCCGCCTTCGGTGACATCATAAAAACGGCAGATCAGGTTGACCAGCGAGCTTTTGCCAGAACCGCTGTGGCCCACCAGACCAATCATTTCCCCGGCGCCGATACTCAGGTTGACGTTGCGCAAGACGGTACGGCTGCCATAGCGCAAGCCGGCATTACGGATTTCAATCCGACCTTCCACGCGTTCGAGAGGTACCGGACGCGCGGCGTCTGGAACACTTGAAACGTGGTCGAGAATATCGAAAATGCGCTTGGCACCGGCCGCAGCCTGCTGCGTATGTGAAACGATCCGGCTCATGGAATCGAGCCGTGTGTAGAACCGCCCGATATAGGCCAGGAACGCGGCCAGGACCCCGACGGTGATGGTGCTGCTGGCCACCTGCGAAATACCAAAGATCCAGACGACCAGCAGGCCGATTTCAGTCAGAAAGGTCACCGTCGGGGCAAACAGCGCCCAGATCTTGTTGATCCGGTCGTTCACGCCCAGGTAGCGGTCATTGGCCTCGCGAAAACGGGCGACTTCCCGGTGCTCTTGCGCAAACGCCTTGACCACGCGAATACCGGGTATCGTATCGGCCAGCACGTTGGTGACATCGGCCCAGGCCCGGTCGACTTTTTCAAACCCGTGACGCAGGCGACCACGCACCATGTTGATCATCCAGACGATCATCGGCAGCGGTATCAGGGTCGTGAGCGCCAGCCAGGGGTCGATCGAAATCAGGATCGCAGCCGTCATGACGATCATCAGGACATCGTTGGCAAAATCCAGCAGGTGCAGTGATAAAAAGAGATTAATCCGATCGGTCTCGCTACCGATACGGGCCATCAAGTCTCCCGTGCGTTTGCCACCAAAATATTGCAATGACAACGTCTGCAGGTGCGTGAACGTGGTGGTGCGCAACCCGGCACCGATACGTTCGCTGACCCAGGCCAGCAGGTAAGTACGCGCCCAACTCAGCAACCAGGCCAGGAAGGCAGACACGACCAGGCCGGTCAGGTACAGCGTGACCAGGTCGTAGTTGATGGGCTTGCCGTTCTGGAACGGGATCAGGATGTCATCCATCAACGGCATCGTCAGGTATGGGGGTACCAGCGTGGCGGCTGTCGACAGCAAGGTCAGGATGAACCCGAAAATCAGGGGTGCGCGATAGGGCTTGGCAAACCGTGCCAGTCGCAGTAACGCCCAGGTGTTACTGGGGCCAGGGGCATTCTCGTTGCAGACCGCGCACTCGTCCTGGTCGGGCGCGAATGGCGTACCGCACGTCGGACAGGCTGCCAGGTCGGCCTCGATCACGAGCGTCGGGTCAGCAAGCTGCTTCTGGCGCCTGGCAAACTGCTCGGCCAGCCGGCGCACCGCCGGCGTCATGCCCAGCGTGTGGTGCCAGGCACCGAGCCGGACCCCCGCATCAAACAGCTCAATCGTGCCCACGCCTGCATGGTCCCGGTGCAACAGGGACTGCGCGGGCGCCAGCTGCCAGACCAGCCAGTCTGTCTCGCCGGGCGCGCGCGAGAGCAGCCGGTGCGAGGTCAGCACCAGCGCGCCTGAGGCAAAAAATAAATATTGATCCAGATCAGGTGCGACCCAGGCCAACACCCTCTCATCCGGCAGGAGAAGCGGCCTTAATGCATCCGCCCAGCCTGTCGGCAGGGTAGGATCAAACACTGGATCAGTTGTTGAAAGAGATGTCATCTCTGCGGCACACGACGCCCATCGGCCTAAACTACCGACTTCAACAGGAAGCGGCTCAGTAAGCTAGTTTTATCGAATAATCCCGTAAGTATAACGACCAACCCCGCCCGCGCCCGACAACAGGGCAACAGGCCTGAAGCCCGCAAGGCTTTTTGCTGCGATAATGACGGATACACAACGTTGCTGCGGTGCAGCACTCAATAAGTACTCTGCAGCCTGTGTCTATTTCTATTTCTATTTCTATTTCTATTTCAATTTCAATTTCAATTTCAATTTCGTAACGCACTGCAACATGAACTGATGGCCTCGCCATGAACTTGTGACGTAATTTGGTATCCATTGCTTCAGTGGCGCTAACATCCGCCGTATAGATTCGAAAACTCAGACCGACTTTACCTGTCACCATGAACAAACGCGATATCGTTATCCAGCGCATGACGCACTTGCGCGGCCCCAGCATGTGGACCTACCAGCCGGCAATCGAGGCTTGGGTCGATATCGGGGAACTGGAAGAATGCCCCTCCGACACCGTCCCGGGCATGTACGAACGATTAACGGCCTGGCTACCGGGCCTCATCGAACATCGCTGCAGTCCAGGCGTGCGCGGGGGCTTTCTGCAGCGGCTGAAAACAGGCACATGGCCCTGCCACGTCATGGAACACGTCACACTCGAACTTCAGGACCTTGCCGGCATGCCGGGTGGTTTTGGACGGGCACGCGAGACCTCAAAGCGCGGCGTCTACAAAGTCGTCGTCAGCGCCTGGCATGAAGAAGTTGCCAAGGCCTCGTTGTACGCAGGCCGAGACCTGGTGTTGGCGGCCATCGAAGACACCCCCTTTGACGTCGAGGCCGCAGTCGAAAACTTGCGCGACCTCATGCAGGAATACTGCCTGGGGCCCAGCACCGCATGTATCGTCGAGGCCGCAACCGAGCGCGTGATTCCAGCGATTCGCCTGAGCGCGGGCAACCTGCTGCAGCTGGGCTACGGTGCCAACGCGCGCCGTATCTGGACCGCTGAAACTGACAATACCGGCGCGATTGCCGAAACGATTTCGCGCGACAAGGACCTGACCAAATCACTGCTCGAAGCCTGTGGCGTGCCGGTTCCGTCCGGGCGCGCTGTCGACAGCGTGGAAGACGCCTGGGATGCCGCGCAAGACCTGGGCCTGCCGGTAGTCGTCAAACCCAGCGACGGCAATCATGGTCGCGGCGTATTTACCAACCTGATTTCAAAAGATGAAATCGAGGCGGCCTACGCCGTTGCAGTCGGAGAGGGTTCAGGCGTGCTGGTCGAGCGCTTCATCCAGGGCGAAGAACACCGCCTGCTGATCGTGGGCGGCAAGCTTGCCGCCGCCGCCAAGGGCAGGACTGCGCTCGTGGTCGGGGACGGGCGCAGCACCATCGTTGAACTGATCGAAAGCCAGATCAACGCCGACCCGCGCCGGGGGCGAACCGAAGATGCTCCCCTGAACTTCATTCGCATCGACTCCGCTGCCCGCCTCGAAATCACCAGGCAAGGCTTTACCGAGCATTCCGTCCCGCCCGAGGGGCGTGAAGTCCTGATCCAGCGCAGTGGGAACGTGGCGTTTGACTGCACGGATGACGTGCACCCCGAGGTCGCGGCCGTGGTGGCGACCGCCGCGCGCATCGTCGGGCTCGATATTGCCGGCATCGATCTGGTAGCCAAAGATATTTCCCGCCCCCTGCACGAACAGGGAGGCGCCATCGTCGAAGTCAATGCCGGCCCCGGTCTGCTGATGCACCTCAAGCCCGCCGAAGGCAAGCCACGTCAGGTCGGACGTGCGATTGTCGCGCACACCTTTCCGCCTGGCGATATGGCCAGAATCCCGGTCGTGGGCATCTCCGGCACACGCGGTAAGACGTCCGTGGGACGCCTGCTGTTTCGTCTGCTCAGTCTGCATGGCTGGCAATGCGGACTGGCCAGCAGTGACGGCCTGTTTGTTCACCGCCGTCAGTTGCGCCAAGGTGACTGCGCGCGCTTTGACGACGCACGGCGGTTGCTGCTCAACCGTGAAGTGCAGGCTGCCATCATCGAAAACGACGGCAACCAGATCATCACCGAAGGCCTGTGCTATGAACGCTGCGAGGTCGGCATCGTGACCAACATCGCCTGGACCGAAGATATGGTCGAGCACGATTTGCTTGACCTGGACGACCTGATCAAAGTCTTTCGTACCCAGATCGACGTGGTGCTTGCCACTGGCATGGCGGTTCTGAACGCGGAAGACCCTCTGGTGGCGGACCTGGCTGAATATTGCGATGGAAAAGTCACGTTCTTCAGCACAAAGTCCGACCTGCCGGTCGTGGCCGAGCATCTGGCGAACGGATCACGCGCCGTGCTCGCCGAGGGCGGAAAACTGGTTCTGGCCGAAGGGTCGAATCGTCAGGTACTTTGTGACCTCAGTACGATCCTGGTCACGATGAACGGTCAGGACGCCGAGCAAATCCAGAACGTGCTTGCTGCCGCTGCGGCAGGCTGGGCGCTTGGACTGTCGCCAGAACTCATCGGCGCCGGCCTGAGCAGCTATGCCCGCGAACCCGCCACACCACCGCCCGCCGCCTGACCACATCGACCCCCAGCAAACCTTGACTGTCACTGCACCGACACAGGAATAAACATGGAAGTGTCCCGCATTCGCGCCCTGCGTGGTCCAAATTTGTGGATCCGCCAAACTGCCATCGAGGCCGTGGTCACCTGCACTGGATCCGAGTGCGATCTCGATCAGATCCCTGAGTTCGTCACCCGTCTGCGTGCCCGGTTCCCCGACGTCAAATCGTTGCGTCCGTTTGGCCACAAAGAGCCAATCACGATGGCACACGCCCTCGAGGCCGTCGCACTTGGCCTGCAAGCCTCAGCCGGCTGCCCGGTGGCGTTTAGCCAGACCGCGCGCACGGCCGACCCTGAAGTGTTCCAGGTCGTTGTCCAATATACCGAAGAGCCAGTCGCCCGACTCGCCCTGGATCTGGCAATCTCACTTTGCCAGGCCGCAATGGCCGACGAACCCTTTGACATCCAGCAGGCTCTCGCGCGCCTGCGCGAGCTCGATGAGGATGTGCGTCTGGGTCCCAGTACGGGTGCCATCGTCCATGCTGCGGTCGCACGCGACATTCCCTACCGTCGCCTGACGCAAGGCAGCATGGTGCAATTTGGCTGGGGCAGCAAGCAACGCCGCATCCAGGCCGCGGAAACAGACAACACCAGCGCCATCTCGGAAGCCATCGCGCAAGACAAGGATCTGACCAAGATGCTGCTTGATGCAGCTGGGGTACCCGTCCCCAAGGGCTATGTCGTATCAGACGAAGACCAAGCCTGGGAAGTCGCCTGCAAGATCGGACTGCCAGTCGTGCTCAAGCCACGCGACGGCAACCAGGGCAAAGGCGTGGCGGTCAACATAGAAACGCGCGAGCAGCTGCGCGAGGCGTTTGCGGCAGCATCCGACATCAGCAGTGATGTCATTGTCGAGTCCTATATCCCAGGTCATGATTTTCGCATGCTGGTGATCGGCAATCGTCTGATTGCCGCGGCGCGACGCGACCCCCCCCGTGTCATCGCCGATGGCACCCATACGGTTCGTCAACTGGTTGACCAGGTCAATACCGATCCCCTGCGTGGCGACGGGCATGCCACGCCGCTGACCAAGATTCGTCTTGACGATATTGCGCTGGCGACCCTTGCCACGCAAGGTTTGACCGCTGACTCCATACCTGTCAAGGGCGAACGGGTGCGACTGCGCAGCAATGCCAACTTGAGCACGGGCGGCAGTGCCACCGACGTGACCGACGAAGTTCATCCCGAACTGGCTGCGCGCATGGTGACGGCCGCGCACATGGTGGGTCTGGATATCGCTGGTGTCGACCTGGTGGCGGAAACCGTACTCAAACCCATGGAAGAGCAAAAGGCAGGCATCGTCGAGGTCAACGCCGCGCCCGGCCTGCGCATGCACCTGAGTCCCTCGTTCGGCAAGTCCCGGCCTGTCGGCGAGGCCATTATCGCGACCATGTTCACCGAAGGTGACAGCGCCCGCATTCCTGTCGTGGCGGTCGCCGGTACCAACGGCAAAACCACGACGGTGCGCCTGACTGCGCATTTACTGACAGCCAGCGGCAAGCGCGTGGGCATGACCAATTCAGACGGTGTCTACATCGAACATCGCTGCATCGACACGGGCGACTGCAGCGGGCCACGCAGCGCGCGCAATGTGCTGTTGCATCCCAGCGTCGACGCGGCGGTGTTTGAAACGGCTCGCGGCGGCATCTTGCGCGAAGGTCTGGCTTTTGATCGGTGTAACGTGGCCATCGTGACCAATATCGGGATGGGTGACCACCTCGGGATGAACTTCATCAGTACGGTCGACAGCCTCGCCCTGGTCAAGCAGGTCATCGTGCAAAACGTGGCGCCTCACGGCGTTGCCGTGCTCAATGCTTGCGATCCGCTGGTCGCCTCGATGGCTGAGTCCTGCCCCGGCGCGGTCACATTCTTTTCAAGCGACAGCGGGAATCCGGTACTCAATACCCACCGCGCGCAGGGCAAGCGCGTGGTCTTCCTCGACGGCAACCAGATCGTCTGCGCCGAAGGGTGTGCCGAACACCGCATCGCCCTAAAAAGCATTCCGCTCACCCGCAACGGCACCATCACATTCCAGATCGAAAACGCCATGGCCTCCATTGCTGCGGCCTGGGCGCTGGACATTGACTGGAAGCAAGTCGAGACAGGTCTGTCAACCTTCATCAACGATGCCGCAACAGCACCGGGACGCTTTAACGTATTCGACTACCGTCACGCCACCGTGATTGCCGACTATGGCCACAACCCGGACGCCATCCTGGCCTTGGTCCAGGCCATCGAAAGCATGCCCGCCAACAAGCGTACCGTGGTGATCAGTGGTGCCGGCGACAGACGCGACGAGGACATCTCGCGACAGACGGAAATTCTGGGTGGTGTGTTTGACACAGCGATTCTCTATCAGGACCAGTGCCAGCGCGGCCGTGAAGACGGTGAGGTGCTGGCTTTGCTACAACAGGGCCTCAAGGGCGTGTCGCGTACGCGCGAAGTCCAGGAAATACATGGTGAATTCCTGGCCATCGACACTGCACTGGCAAGCCTGGCGCCCGGTGACCTGTGCCTGATCCTGATCGATCAGGTCCAGGAAGCACTGGATCACATCGCCAAACGGATCGCTGAGGGCTGACAGATCCCTGGCAGGACCTGTCATCCCCTCACAGGTCCTGCCAGGGATCCAATCAGTTCTTTCCTTCCTTGTCGTTGCCTTCTGGCGTGAACGGAAAAGTCGAGAACACTGCCCGGGTCTGATCCTGCATTTTGTCCTGCATCTGAGCAAACAGATTTTTACTCTGCTCGACATAATTGTTCATCATGTTCTGCATCATCGGCGTCTGCACGTTCATGAACTGTGTCCAGTTTTCAGGCCCGAACTGATTGGCCCCATATACGCCCTTGGACTGATCGGCAACGCGATCCTGAATTTCCATGAAAGACTGGATATTCTTTTCAAGATACGAACCCATGATCCCCTGCATGGCATGCCCATAAAACCGGATGACCTGCGCCAGCATGACCGAAGAGAACATTGGGACGCCGCCGCTCTCTTCTTCCAGGATGATCTGCAACAAAATGCTGCGTGTCAGTTCATCGCCCGACTTGGCATCCACAACCTTGAAGACCTCATGATCGAGAACCAGTTGCTTGACATCCGAGAGCGTGATGTAAGTACTGGTCTGCGTATCGTAAAGACGACGGTTGGGATATTTCTTGATCAGGCGCATTGCTACGCCTGCTGCCGCTTCGGTCATGGGAAACCCCCAAAATACTGTGATAATTATTCTATGTGTGAATAAGAAAAACGGGCGTTAGCCCATATGCAAGCCACCGTTCAGTGAAAAGTCAGCGCCGGTCGAAAACCCTGCATCGTCCGATGCAATCCAGGCCACGATCGAGGCAATTTCCTCTGGACGTCCCAGCCGTTTGACCGGAATGGTTGCCACGATTTTTTCAAGTACATCCGGTCGAATCGCGCGCACCATGTCTGTACCAATATAGCCCGGTGACACGGTATTAACGGTAACACCCTTACTGGCAACTTCAAGTGCCAGCGACATGCTGAAGCCGTGAATGGCAGCCTTGGCCGTTGCGTAGTTCGTTTGGCCAAACTGGCCTTTTTGCCCGTTCACCGAACTGATATTGATGACTCGGCCGAAACCACGGTCAGTCATGCCCTCGATGACCTGCTTGGTCACGTTGAACAAACTGTTGAGGTTCGTGTCCATCACGGCACGCCAGTCGTCAGCAGACATCTTGCGAAACACGCCATCGCGTGTAATGCCGGCGTTATTGACCAGCACGTCCACAGGACCATGTTCCTTGACCACTTTTTCAAAGGCTGCGACAGTCGAGTCCCAGTCCGATACGTTGCCCACCGAGGCGTAAAACTTGTAGCCAAGGCCCTCTTGCTCATCAAGCCACGCCTTGTAGTCACGACTGGGCCCGCAGCCGGCAATGACTGTCATGCCTTCCTTGGCCAGTCTCTGGCAAATCGCAGTCCCAATGCCACCCATACCGCCCGTTACATATGCCAGTCTTGCGCTCATGATGCTCTCTCCTCGTGCCACTGCGGGATCGTCCAATTGTCCCGCAAAGCGACCGCATTTTAATTATCCCTGACCCCGCGCGGCGAAGGGGCCGGTTTGTACTGCTTTCAGACCGCCCTGACGGCCACGTAAGACCCAGGGGCAGACTCAATCACCGGAAAGTCTGCGCTCCCCGGCTGAATCGGTGCCTTGACACGCTTTGCGCTGTGCGTCGCCAGCCAGGCCGCCCAGTCGGGCCACCAGCTACCCGGATGCTCGGTCGCCTTCGCGAACCACTGGTCGGCCTTTGCAGGAAGTTTGCCGTCGCCGGCGACCCAGTAGTGACGCTTTTTCTTGGCGGGTGGATTAATAACGCCGGCGATATGCCCCGAGGCGCCAAGCACGAACCTATTGTCACCTGAAAAAATCTGGCTCGAAGCGTAGCCAGACTTCCATGGCACGATATGATCCTCACGCGAGGCGTACATGTAGGTCGGCACGCTGATCTTGCGCAAATCCACCGGCACGCCGCAACACGACACACCATTGGGTTTGCATAACTTGTTTTCGAGGTACGTGTTGCGAAAATACCAGGTGAAAAACGGGCCTGGCAAATTGGTGCTGTCCCCATTCCAGTAAAGCAGATCAAACGCTACCGGCGTCTGGCCCAACAGGTAGTTTGACACGACGTAATTCCAGACCAACTCATTGGGTCTCAGAAACGAGAAGGTCGCACCTAGTTCGCGTGCCGTCATCAGGCCACCATCGCCAAGCGTCTGTTCACGCATGCGAGCGTGCTGCTCATCGACGAACACACTGAGCGCGCCGGTGTCCGTGAAGTCCACCATGGAGGTCAGCATCGTCAGCGCAGCCACGGGCTCCTCACCCCTGCCCGCCGCAATGGCAAGCGCAGTAGCCAGCATCGTGCCGCCTACGCAAAAGCCCAGCGCATTAATCTGTTTCTGGCCAGAGATTTGCTGCGTGACCCGGATTGCCTCGAGAATGCCCTCTTCCAGGTAGTTGTCCCAGGTCGCCTTCTCAATTTCATCCGTGTCCTCAGGCACGGGATTGCGCCAGGAGGTCAGGAAAACCGTGAATCCTTGCTCAACCGCATGACGGACAAACGAGTTTTCAGGTTGCAGGTCAAGGATATAAAACTTGTTAATACAAGGTGGCACCAGCAAAATCGGGCGCCCGTACACCGTCGGGGTTACTGGCGCGTACTGGATCAATTGAAAAAAGCGGTTCTGGTAGACCACGGCCCCGGGCGTGGTGGCGACGTTGACGCCCACCTGGAACTTGGTTTCGTCGCTCTGGGTGATGCGACCTTTTTTAAGATCTGACATCAGGTTTGCCAACCCTGCACGCAGTGTCTCGCCGCCAGAGTCGATCAGCGCGCGTTGCGCATCTGGA
>CAIJKV010000006.1 GCA_903821335.1 uncultured beta proteobacterium
ACCCAGCTCGCGCTTCAGACGTTGCGGGAAGCGCACGCCGCAGGCAAGGCCACACTCTACGTTTGTTACAACCGACCACTGGCCGATGCCATGAAGCGTGTTGCGCCCGATCCGACCGTGGTCGTAACTTTTCATGAACTGGCCCGCATTGTGATCAGCCAGTCGGGTCGCGCCGATGTTGATTTCAATTCCGAGGGAGTCTTCGATACGCTGGCTCAGAGTTTCATTGAGCTGAGCTCAAAGCTTGCTGGCACATTCGACACACTGGTGATCGACGAGGGACAGGATTTCCAGCAGGCCTGGGCCGACGCTCTGATCCAGATGGCGCACAAGGATGCCCGGGTGCTTTGGCTCGAAGACCCCGAGCAGTCGCTCTATGACCGAGATCCCGTCGCGCTGCCGGGTTGGGTGACGCTTGCGAGCCCCGTCAACTACCGGTCTCCCCAATTGCTGATCGAATTTATTAACTGGCTGAGATTGACCGAGGTTCCGGTTGAGGCGGGGAGCGCAGTCATCGGTTTCGATCCAGGCTGGCAGGCATACGAAGACGGTTCGTCAATCGCGGCCACTGAGGCGGCGATACGCGATTTGATCCAGGAAGGCTATGCCCCGGAGAGCATCGCGGTTCTGAGCTTTCGGGGACTCGGCGCCAGTCAACTGGCTGGGTCCGAGGGGCCAAAGCGCCTCGCTGGGCTTCGGGTGCGTCGTCAGGCGGGATATGACGCGCAAGGCGTCGCGCAGTGGACCGATGGTGAATTGATGGTCGACACGGTCAATCGCTTCAAAGGTCAATCGGCCGATGCGGTGGTCATCACAGAAATTGATTTCGAGTCGTTTGGCCAGCGCGAGCGCCGGCGCCTGTTCGTCGCGCTCACACGCGCCAGGCTTCAGGCGGTTCTGGTGAGTTCAGAGCGTGCGACCGAGGCGCTGCAGCGCAGACTCGGGGAATCGTGACGGCCGCGTATCTTGAGGATAATGTCCAACGAGCTGGCCCACATTTCTGTCAGATCGTAAGCGCCGACTATGTCATTCGGCCTCCGCGACAAAGTACCGATCTGAGGCAGCACGCACCGCTGCGAAAGATCGTAAGACGTTGACCGCCGAACCGGCAACCAGCATATACGCCAGGACGATTTTCGGATCCTGTTCAGAAAGATTGCGCAGCTTTTCGACCAGCGCATTTAACTGCGGAAAATCCTCCGACAGCCAGGTGCTGATGCGAGTTGCGCGTCTCTCGATCCTCCCTTCATCCGGGTGCGCGGGAACGTCATGAAACTCATCGAGTTCGGTCATGATGTCGTGCTTGTTGCTGATCCAGGTGGCGCAGACTTCCGCCACCTCGTCGCGAAGGTTCAGAGGCAGCTCCACGTTCACAAGCTCCTTCTCGACATAGGATGCGTTTTCGAACATAGTCATCGCACACGAATATGCCTGTGACAAAAACTCAGCCAATTCGGTCGCGCCTGAATTCCTGCTGGCGTCCTTTTCAGTCATGATGTCACCTCCGCCAACCTTTCCATTTCAGCCACCGTTGCATCAAGCTGCATGGCCATCGGCGCGCGGCGTCCTGAAAATATTTTCGCCAGCTGCCGGTAGTACCAGAGCGTGCCATCGCGCCCGGCCGAGAACCGGTCGAACACCGTAGGCCCGACCGACTGCAGGTCGCTTACGATCGCACGCGCGTTGTGGAGTTTGTCTGCCCCCGATACCAGAATGATTTCGTCTGCTGCCGTCTCAAGGTGGTCGAGGTAGCTCCGTTTGCGTTCCTTCCAGTCTGCCTTTCTTCCCTGCGCGTCGGGTACGCCGTCGGTGCATCCTTCGACGATGGCCAGCACGGCTTCTCCGAAGCGCTCACGGATGATGGACACGAATTGTGGCCCACCGTCCTCCAGAACATCGTGGAGCAACGCTGCGATGGCTTGATCTTCGGTTGCGCCGTAGTCCAGTGCGATTGAAGCCACCCCCATCGGATGCGCAACATAGGGGATATCGGTTCCCTTGCGCTTCTGCCCATCGTGAGCTTGCACTGCCAGGGCTAGTGCTTTTGCAACTCGTTCAGTCAACATGGGTATCCTCATCTCAG
>CAIJKV010000007.1 GCA_903821335.1 uncultured beta proteobacterium
AGGTCGATTTGCCGTCCCTTGTCTTCGACGTCGGTGTCAACATCCACGAGCTCAGGCAAGTTGGCCATCGCCTTCTGAACCTTGGGCATCCACTCTTTCAGATCGGCCAGATCCGACCCCATCAACGTGTACTGATACGACGAGCTGCCCTGTCGTCCACCCGCGCGAATGTCCTGCGCGGCCGCCAGATACAGTCGCGACCCGGGCATGCCGCCCAGCTGGGGGCGCAACCGGTTGATCACCTCTTGTACCGAAATTTTGCGTTCGACAAATGGCTTGAGTTGAACCGCCAGAAAGCTGCTGTTGCTGCCACCCATCCCGCTGGCATAGGCTGTGACCGTATCGACAGCCGGGTCAAGCAGGATCAGTTTACGGAAATAGTCCAGCTTGGGTTTCATCGCGTCGAACGACGTGCCCGCATCTGTCGCAAAAAACCCGATCATCATCCCGGTGTCCTGCTGCGGGAACAACCCCTTGGGTACGATCCGGTATAAATACACGTTCAGGCAGACGGTTGCCAGCAAAAGCAAGAGCATGATGCGCCCGTGGCGCAGGGACCAGTCAAGGGAACGCGCGTAGGCACGCATGATTGCCTCAAGTACGCGCGCCGACAGATTCGGGCTCGCAACCGGCACCTCGCCGTGGTCAGCGGGACGTTGCCGCAGCAAGCGCGAAGCCATCATGGGTGTCAGGGTCAGCGACACGAACATTGAAATCAGGATCGCCGCAGCGAGCGTGACTGCGAACTCGCGAAACAGCCGGCCAGGCAAGCCACCCATCAGCAAGATGGGAATGAACACCGCAATGAGCGAAATACTCATCGACATCACCGTAAAGCCGACCTCTTTGGTCCCACGCAACGCGGCACGCTTGGGTGACTCGCCTCGCTCGATATGCCGGATGATGTTTTCCAGGACAACAATGGCGTCGTCCACCACGAACCCCGTCGCGATGATCAAGCCCATCAACGACATCGCGTTCAGGGAAAAATTGGCCAGGTACATCACGCCAAAGGTGCCAACCAGCGAGACCGGCACCGCTACGGTGGGGATCAGCGCAGCACGCCAGTTGCGCAGGAAAACCAGTACCACCAGCATGACGAGCCCAATCGCGATGACAAGCGTTTTTTCTGCTTCAAAAACTGAGGCACGGATACTTGGCGTGCGGTCCTGGGCGACATCCACGTTGACATCTGCTGGCAACATCGCGCGCAAGGTGGGCAGGTCCGCGCGAATCTGATCGACGGTCTTGATAATGTTAGAACTTGCCTGGCTGCGGACCAGCACAAGGATGGCCGGACGGTCATTGAAATAACCAAGCGTGTGGACATCCTCGACGGAGTCCTCGACCTTGGCCACATCCGCCAGACGCACAGGGGCCCCATTGCGCCAGGCAACAATCAGCGGGCGATACTCTGCGGCACGGGTCAGTTGATCATTCGCCATGACTTGCCATGTGTGCGAATCGTTTTCGAGCATGCCCTTCGGGCGCATCGTATTTGACGCCGCAATCGCCGCGCGAACCGTGTCAAGCGACAGACCGTACTGGGACAAAGCATTGGGATCGAGGTCGATGCGCACGGCTGGCATTGAACTTCCACCGATGACGACTTCGCCCACACCAGGTACTTGTGCAAGCTTTTGCTGAACAATGGTCGTGGCGACATCGTAGAGTTGCCCCTGGGACAAGGAGTCCGAAGTCAGCGCCAGAGTCAGGATGGGTGCGGCAGCCGGGTTGACCTTCTTGTAGGTCGGATTGCTGCGCAAACCGCTGGGCAACAGCGCCCGGGCTGCATTGATGGCCGCCTGCACGTCCTTGGCAGCGCTATCGATGTTTCGGCTCAGGTCAAACTGGATAGTGATGCGGGTGCTTCCAACCGAATTGCGCGAGGTCATTTCTGTGACACCCGCGATCGCCCCCAGCGACCGTTCCAGCGGCATGGCAACGGACGATGCCATGACCTCCGGGCTGGCGCCCGGCAGTGAAGCGCTCACTGATACCGCCGGGAACTCAATCTGGGGCAGCGGGGCCACGGACAGCAGCGAATGGGCGAGCCAACCTGCCAGTACGACCGCCAGCCAAACCAGCGTGGTGGCGATCGGACGAACGATGAAGGGCCCGGAAATACTCATGGCGGACTCTGCGTCCGGCCCTGTTGGCCAGATCTGTTCAGACGATCAAAAAACAGATAAATGACCGGGGTGGTGAACAGGGTCAACACCTGACTGACCATCAACCCCCCTACCATCACAAGACCCAGGGGCTGGCGCAACTCGGAACCCGT
Organism: uncultured beta proteobacterium; assembly: GCA_903821335.1. Classification (GTDB taxonomy): domain Bacteria; phylum Pseudomonadota; class Gammaproteobacteria; order Burkholderiales; family Burkholderiaceae_B; genus Zwartia. Next base: position 2,285 of record CAIJKV010000007.1, read on the forward strand.
TCCTGTTGAAAGCATCAGCGGCACCGCGCCAAACAAAGCCGCCAGGGTTGTCATCAGAATCGGACGGAACCGCAGGAGTGCGGCCTGGTGAATGGCCTCACGGGGTGATAAACCCTGCTTGCGCTCGGCGTCCAAGGCAAAATCAATCATCATGATCGCGTTTTTCTTGACGATGCCAATCAGAAGGATGATACCGATGATGCCGATCATATCCAGATCACGACCCGTCAGCATCAGTGCAAGCAACGCACCAATCGCAGCGGATGGAAGTGTCGACAAGATCGTGACCGGATGGATAAAGCTTTCGTAAAGAATGCCAAGCACAATGTACATCGTCACGACCGCGGCCAGGATCAACATGAGCGTGCTTGACAGGGACGACTCGAACGCCTGTGCTGCCCCCTGGAAACGTGTCCGAATGCCGATTGGCATGTCCAGTGCCCGCTCAGCCGCTCCAATCGCCTGAACCGCAGCCGACAGAGAGGCACCAGGCGCCAGGTTGAACGAAATCGTTACTGCCGGAAACTGACCGATACGATTGATGACCTGCGTGGTGCGGCCTTCGGAAATTTTCACCAGGCTGCCGAGTGCCACCGGCTTGCCGCCGGCTGTCTGGACAAAGATCGATTCAAGCGCCGACGCATCACGGCGAAACTCCGGTGCCACCTCGACCACGACACGATATTGATTGGACTGCGTAAAAATCGTCGAAACCTGTCGTTGCCCGAACGCGTCGTAGAGCGCGTCGTCAATTGCTGCCGTCGTCACCCCCAAGCGGGCCGCCGCATCACGATCAATCTGGACAAAGGTCTGCAAACCATCGTCCTGCAGATCGTCCGCCACATCCGCGAGCTGCGGGATCGCGCGCAACTGGTCCACCAGCTTTGGAACCCACAGACCCAGCAGCTTGGCATCCGGATTTTCCAGCGTAAGTTGATACTGCGTTCGACTCACCCGATCTTCGATGGTGAGGTCTTGCACCGGTTGAAAATAAAAGTTCAGCGCATGCACCGACGACAGCGATTGCTGCAGGCGCCGAATGATCTGCATCACATTTTCATTCCGATCGGCATGCGACCTGAGTGCAATTTGCATGCGTCCCGTGTTCAGGGTAGCGTTGGTCGCATCGACACCAATAAAGGAAGACACCGTTGCGACATCGGGGTCGTCAAGCAAAATCTTGACGGCATCCTGCTGGCGCAATGACATGTCGGCGAACGACACATTGGGCGGCGCCTGGGTAATGACCTGAATCAGACCGGTGTCCTGCTGGGGGAAAAACCCCTTGGGAATCGCAGCATACAGCGCCCAAGTCAGCCCAAACGTGGCAAGCGCGATCATCAACGTCATTCGCTGGTGGTTCAGGACAACACGCAATGCTCGGTCATAGGCGGCGATCAATTGTTCGATCAGGGCGCCTGTCCGTTGCACAAACCAACCATGTTTTTCCTCATGTCCCGCCCGCAACAGGCGCGAACACATCATCGGCGTGAGTGTCAGCGATATCAGCAAGGACAACAGGATCGACACGGCAAGCGTGATCGCAAACTCGCGAAATAATCGTCCCACCACCTCGGTCATGAACAGCAAGGGAATCAGCACGGCAATCAAGGATACGGTCAAGGAAACCAGCGTAAAGCCAATTTGTGAAGCACCCTTGAGCGCTGCCTGGAGCCGCGTTTCGCCGGCCTCGAGATAGCGGGCGATATTCTCGATCATGACGATGGCATCGTCCACGACAAAACCCGTGGCAATCGTCAGCGCCATCAGCGTCAGGTTGTTGATACTGAACCCGGCCAGGTAAATGAC
>CAIJKV010000008.1 GCA_903821335.1 uncultured beta proteobacterium
CAGCGACCGTCGGCCAGCGTCTGCCGCGACCCTGGGTGCCCCCGCTGCATAGACCGGCAACGTGCTTTGCCCGGAATACATGACGCGTCCGTAGGGCGACGCGCCATCGATCACACCCGCGTAATAGGACGGTCTGGCCGGGTCCCTCAAGTTATTCATGTTGAACAGTTCGGGGAATTTGATTTTGTCAGGAATCAGTGCGTTCCCGACGGCCCAAACAGAGTCAGCGACGTACGACTGTCGCAACCCTAACGCAGGGTCTGCATCGACGGGAAAGGAGCCGATCATAAAGTGGTCGTGATTGCCAAGTACTTGGTACCAAGGGATCGTTTTGTCCAGCCCGACTGCCTGATAAGGCTGCTGGTAGTCAGTACTGTCGGCCCCGAGATGGGCACCCGAACTGGGTGTGATACGCCTGCCGTCGATGACATCGATATACCACCGCAACTCGTTGTACTGGGTGCTGTTGCAGGTATCACCCAGCGAAATGCCGAAGTCGAATGGCTTGGACTTGTGCAGGGTGTTGACGGTCTGGATCGCCGCATCCAGCACATGCGTGGTGTAGAGCATCACAGGGGAATAGATAGAGGTATTGCCGAAAGCAGCCGGCTCGGCACCCTGAAAAAACATCAGCTGGTTCGGTGCCTCTTTGTCGGTGATATGAATATCCGTGAAGGCAAAGAAACTTGCCAGGCTGGAATGTCGTTTTCGGGGCAATGCCCCGAGGAACCCAGCAGGCATCAAGTCCGCCCGAGGCACGACTGGGAGCCCGGCGCCAAACGTCCACTCGCCATAGCCAAACTCACTATACCTGGCCACCTGATCCAGTTCGCTTTTCGACAGGCCGGACGTCACGGTCTTCGGAAACGCAATCATCCTGTCCACGGTAGTCAAGACCTGTGCATCAATCGGGTAGATTTGTTCCGGGTTGCCGCGGGCAACGCTAGCCATAGCAAAGGTGCCAAGGGAGCTGCCAAGCAAGGTCCCCGCGGAATACCGCAAGAACTGCCGCCGGTTGAACTCAGGCAATATCACGGGCTGTTCGTCTGTCATAGCCCTTCTTTTAAACCCCGTTTTTGCTTACGAAACACTTGTTGCAAGAATACGTCTGCTGTTGGTGATATTTATCAAACAATCGAAATACTTAACCCTGAAGCCAACAAATAGCGAATGGACTCATGGTAAAAATTAATATCAAAAGAATCAAAAAAATCATTTGTATTGATATTTAGGCAGGAGATTGCCTCGCTACGCAAACCTGAGACGTCAGGGCGTCCTTTTTTCGGAATGTGCATAGGATAAGTATGCATTCGAATATTGAACACGAATCAGACATTCGATACCAGTTCGGTCGAATCTTGAGAAAGTCACGCGAGGCCGCGGGCGTGAGCTTGAGTCGCATCAGTCATGAATTGTTGGTGCCAATTGCAATCGTTGTCAATATTGAAGCTGGAGACCCATTTCCAGCGGAGCATGATGCTACATATTTTGAAACTCTGGTTCAGTACCTAAAGTACGTTGAGTCAACATCAAGCACCTTGTCATGACATTGACCCGCACGTTGACCGCCAGATTTACGCTGTTTCAAACCGTCGCGAACAGTTAGCCAGGCAAATCACCCAGGCCGCGCTTGAGCCATTTTTGCGAAAGTTTTTCCAGGTCGCCATTCTTGATGCCTGCGGCGATGATCTCGTTAATCTTGTTGCGAAGCGCGTCTTCACCCTTGGGAACGCCGATATAGCATCCGCTCAGTCTGGTCAGCAGCTTATATTCGGTATTGAGCTGCGGGTTGCGTTGCATCATGCTTTCAGCAACGGATGCGCCGGTAGCAATCAGGTTTGCCTGGCCGGAGACGAAGGCCGAAACGGTCGCGTTATTGTCCTCGAACCGCTTGATGTCGGTTTCAGGCGGTGCCATTTTTGTCAGGTCAATATCTTCAAAAGCCCCTCGGGTCACACTGACAGACTTGCCCGCCAGGTCTGCAAAGGTCTTGATGGACATGCTTTTTGGGCCGTAGACCGCACTGAAAAAAGGTGCATAGGCCGCTGTGAAATCAATAACTTTTTCACGATCAGGGCTTTTGCCAAGTGTGGAAATAATGAGATCGGCGCGTTTGGTTTGCAGATATGGAATGCGGTTGGGAGAGGTCACTGCGATGAGTTCAACCTTGACGCCGAGTTTTTCGCCTATGTACCTGCCCATTTCGACATCCAGCCCCTGGGGTTGCATGTCGGCACCAACAAAACCATAGGGCGGGAAGTCGGTCGGAATGCCAATCTTGATCTGTTTGGCTGCCATGATGTCAGCCAGCGCGCCCTGCGCCTGCGCTGCGCCGATGGCGGCCAGACTCATGCCCAGGACACAGCTTGCCAGGACCAACGTACGTCGAATGCGTTGAAACATAAACCTTCTCCGGTATGGGACGATAAAAACCAATCTGTGCGACAAGGGTTTACCCGAGTGCCGCATTGAGCTGCATATTTGCACGGCTCAGGCCGTGTGGCAAGGTAATTTGATCGCTAGCGCCATCGCCCCATGACTGCGACAGGCGAATCAGTGAGCCTTCGGTACCGGACAATCCCGGAATTTTCCGTCAGACAGTGTCTGGATGAACTCCTTCATGCCGCAATTACCGGAGACGAATGTTCGATGGATGTCGCGATGGTCTTTCCCAACGTAGTTCAGCTTGCCGTCGGTCAGGAAAAGCATGGTGTAGCCCGAACGCACCGCGAATTTGGCAGCGGTCTCATTAAAATTTCCGCAAGGCCACACCAGTCCTTTCACGGACTTGCCGATTTTTTCCGAGATGACTTGGCGTGAGTCGGCAATTTCAGATTCGACTTTTTCCGACCTCTGGTCCCGTTTGCCGTCGTACAGACCGCTCGACGAGCACGCGTGCGTTCTCGAATGGGACAGCACTTCGTAACGGGGGTTGTCGGAAATTTTTATGATGTCTGCCCACTTCAGGTAGGCCGGGCCACCGACATTGTCCGAAATAATTCCAAAATCCGCCTTCAAGTTGTTTTCCGTCAGGACAGGTAGCACATCCGCGACAGACTTCAGACCGTCATCAAACTGTAGCACCACAACTTTTTTTGTGATGATCTTCTTTCCTGACAAATATTCATCAAGTTCATTCAGCGTCAGTGTTTGATAACCTTGGTCATGCAGATAGCGCATTTGCTGTTTAAACATGGGCAAGTGAATAATGGTCAGTGCTGCGGGGATCTCTTCATCAGGCTGAACGTCGTGGAAAACCAAAACCGGGAATCCCGCTGGACTGCCTGCCTGGGCCCGGGCGGGTGACATGACCGCGGTGAGCACTCCAAGCGCCACGAGCCACCCCATCAACGCGGATTTGGACGTGTTCGTACGCGCGAAAGGGGTGGGTGTGAAATTGCTGGGGTGAGTGCTTGCGGCAGCTAACGATGTGGGCAAAATTCGCACTTGGCACCTGGTGTGAATGGAACTACCCGCGCGCGGGATGAGTTTCTGGAGCGAGAGCGTCAAACGGTAACATTTATTTAAACGTGTGGCCGTGAGCCACTCAATCTGATTGCGAATATGATTGCACCACGATCGTGTTATTCATGGAGCTATTTCGATGTCGTTGCAAAAAATAGAAGTGACCGAGGGAACTGGCGAGCAAGCCGTGGCCGGTTCTAACGTTTCGGTGCACTACACCGGCTGGTTGC
>CAIJKV010000009.1 GCA_903821335.1 uncultured beta proteobacterium
CAGCTTTGGTGGCAAAGTCATCGCAGGCCTGCACGCCCAGGCTTTTATTGCTGACAACGATCAACGTGTCGAGGATCTGAACGGGTTTTTTGATCCGTCGGCAAGCGATCAGGCGAGACTGGCCGTCATTACCAGGTACGGACCCACATACCTGTTGCTTGACAAGCAAAACACCCCTGAGTGGAAAGCACTGGCCAGCAGATTTGAACAGGAACACCACAGTCGGCAACTATTCGACAACGAGCAGTTCCTGCTAATCCGGCTTGACGGCAAATAGTGGGTGCGAGAGGTACTGTCCGGCGCGCAAGGCCTCATTAAACAATGACGCGCAAGGCAAGGTGGCGTCCCAGCACTGATTGCCCTCATCCGGAACCCATATTTCCGCACCTGAACTTGTCCTCTTTGTGACCACCGACATCTGGGGCAATGGCTTCCAGCCTTCAAGCGAAATTGAATGCAGGCCGACGTAGCGCAACGACAGCAGGCAAGCCAAACCAAACACAGCGATGCTAAGGCGTTTGCCCCACACGATCTTGCCATCGTCCTGGCGCACATTCTTGCCTGCGACAGGCGCGAGGTCGTTTGCACCAAGAACACGCCACAGCTGAAGCTGTGAGGCGGTCAGGTAAATGGACAGCGCACAATACAGCACCAGGGTGGCGCCCAGAAACCTGACGTCCGGCGCCGTCACAAACCAGAATATCAGCCCACCGGCGGTCGGAGCGTACAGGGCATAGACCGCCCGGTCGTGGCAAGCCCGCCTGTTCAACAGCAACCAGGCAACGTTAAACAACGCCAAGCCAGTTCCCACCGCAAAAAGCGCCAGGCTACCTGGGCCAAGCGCCTTGAACCAAGTCAGTACCCACGTCCCGTCGCGCAAGGCCGGCGCGAATATCTCGGCGCCTGGCAACCTCGCCCAACTGTAGATAAACGCCGTTTCAAATTTTGCGATGCCAGGCGGCACCGCCCACGGCAAGTTCCAGGCCCCGAACCAGGTCGCTGGAAATAGCGGTGCGCCTGAAAGCACATAGCCCCTGACGATGTGCACCAGCACCATCAACCCCATGACCAACATGAACCGAAAGGACAGCACCCGGCCCAAGACACGCGATCTGACCACTGATACCCACACGACAACAATCAGACAGCCTGCTGCAAATCCGGCACTACTGAATTTTGTCGTCACCACGGCGCTACAAAGAAAGACCAGAACCGTAGCCAGTCGGACCCGACTCGCCTCGTCCGCGCGGGGTTGTCCAAGCAAGCAAAACAGGAGCAGAAAAATAACAATTTCGAGCAGCGCGACGGCATTGTCGGGCGATGGATTTGCAATCGATCCCGCCACCAAACCGAGAAAAACCAGAATGACAGCGCCAAGCACATTGCGCCACCGACTCGACTGCGTGAAACCGATTTCCAATGTCGTGGCCAGCGTCAGGAGCAAGAGCAACAACCCGCCAGCGGCGTAACCCTTGTTCCAGAAGGGTGCCAGGTTCAGTAGCGCCAAGAACCCGAAATAGGATTGGTTCAGCGCCAGGCGCCAGTGCAGATTACCCAGACCGAATACGATCGGTTGCTCACTCATCCATCGCACGCTCTGGAAATGATAGAGGCCGGAATCGTAGTTATTGGGGGTACCCATCGCCCTCAGGCACCAGACCGCGACCACCAGTGCTAACAGGACAGAAGCAATGGGATGCTGTCTGAGCAACACCGCGAAACGCTGCAAGGCGTCGCACGATTGAGCGAAAAATCTGCGAACCCCGTGGGCCTCGGAATGATCGCTCGCCTTGAGCGCAGCAGCGATGCCGATCACCGCGAAGACGAGGCTGACTTTCCAGTCGATCGGCAAAAAAAGATGAACCAACTCTACCGCACCAAGAACCACAGCAAAGCCCAGCCAGGCCGTGGTGGTGTCAACCTGTCTCGGCTGCTCGATACCCAGTAACCGGCACGTCAACACGCCCCAACCGAACAGCGCCACGGCCGTCACCGCCATGACCGCCCAGAGGCCGAACAAATCGATTACGAATGTTGTCATCCATTGAAATTAGGCACGTAGCGCCCAATCACCCTTTTTGCACGAAGCAGTTTGGTCAGCGCCGTATCAAGCGGGCCG
>CAIJKV010000010.1 GCA_903821335.1 uncultured beta proteobacterium
CCGATGGTGGATCCGCTCGCAGGGCAGTGACGATCATGTTTGCCTACATCGGCACCGGATCATCACAGATAAGGTGAAGCCAGCCACACAACCTTGTTTCGCAACTTGGTGAGGAACGGCAACCGCGTCAGGGACGCCAGGGTGATCAGTGTTGACCTGGCAATCGTGTCGTCAATGCGGGCGCCAAGCTGCTGCGCAAGTGCTCGGTCATACACTTCGATATCAAGCTCAAAATTCAGGCGCAGGCTGCGTGGATCAAGATTGGACGAGCCAATATAAGACCAGGCGCCATCGACCGTGAACAACTTGGAATGGTCGAAGTTACCTGAAGCGCGCCACACACGGCACCCGGTCTGGATGAGCTGATCGAGCTGGGCCATCATGGCGGCGTTGACGAGCTTGAGATTATTGGCACCAGGGATCACAATGTCGACGACGACGCCACGGCGGGCGGTGGTCGACAATGCCGCAATCAGTTGCAAGTCAGGCAAAAAATAGGGTGACTGAATGCGCACATGCGTCTGCGCGACCGACAGCGCCCCCATCAACACCGAGTGGGTGCTGCCAATCGTCCGGTCGGGACCCGAGGGCACGCAACGCAAGGGCACGCCGGGGTTTGCAAACGGCGGCCATTCAGTTGGGAACCAGTCCGTGCCTGAGAGCTTTTCTTGCGTTGTAAACGTCCAGTCGTGCGCGAAGTTCACCATCAACTGATGAATGATCGGTCCGTCAACCTGGAAATGCGTGTCGTGCGTGACATGTTTTTTGGCAATCGCCGTGACGAAACTTTCCCGGATATTCATGCCGCCCGTAAAGCCGCGCACGCCGTCAATGATGAGAATTTTGCGGTGGCTGCGCAGATTGGCGTACACCAGCTTGAGGCCAATGACGGGACGCATGAACAAGGCGGTCACGACCCCGCCGTCAAGCAACATGCGTGTGACCGGCGGACGGGAATACTTTGAGCCGACCGAGTCGATCAGCACGCGAACCTTGACACCGCGCGCCTGCGCGTCGATCAGTGCCTGCGCGATTTCGCAGCCAACCTGGTCATGGTCAAAGATGTAGCTTTGGAGCGCAATGGAACGTTCGGCACTCTGTATAGCCTGCAGCATCGCAGGGTAGGTCTCGTCTCCGCCAGACAAGAGTTTGATGCGGTTGAAACCCAGTACGCGAAACCGGCTGACGTGATCGGCAAGCGTTTTCTGGGCGGCGAACTGGGGAGCCGACACCTGCGCCACGTCGGTGACCAATACGCGCTCGATGACCTCTTCGGCGTAGATTGCATGGTCACGTTGGTGCGAAACCCGCACTTTGCGTATGCGGTTGATGCCAACCACGAAATAAAGCAGCGGGCCCAGCAAGGGGGAAAAAATCACCACGCCCACCCAGCCGATGGCCGCGCGCACGTCATGTTTGGTCATGGCGGCGTGAATAGCCGCCGCAGCGCTGGCCGCGATCGAGATGGCAAAAACAATATGTGGCCAGTAGTGCGACACGAACTCATCAAACAGGAGCATGGGCTGTACCGGATCGTTGAAAGAAAACTCGCACCGGTATTGTCCCCTAAAAGAAACAAAGCCGGTTTAACCAGTCAGATTGCAAACATGCTAGAATCGCAACCCTGCGGTGGCTGTAGCTCAGTTGGTAGAGTCCCGGATTGTGATTCCGGTTGTCGTGGGTTCGAGCCCCATCAGTCACCCCACTCCCCGCGCATCAAATCCGCGCATCAAATCTGCGCGTCAAGTCCGCGCGTCAAATATTAACGACCCACCTTATTTTTCCAGGCCTCGAAATCTATCGTCGTCTGCGGGTCGGTATTAGGGTACAAGCCCATGATGCTGCGGCCATTCCTGACCTGTTCCGTCACAAAATCCTCGAAAATCGTCATTCCGAAGGCTTCCTCGGCGATTTCTTGCGCCAGATGCGCAGGCAACACGATGACGCCATCGGCATCGCCCACGATCACATCACCCGGAAACACCGGGGCATCGCCACAACCTATCGGCACATTGATATCAATTGCCTGATGATGGGTCAGGTTGGTGGGCGCAGAGGGGCGCTGATGATAGGCCGGGATACCCAGTTGCGCGATTTCTGCCGAATCACGCAAGCCACCATCGGTGACGATACCCGCCACGCCTCGCGCCATCAGTCGACCGACCAGAATGCCACCGGCCGAAGCAGCCCGTGCGTCTTTGCGGCTGTCGATCACCAACACCGCACCCTCAGGGCATTCTTCCACCGCCTTGCGCTGGGGGTGACTGCGGTCCTTGAAGACCTCCATGGGATTCAGGTCTTCACGGGCTGGCATATAGCGCAGTGTGAACGCCTCTCCAACCATGTTCTGCTCTGATTTCGACAGACGCGAAACGTCCTGGATGAACTGCGTGCGCAGGCCGCGCTTAAACAGGCATGAAGCCAGTGTCGCGGTGCTGACGCCCATCAGTTTCTGGCGGGTAGCGGGGGAAAGTTTGCTCATGAGAATATCCGGTTAGTAAATATCAGGTTCAGCGACCGGGCCGCCAAAGTCAGTGCGCAGGAAGTCAAAATCGCACCCTTCGTTGGCCTGCTCGATGTGCTTGGAAAACATCCATCCATAGCCACGCTCATAGCGCGGTGGTGGCGCCTTCCATTGGGCACGCCGGCGAGCGAGTTCTTCATCAGAGACCTCGAGGTTGATGGTGCGCGCGTCCACATCGACTGAAATCATGTCGCCGTTCCTGACCAGGGCCAGCGGCCCGCCAATGTAGGATTCGGGCGACACATGCAAGATGCAGGCGCCATAGCTTGTTCCGCTCATGCGGGCATCAGACATGCGCAACATGTCGCGCACGCCTTGTTTGAGCAGTTTTTTAGGGATAGGCAGCATGCCCCATTCCGGCATGCCGGGTCCACCTTGCGGACCTGCATTGCGCAGGATCAGCACATGGTCGGCCGTCACGTCGAGGTCGTCATCGTCGATCACGGCTTTCATCGAAGGATAATCATCGAACACCAGCGCGGGACCCGTGTGCTTGTGCAGATGCGCCGGACAGGCGCTAGGCTTGATCACGCAGCCATCCGGAGCGATGTTGCCCTTGAGCACAGCCAGCGCACCTTGCGCATAAATCGGGCGATCAACAGGGCGAATGACGTCGTCGTTATACACCTCGGCACCTTCGATATTTTCTCCCAGCGTTTTTCCGGTGACCGTCAGCGCGTCCAGGTGCAGATGCTGGCGAATACGCGTCATCAGCCCAGGCAGGCCGCCCGCGTAGAAGAAGTCTTCCATCAGGTACTCGTCGCCGCTTGGACGCACGTTGGCAATCACCGGCACGAAACGACTGAAACGATCAAAGTCCTCAAGTCCGATGTCGCAACCAGCGCGCTTGGCCTGCGCGATCACGTGAATGATGGCGTTGGTCGAACAGCCCATTGCCATGGCGACCGCAATCGCATTTTCAAAGGCGGCATGCGTCTGGATCTTGTTGGGGGTCAGGTCTTCCCAGACCATCTCGACGATGCGACGGCCAGACTCTGCGCTCATGCGCATGTGATTCGAGTCAGGCGCCGGAATGGATGAGGCACCTGGCAAAGTCATGCCCAGGGCTTCGGCGATGGCGGTCATGGTGCTGGCCGTACCCATGGTCATGCAGGTTCCATGACTGCGGGCAATGCCGCCCTCGATCTGGATCCATTGCTTCTGGTCGATCAGGCCGGCTCGACGGTCATCCCAGTATTTCCAGGCATCGGAACCAGAGCCCAGCACCTTGCCATGCCAGTTGCCGCGCAGCATGGGGCCCGCAGGAACATAAATGGACGGCAAGCCGGCACTGGTTGCCCCCATCAGCAAGGCGGGCGTGGTCTTGTCACATCCCCCCATCAACACCACGCCGTCAATCGGATGACAACGCAGCAGTTCCTCGACGTCCATGGCCAACAGGTTGCGATACAGCATCGTGGTGGGCTTGACGTACTGTTCGGCAAGCGACTGCGCGGGCAGTTCAATCGGAAATCCGCCCGCCTGCAGGACGCCGCGCTTGACGTCCTCGACACGATGCTTGAAATGCGCGTGACACGGATTGATATCGGACCAGGTATTGACGATGCCAATGACCGGCTTGCCGGCCCAGTCCTCTGGACCATAACCCATCTGCATAGCACGCGACCGGTGACCAAAAGAGCGCAGGTCATCGGGTGCGAACCAGCGCGCGCTACGCAGGGACTCAGGTGTTTTGACGCGTTGGGTCATGGGCGATTTCCGTTGAAAAATGTTTAATGGATTAAGCTTGCACTCGGAACCAGATACTAATATATTAGTATTTGTATCACAACACAAGATGCCAACCCGTGCAACTAGACCGCTCCAGGCAGGCTGCCCCCCAGCTTTATGATGCGCTGCGCGAGCAGCTTGTTTCGCTCGTCCTGCCCCCAGGCACGCCCTTATCCCGTAACGCACTTGCGGCGAAGTACGGCGTGAGTCAAACACCTGTGCGCGATGCTTTGATGCGCCTGCAACAAGAGGGCCTGGTCGATGTCTTCGCCCAGGCGGCTACGCGCGTGAGCAAGATCGATTTGCGTGCGGCCCGTCAGGCGCACTTTCTGCGCCTGGGCATAGAACTCGAACTGGTGCGCGACATCGCGCTTGCGCGGGATCAACGTGTGTTGGCGCCACTAGTGGCCTCGATTGCCGAACAGACGCAGCACCTGCAGGCACAGGATCTGGCCGCCTTCACGCTTGCCGACCACGCGTTTCACCAGATCATGTACGACGCAGTGGACATCCCTGAACTGTGGAGGCTCGTCAGGAGCCGCAGCGGCCACATCGATCGCTTGCGTCGGTTGCATCTGCCGGTTCCGGGCAAAATGGAGCGTGTGCTGGCTGAACATCGGACACTGGTTTCGGCGCTTGTTTCAGGCTCGGCCAGCGCGGCGCAAGACGCCCTGCGCCAGCACCTTTCTGGCACGCTCGCTCACGCGGGCGAGATACGCGCCCTGCACCCGGACTTTTTTGCCCAGAGCCAGGAAGGCATCCTGACGCATGCCCTGCATGGATCCCGCGGCTAGGCCGGGCAAAAGCGGGCCTTGAAGGCGGCATCAGTCTTCACGCGCCAGAGCCGGCCGTCATCGGCCTGCTGAAGGACCGGTGCCAGGCCTTCTAGGAACGACCAGCGACCGGCTTCCCATTGATCACCCCGCAACCAGAACACGCGGTCGGTGGTCTGGCACATGCGGGGAATCAGTTCGGTGAAGCTCACCATGACTTCTTTGCCCAGGGCGGGACTAAATCTGGTCGCGTCAAGCAGCTCGTTACGCCAGTTGTCACCAACTGGTATCGCTGGCCAGTCGTCGACCACCCAGGCAGGGTGGCGCGCACCCGAATAAAATGCCAGGTCAAAGGGGAAACTATGGGAATAAATAAATATATCGTCGGGGGTACCCTGCGCCGCAACCAGCGCGCCCATGCCCCGCGCACTATCGCTCTGGATAAACCGGAACACGCCGATACCGGCGAGACAGGCAATCACCACGGCCACGAAAGAAATCGACAGGGTTCGCACAACGTGCACTGACCATTTGCCGCCCATGGCGCGCACGATCACCTCAGCAGCCAGTACCGCCAACGGCGGCAGGGTCGGCACCGCATAACCGATCAGTTTGGAGGCAGGGATCGAAAAAAACACCGCAATCAACAAGAACCAGATCAGCATCAGGACACTGGTTTTTCCTGCGTCACTTTTCCAGAACGCAGGGCTCAAGAGCCCCAGCGTCCAGGCAGACCAGGGCAGCGACATGCCGAAAATGACCGGCAGGTAGAACCACAAGGGCTGCGTGTTGTTGAAGCTTTCCCCGACAAAACGCTCGTATTGCTGGACGATGAAATAGTAGTGAAAGAACTCTGGATAACGCCATTGCATCGCCACGAACCAGGGCACCGTGACCAGCAGGAACAGTGCCACGGCCGGCAGCCACAAGAACACGCCAATTTTGCGCCAGCGCCCCGTCAGCACCAGCCAGAAAAACAGCACCCCGCCGGGCAGGACAACACCGATCAGCCCCTTGGACAGAATGGCCAGGCCCGCGCCTGCCGCTGCGGCCAGTGTCATCGCACGATAGGCCTGACCGCTTTCGCTGCGCAAGACCGCCTCGGCGCCCGCCAGCACGGTCAGCGACATCATGCCAGCCACCAGCATATCCAGGTTGGCATACTGCGAAGCGCCGTAAAAAAGCGGCATGGTGACGAGCACAAGCAAGGTGACCGTAGCGACTTCGGCACCACGGTACTTGCGTACAAACAGATACAGGCCGATGGCCGTCGACCAGGCCGCCACCCAGGACGGGAGACGCGCCGACCACTCATGCACGCCAAGCAAGGCGAACGACCACTCGTCAAGCCAGTAAAACAAAGGTGGTTTATGAAAATAGGGCAAGCCGTTCATCAACGGCACCCAGGGACTGTCAAAACGCGTCATATCCCAGGCCACGCCCACGTAGCGCCCTTCGTCTGGCAGGTGCAGGGGGCGCAACCAGGACAGGCACCCGAGCCAGAAACCCGTCGCAAGCGCCAGCCATGGCAAGGCGCGCGGTTGCAGGGACAAGGTCCAGAGTCGGCAGAGAAAATTTTTCATCGGTCAAAAACAAGTCAGGTTCTGTCAGGATTGTAGGACAGGAGACTGGCGTGTGTGACACCCGCCCACCCCGCGCTCAGGGGCAAGCGCTGCGCACATTGCCGCTCAAGTCGTTGTTCTCGCCTGTAGCGCCTGCTCGAGCACAGGCCTGAGGTACTGCAGGAATGTGTCCGGATCCTCGCTCATGGGAAAATGCCCCATGCCCTTCATGATTTGCCACTGCGCCCCCGCGATGGTGTTGCCCAGGAACTCGGTGTCCTGTGGCGTGCACGAGTAGTCGTACTCGCCCGTCAGCAACCACAGCGGACATTTACGCGTGTCAATGTGCCTGACGCGGTCCCGAATATCGCCATCGGCAGTATAGAAAAACAGATCACCCTTGAATACACCGGGTCCGCCCTGCATGTAATGCCACAACGTCTCCCATCGATGGGCAGCCGGACTCTGTGGACCGACCAGCCCCGACACGATACCGGCACAGACCTCGCCGCCGTGCACGTCTGAACGATGCAACCACTCGAGATCGTAATAGGGGTCGACATGCGCACCAGACTGCAGGCCAATCGCCGCGCCAAAGCGTTCC
>CAIJKV010000011.1 GCA_903821335.1 uncultured beta proteobacterium
TGGGGTCGCTGGTCAGCACGACTTTGATTTCCGGGTTCTTGGGGGCAATGTCCTTGACCTGGGCCGAGACGCCAAATACTGCGTCGCGGGCACCTTCGCGAGCGACCTGGACGATCATGCGCCCGGCCGACACCACTTCGCCAGGTTCGGGTCCGCGTGCCGTCACCACACCCGCCACATCCGAAACGAGGCGCGTGTAGCTCAGCCGGTTCAGCGCCAGGGTCAATTGCGCCTGCACAGAGTCAACCTGGGACTCAGCGGTCTTAAGCGAGGCAACGGCCTGGTCGAACAGGGCGCGTGACACGGCGGCTTCGGCCACCAGATCTCGCATGCGCGCGTGATTGTTGCGCGCCTCGACCAATTGTGCCCGCGCCGCGGCCAACTGGGCACGCACCGACTGCACGCCGGTTTCCTCGTTCTGCGAATCGAGCCGGGCGACAAGCTGCCCAGGTTTTACGGTGTCACCGATGTCTACGGTCCGTTCAATCAGGCGGCCATCGATTCGAAACGCCAGGTTGATTTCGGTCTGTGCCTGAACCGTTCCTGTCAGGGATACGACACCATTGGTGGCGCGGCTTTCAATGGTGGTCACCCGGACAGGGCGAATCTCTGGTGCCGCCACGTCGTCTGCGCGCTTGCAAGCTGAAAGCAGTAACAGGGCGCCAAGAGCGACGAAAACGGCTGTTTTAGGCAGGCAAGCAATGCGGTCGGCTGCGAGGGTTGCAGACACAGTTGATCTCCCCGTGGAAGTTTCAGTTGATGATGAACTGGCTAGAGAAGATGGCGTTATGGATTGCTTAGGAATAAAAGATACCATACGTAATTGAAAATTTGCTGGTTAGGTTGTCATAATTCTTGAAAATTCTTACCGACAATTAGCCACTAAATAGCCGTCGCTTATCGCGTCGAATCGTCAGCCGAAAGCGATTCTCACGGCGCTGACCTGACATTCAAAGGTTCAGCAATTGTTGACAGCCCTGTGCATAGTGGGCACCATTCAACAAAATTGAAACGTGTGCCGCGCAGGGCAGCGTGTGATGAAGTTCTGAGCAACGAACGCTGAACCGCGCCCCTTTCACGCGCGCAAGGAACAACTTCATGGCTATATCTTCCAGCACCCAACCGGTCAACGAGACCGTAGCATGGCATGCGCTAGCCACTGACGATGTGGTCAGGCAGCTCGATACCCGAATCGACCGGGGACTCGATTCCGCGCAAGCGGCAAGCCGGCTCGAGCAACACGGGCCGAATCTGTTGCCTCTGGGCAAGAAGCAGAGCACGCTCACGCGGTTTTTGCTGCAGTTCAACAATGTGCTGGTTTACGTGCTGATTGGGGCGGGTCTGCTCAAGTTCGCACTCGGCCTGTGGCTCGACGCGTCGATCATTCTGGCTGTGGTGTTTCTCAACGCATTGCTCGGCTTCATCCAGGAGGGCAAAGCGGCAGAGGCACTGGAGTCCATCAGCAAAATGCTTTCGGCCGACGCCCGAACCGTGCGCGACGGCGAACCACGCATGATCGCGGCCGACACCCTGGTGCCAGGTGATGTCGTCTTGCTTGAGTCTGGTGACAAGGTACCGGCTGACCTGCGCCTGGTCGAGGTCAAGAACCTGCGCACCGAAGAAGCCGCCCTGACGGGCGAATCGGTACCCGCCGACAAGTCCACGCAACCGGTGGCGGCCACCGCCACAGTCGGTGACCGCGAGAGTATGGTTTTTTCCGGGACCATGGTTGTATCGGGTCGCGCGACGGGGGTGGTGGTGGCCACTGGCAGCCAAACCGAACTGGGTCGCATCAACGCGTTGCTGGCCAACGTCAATACGCTTGAGACCCCACTGCTGCGCCAGATCAAGCAGTTTGGCTACAAAATCACAGGCGCCATCGCGGTCGTCGCCGCTGTCGTGTTCGCCTTTGCGCGCTGGGGCCGTGGGATGGCTTTCGTCGATGTGTTCCAGGCGGTCATCGGTATTGCCGTGTCGATTATTCCCGAAGGCCTTCCTGCGATCATTACCATCACGCTGGCCATAGGCGTGCAGCGCATGGCCCAGCGTCATGCGATCATTCGCCGGCTGCCGGCGGTCGAGACGCTCGGTTCGGTTTCACGCATTTGCTCGGACAAGACCGGCACCCTGACGCTGATGGAGATGATGGTGGTCTCAGCGGTGACGGCCCAGGCCAGCTACCAAGTCAGTGGCGACGGCTACGCGCCAGAGGGCGAGGTCACCCGCGACGGTCAGCCGCTGGGCAGCGACCCGGTGCTGCAACTGGTTGGCCGCGTTTCGATGTTATGCAACGATGCCGAAATCCGTAAGGAAGGGGGTGCCTGGAAGGTCGAGGGCGACCCCACCGAGGGCGCGCTCTACCCGTTCGCCAATAAGCTTGGCATGGAGCGCAGCGCCGAGCTTGCGACCTACAAACGCGTCGACTCGATTCCATTTGAGTCCGAACATCGTTTCATGGCGACCCTCAACGAGGGTGCCGATGGCCGGCAGATGTTGCTCGTCAAGGGCGCGCCTGAGGTGATTCTCGAGAACTGCAGCCACCAGCAGTTACAGAACGGCGAGATCGTGCCGATCGACCTCGCGTATTTTCTCAAGGCTTCGGACCAA
>CAIJKV010000012.1 GCA_903821335.1 uncultured beta proteobacterium
CGTGAACACGACAAGATCCGTTTTCGCGATGTACAGGCGCAACCGCGCAAGATCATCTCGGCACCGACCTGGTCAGGTCTTGAAAGCGAAGAGGTCAGCTACAACGCCGGCTATACCAACGTCCACGAACTGATACCGTGGCGCACGCTGACGGGTCGACAGCAGTTTTACCAGGATCACCGCTGGATGCTCGACTTTGGCGAAGGCTCTTGTGTGTACAAGCCCGCGATTGATACAAAGACGGTCAAGCCGATGCTGGGAACAAAGTCCAACGGCGAGAAAGAACTCGTCCTGAACTGGTTGACACCACACCAGAAATGGGGAATTCATTCGACCTATTCGGACAACCTGCGCATGCTCACGCTCAGTCGTGGTGGCCCACACGTATGGATTTCCGAAGTTGAGGCGGCCAAGGCTGGAATCGTGGACAACGACTGGGTGGAAGTGTTCAACCTCAACGGCACGCTGACCGCGCGCGTCGTGGTCAGCCAGCGCATTCCTGATGGAACCTGTTTCATGTATCACGCACAGGAAAAGATCATTAACACCCCCGGTGCCCAGACCAGCGGGCAGCGAGGGGGTATTCACAACTCAGTCACGCGCACGGTGATGAAACCGACCCACATGATAGGCGGCTACGCCCAGCAGGCCTGGGGCTTTAACTACTACGGCACTGTGGGCAGTAATCGGGATGAATTCGTGATTTTGCGCAAGATGACCAAAATCGATTGGCTGGAAGGGCCGCTGGTGGAAGAAGAGGCAGCAAAATGAAAATTCGCGCTCAAATAGGCATGGTCCTGAATCTGGACAAATGCATAGGCTGTCACACTTGCTCGATCACCTGCAAGAACGTCTGGACCAGCCGCGACGGGGTCGAGTATGCGTGGTTCAACAACGTCGAAACCAAGCCTGGCATTGGTTACCCCAAGGAATGGGAAAACCAGAAGAAGTGGCTGGGTGGCTGGCAGCGTAACGCTGCCGGGAAACTCGAACCTCGCCAGGGGGGGCGGTTGCGCATTCTGGCGAACCTGTTTGCCAATCCTAATCTGCCAGCGATCGACGATTATTACGAACCGTTCACCTATGACTACGAGCATCTGCAAAATGCTCCGCTCAGCCAGACGCCACCCACGGCTCGGCCGGTGTCGGTCCTGACTGGCAAGAAGATGGACAAGATCGAGTGGGGTCCTAACTGGGAAGACGACCTGGGTGGCGAGTTCAGCGCACGTAGCAAGGATGCGTTGTTTGAAGGTGTGCAAAAGGAAATGCATGCAACGTTTGAAAACACCTTCATGATGTACCTGCCCCGCCTGTGTGAACACTGTCTGAATCCGGCCTGTATTGCGAGCTGCCCGTCGGGCTCAATCTACAAGCGCGAGGACGACGGCATCGTGCTGGTCGACCAGGACAAGTGTCGCGGCTGGCGGATGTGCGTATCAGGCTGCCCTTACAAAAAGATTTACTACAACTGGCAAAGTGGCAAGGCCGAGAAGTGCACCTTCTGCTATCCACGTATCGAAGCGGGCCAGCCAACGGTTTGCTCTGAAACTTGCGTCGGCCGGATCCGTTATCTCGGTGTGTTGCTGTACGACGCCGACAAGATTGAGTCCGCGGCATCGGTGGCGAACGAACAAGACCTGTATCAAAGCCAACTCGACGTATTTCTGAACCCCCATGATCCAGAGGTGATCGCTCAGGCTCGCCTCCAGGGCATTCCCGATACCTGGCTCGAAGCGGCGGTCCGGTCGCCGGTCTACAAGATGGCTGTTGAGTGGAAGGTGGCGTTCCCCCTGCATCCCGAATACCGCACGTTGCCGATGGTCTGGTACATACCACCGCTCTCACCGATTCAGGCAGCGGCACAGGCTGGCCACATGGGCATGAACGGCATCATTCCAGACGTCAAGAGCTTGCGCATTCCTGTGCGCTATCTGGCAAACCTGCTGACCGCAGGCAAGGAAGCGCCCATTTTGCATGCCTTGGAGCGATTGCTGGCGATGCGTGCCTTCAAGCGTGCCGAAACCGTGCATCACCACAAAGATCTCGCGGTGCTTGAGCAAGTTGGCCTTGACGAAGCGACCGTCGAAGACATGTATCAGATCATGGCGATCGCAAATTACGAAGATCGTTTTGTGGTGCCAAGCAGCCACAAGGAAATGGCAGAGGATAGCTTTAACGACAAGGGCAGTTGCGGCTTTACGTTTGGCAACGGCTGTTCGGGTGGAACATCGTCCGGTTCGTTGTTTGGCAAGAAGCAGCAGGGTAGCGAACTGTTTATCGAGATGCCCAAGTCCCGCAAAGCGCGCGCCGAAACCCTCTAACCCCCAGGTTCCGCGTGCAAAACGCGCGGAACGGAGATGACTGATGCAAGACTTCAAATTGCTGTCCGCTCTGCTTTGTTACCCGGAGCAGGATCTGATCGACGCCATACCTGCGATTGAGCAGATGGCCAGTGCCACCGATTCGCTACGTGGCCGGCTCGACCCGTTGTTGAAATACCTCAAGGGCGAACCGCTGATCGGGTTGCAGGAAAACTATGTGGGGACATTTGATCGCAGCCCCCGGCATAGCCTGCACCTTTTTGAGCACATTCATGGCGAGAGCCGCGATCGCGGCCAGGCGATGGTTGACTTGCTGCAGGAATACCGAAAGCATGGTTTTGAAATGGTGCCCAACGAGTTACCCGACTATGTGCCGTTGTTCCTGGAATTTCTGGCCCAGATGCCGCAAGAGCAGGCGCAACCGTTACTGGGCGATGCGATCCACGTGCTGGCCATGATCGGTGACAAACTCAAAGCCAGCGAAAGTCCCTACGCCTGCATATTCGATGTGATGCGTGCGCAATGCCTGACGCAACCCCAGCCTTTTGTCGAGCCGCCCGTGCGAGACATGGACGAGGCGCTCGAGACCTTTGGACCCGGTGCCGATGGCGTCGAGCCGTTGCTCAAGCCCTCTGCGACACAGACCATTCAGTTCTACCCAAAACAATCGAAAGCGGCGGGCGGCAGTCTGCCGTCCAGTGTTTGCTGAGCTTTATCAGGAGCGCATCATGAGTGATCTGAATCAGTTCGTTTTCGGGATATATCCCTACATAGCCCTGACTATTTTCTTGCTGGGCAGTCTGGTTCGCTTTGAACGCGAGCAATACACCTGGAAGAGCGATTCGTCGCAGCTTCTGTATCGCGGGCAATTGCGCCTGGGCAACATCTTGTTCCACGTTGGAATTCTCGGGCTGTTTTTTGGCCATCTGTTTGGTTTGCTCACGCCACTCTGGGTCTGGGATGCGCTGGGCGTCACCCA
>CAIJKV010000013.1 GCA_903821335.1 uncultured beta proteobacterium
CGTCCGTAGTTTGTCTTAAGCAAAGGTGCCGCCAGTCGCTGTACCTGCTCACCGTCTATCCACCGCTGCGCATAAGCGATTTCCTCGGGGCAGGCCACATACAAACCTTGCCGTTTTTGCAGCGTTGCGATGAAGCTCGACGCCTCAAGCAGGCTGTCATGGGTGCCCGTGTCGAGCCAGGCAAAACCGCGCCCCATGATCTCGACACTTAACTGACCCATATCCAGGTAGCGCTGGTTGACATCCGTAATTTCAAGTTCACCGCGTGGGCTGGGTTGGATGCTGGCGGCGATGTCGCAGACCTGCTCGTCGTAGAAGTACATGCCCGTGACGGCATAGTTGCTCTTGGGGTGCTTGGGCTTTTCTTCCAGGCTGATAGCGCGCTTGCTGGTGTCGAACGCAACCACGCCATAGCGTTCAGGATCGGGGACGTGGTAGGCAAACACGGTCGCACCGCTGGGGCGTGCGTCGGCCTCGGAAAGCTTAGCGGTCAGGTCGGCGCCATAGTATATGTTGTCCCCGAGCACCAGGGCGCTGGGAGAGCCGCCAACAAATTCCTTGCCGATGATGAATGCCTGGGCCAAGCCGTCTGGGCTGGGTTGCACGGCGTACTCAATTTGCATGCCCCATTTTGAACCGTCACCCAACAGCTCAGTGAAGCGGGGCGTGTCATGGGGTGTTGAAATGATCAGGACTTCACGGATGCCTGCCAGCATCAGTGTCGACAGCGGGTAATAAATCATCGGTTTGTCGTACACCGGAATCAGCTGCTTGGATACGGCTTGTGTGGCGGGGTAGAGTCGAGTCCCGGATCCACCCGCGAGGATCAGTCCTTTGCGTTGTGATTTCATGCTTTAAGTCGCCCCGTCTGTTGTTGACTGCCTGCGCTGTCATAATTGTCTAAGCTTACACCCGCCGACTGGTCATTGGATTGCCACCTTTCAGGTAAAAGCAATCACGTCTGGACTCGCTAAGGGAGAATATCCCGGGCAATCAGTGCGTCGGCCAGGATGGAGCCAAACTGCTGATTTCCTTCTTCGGACAAGTGTGCGCCATCCTGATTAAAGGCTTGTTTGTTCCCCGCGCTCTTGGCAGTATGCAGGAAGTCCGAAGGGCTGCTGAGTGGAATAAACCCGGCCTCTTTGGCCAGGGGCATCCAGTGGCGGTTGAGCCCGGAAGGGTCGCCGTCGCAATTGATCATGACGGCAGGGATATCCGGGAAGTTCGCCCGCAACTTGCTCAACAGCTGTTGCGTCAGTGCGACGGACTCTGCCTCGAACCTGAGCTGGGTTTCAGTAGAAACGGGTTTGCCGTAGCCTCCGTAGGACTGATACTGGAATCTCTGGACCAGTGCATCCAGGCTATTGAATACCTTGGATTCACCGATCAAGGAGCGGTAGGCTTTTCCAAGCAAGGATTCATCGTAGTGGGGGTGGTCGAGATCGTTCGGCATTGCAAAGGGACGGCGCATGAATTGATTGCGGACAATGCCCTGCGATTCCCATTCAAAGTGGTTATTCGAAAAATCGTTGGTGCAGAACTGCAGGACAAAGAGTGTCGGCCGAATTTTTTTCAGTAATTGCGCTGACAAAAGCAGGTTTTGATACGTGCCCCAGCCCCCGGCGCCGCCGGCCCAGACGTAATAGTCCTCAAGCGGCGTATGGGTTTGCCTGGCAAGCTCGCGCGCCATGGACGCGAACCACATTTTGTCGTTCGACGCGGTGGGTTCGCCCGTGAAGGAGTCCCCGAGCACCAGGATCCGGTGTGCGGCCTGGGGATTTTGGCCGTAGGTTCTGAGGCCGTTGTGATCCGTGGTGAAGTCCACCGGATATTCACGCCCGTCGAGGCTGTGCTGCACAATCTTTGTATTGAGATCAGGTTGAAGTTCCCAACCCAGCAGTCTGTCGTTTTTGTACAGGGAGGGTCGGAAAAAGTGATAACCAACCTCGATCAATACCGTGATGACTACCAGCCAGATAACGATGGCCAGCATCCAGGAAAAGACTTCTTTGGTGATTGCTTTC
>CAIJKV010000014.1 GCA_903821335.1 uncultured beta proteobacterium
CTATGCGTCATTGCTCAGTTCGCAGCGTACCCATCCCAAGCATCATCTGGCTTTCTCTTTTAACTTCACCACGCTACCGAGTGCCATGCGACGAGGTCCGATGATTCGGGCTTACAAAAAAATTGAGCGCTTTGTGGTTGCTTCCACGCTCGAACGATCGCTTTACTCTCGTGTGTTCGATATCGAGCCTGAAAGAATTCACGTGCAACTCTGGGCCGTTCAGCCTTTTCTCAAGGAAAATCTGCCGCGTCCGGTCCCGGAAGGACGGTATTTGTGTGCAGTGGGTGCCCAGGGTCGGGACTATCGCGTGCTGCTCGACGCGATGCGCAAAATTCCCTCGTGCCACCTGCACCTGGTGACCTATCCGGGGAATATCGCTGGAATGGATGTCCCGAAAAACGTGACCGTGCATTTTGGTGTGCCGTTTGACTTTGCTGCCGCGCTGGTCGCACACGCCGATGCGATGCTGCTGCCGCTGACGGGCACCCAGGTGCCCTGCGGGCACGTCACGGCAGTCATGGCGATGCATCTTGGGGTTCCGGTCATGGCGACGGCCTCGGAAGGCCTGAGTGACTATTTGCGCAAGGACGATACTGCCATCCTTTTCGGCGCGGAAAGCGCGAACGCTATCTTTGAGAAAATTACCGCTTTTCTGGATGACCCCTCCGAGGCGCATGCCTGCGCCGTGCGGGCGAAAGTGTTCGCGACTGAGTATTGTTCCGAAGCCAGCACTGTCCGGTATTTTCAGCGCTATATAAAGTCTTGTTATGGCTACACGCCCAATATGACGATTCCCTGACCGGGTCGCTCAAGTATAGTGTGAGCGTCGATATTTGCTTTTTTTTGCGTGTCTGGTATGAAAAATATTGTTCGTGTAGTGCTGTGTTTCCTTTGTGTGCTGACAGGCGTGCAGGCTGTCGCACAGGCACCGGAAATTTATGCCTTTGACAACTTTAACCGGCTGACCGCGTGTCCCGGCGTGTACGAAGGTGCTTGCCCCGGCAAGTTTGAAGTGGCCTGCCCCGTCCAGTCGAAAACAACCGGCGTCATACTCGCGATCGGTCAGTCCAACGCGGCTAATACCGGTGAGACAAAAATCACGACGCAGTACCCGAAAAATGTCGTGAATTATTTCGACGGCAAGTGTTATGTGGCTTCTTCTCCGTTGTTGGGGGCTGGCAGCGTAGAGGGTGAATTTATTACGCCGCTCGCCGACGACCTGATCAATAACGGGACCTATCAGTCGGTGGTGATCATCGCGTCCGCCATCCCGGCCACCGAGATTGCCAGGTGGCAAGGCGGTGGCGACCTGAACGCCATGCTTTTGCTGACCCTGATGAAGCTGAAGGGTAAATACAAAGTGACCGATGTGGTGTGGCACCAGGGTGAAAGTGATTACGGCATGAAGAATTCCACCCAGGCCTATACCGATTCCTTTAAATCACTGATGAAATCGCTGACCGAAATCGGCGTGACCGCCCCGATTTTTCTCGCCATCACAACAAAATGTGGCCCGCTTGACAACTGGCGCAGCGACAATCCCACCGCCACCGCCCAGCAGCAACTGATCGACGGCAAGAAAGTGTTCCTGGGTGCCAATACCGACACGCTGCTGGCCCCTGAAGACAGGCGCACGACTGACCAGTGCCATTTCCGTGAAAGCGCCCAGCGAAAAACGGCTGCGGCCTATGCCCAGGCCATCATGAACGTACATCGCCGTAAATAAAGGTCGGATCAGGTCGCGTTGGCGGCCCCATTTTTCGGGCATCGTCCAGACTTCGCGGAAAATGGATTTATAGTTGTGTTTTTACCATTCAGATTTATTGAGGAATGCAATGAAAATACTGCTGCCTGTTGACGGTTCCAAGTCTTCACTCAATGCCACGAAATACGTTGCCAAGTTGGTGGGTAACCTGCGTACCAAGTGCTTTGTGACGATCATGAATATTCACGATGACGTGGGCCTGAATCATGTCAAGCGCTTCATCCCCAAAGATACCGTGGACGACTACCTGCGTGAACTGAGCGAAAAAGAGCTTAAGGCGGCTCAAAAAATCCTGGATCAGGTAGAAGTCCAGCACACCATGGTGATCAAGCGCGGTAACGTGGCGCAAGAAATCGTGGCGTTGGCCAGCAAAGAAAAATTTGACCTGATCGTGCTGGGCGCAAAAGGCCGCAGCGGGTTCATGGATGCGCTGGTCGGTTCGGTTGCGCAAAAAGTCGTGCAAGCGGCCAAGCAACCCGTGTTGCTGATCAAGTAATCGTTATTTTGACTGGAACACTTCTACCCCGACCCCATCGCAGTCAGGGTAGACGTCCGGTTTCTCTGTGGCGACGCGTGTGGCCTGCACCAGCGGGTGCGCAAGCATCCGTTTGACGATTTCGTCGCAGAGCGTTTCCTGCAGGTGGATGTGGCCTGTCGAGATAATGTCGGCAATGGTTTGCCGCATGAAGTCGTAGTCGACGACTTCCTCAAGTTGGTCGTGGCTGGGTGTGTTCTTCTCTAGTGGCACATACAGGTCCACATTGACGATCACACGTTGTTCGCCCTTTTTTTCGAA
>CAIJKV010000015.1 GCA_903821335.1 uncultured beta proteobacterium
CATGGCGTTTCTAGCCGGGGGCACCCTATGCATGGCAGCCACTGCGGGCGAAGGCTCGTTCGGCTGGCTCTACACGCTGGACCTACAGCCCAAAGGCACCATGGAGTTCGAGCAAAAGCTCGACTTGACCACCGGTCAACAGTCCGGAAACTACAACCTCCTGGGCAGCCGCTCCGGTATCGAATACGGTGTCACCACCAATTTCCAGCTCACCGGCTATCTGAACGCCTATTCGGTCAACGCCAGCAAAAACTATTTGAATTGCGACGGCCCTGCGCCCTGCACGGCGGGTTTTGGCGTCCCTGAAGACGCGGCCGGGAGGCACTCTTATTCCAGGACGCAGATAGACGGTGTATCGATCGAGGCCATCTGGCGTCTCACGAATCCCGTCACATCCCCGGTCGGGGTGGGCCTGTATCTTGAACCAACCTTCGGTCAGTTTGGCAACAGCGTCGAGGCAAGAGTGCTGCTGCAATCAAACTTCCTGGATGACCGCCTCGTCACGGCAATCAATCTGGTCGCAGAAGTTGAAAAAATCACCTATACCGGCGGCGACCCCATTCAAGAGTCACAGTTCGACATTCTGTATGGCGTGACCTACAACTTTGCCCCGCAATGGACTGCAGGCTTCGAAGGACGTTTTCACAACGACTTCCAGGGATACCGCTTCGATACCCACACCCAGCAGGCAAATTTCATCGGCCCGAACCTTCATTACGCCACGAAAGACTGGTGGGTCACGGCGGCATGGCGCTACCAGCTCGGTGGGACCTGCTGGGAACCCGGTGAAGCCGACTGCTCCGGGGGCATGGTGTCTGACAGCCACGGACGCAACCAGTTCATCGTGAAATTCGGGTTTCCTTTGTCATGAAAACAAATATGAACTGGGTTCCTTACGCCAGCACCGTGGCCCTTGCGTTTGGTGCGACGCTGGCACCCATGACCGTACATTCGAAAATATATGTGTCGATCGAACAGGCGCAACAACTGATCTTTGGCGCTGAACATTTGACCCTGCAACCGATCGTGCTGACCAGGGAGACGCAGGAAAAAATGCGCCAGGCGTCCTCCGTGGCACATCCATTCCAGTCCGGGCGCATCTGGCGCACGTCAACCGGGGGCTGGTTCATCGTCGATGAGGTCATCGGCAAGCATGAAATGATCACGTACGCGGTTGGCGTCAATCCAGATGGCTCTGTCCGGCAAATCGAGATCCTTGAGTACAAGGAAACCTATGGATACGAGGTTGCCGAGCCAGCCTGGCGCAATCAGTTTGTCGGGAAAACAGCCGACTCGACGTTAAAGCTCAACCAGGACATCGAAAACATCTCGGGGGCGACACTGTCTGCGAAACACCTGACCGATGGTGTGAAACGCGTGATGGTCATGGTCGACCTGGCCCTGAAAGCGTCAGATTGATCCGGCCGCCATGAGACGCTGCCGACCCCTGCTGGGCACCTACGTCGAGATCTCGATTGCAGCCAACCCCGATTGCCAGGCTGGCCACCTTGCCATCCACCAGGCCTTTGAAGCGATGGCGCTGGTCGGGCGGCTCATGTCTTTTCATGATCGCGCGAGCGAATTGTCCGCAATCAACCGGCACGCTTATCGCCAGCCCGTTGCGGTGCACCCTTGGACCTATGCGGTGCTCGTGTCGGCCAAGGCGCTTTATATGGCGACACACGGGGCGTTTGACTGTTCCATTGCGCCAGTCTTGCAAAAGTGGGGCCTGTTGCCGACCCACGCAGATCAGTATCGGCTTGCGTCGCGCGCGCCCGGTCGCCTGGACGATCTGGATCTCACCCCCCCCGGCACCGTGCGTTTTAAGCGACCGCTGCGTCTTGACTTGGGCGGCATCGCAAAAGGCTACGCGGTCGACCGCGCCGTCGAGGCACTGCTTCAGAGTGGTGTGCGCCAGGCTTCGGTGAACGCCGGAGGCGACCTGCGTGTCTTGGGCCCTGAAGCCATCGCCATTCATGTCAGGGATCCTGCCGACCCCATCCGACTCAAATTGCTGGGCCATTTGTCGGACGGTGCGATCGCGACCTCGGGTCCCTACTTTTCACAACACGACAGTGATGACGGTATGCGGGCGGCACTGGTGCACCCCAAATCCGGGACATCGATTACAGCCCAAAAAAGCTATTCGGTCATCGCGCCCAGTTGCGTGGTGGCAGATGGGCTGACCAAGGCACTGGCAGTCGATGTTGATCCCACCGCCCATTATTTCAAAAAATATCAGTCACGCGCGATCTTATTGTGAATACAAATACAGCCACTAAAAAACATCACAAACTCAGGCTGGGACGCATGCCAAGATGGCAGCGGTGGGCAACGTACTGGCTACTGCTGACCTGTATGTTCAGTGGACTGGTCTGGTTTGTCCTGGCAGATCTTTTTATGTTTACGCCGCCTGGTCTGCGTGTCTGGTGGATCAGTCACGGGGTCACCGCAATGCCCTGCATGCTGATGATCGGCGCGGCGATGCCTCAACATATCAATGTTACCTGGCGCGCCCATCGCAACCGCCGCGCAGGCAGCCTGATCACATTGTTACTGGCCACCCTGATTGCAAGCGCCTTGGCGTTGCTATATGGCTCTGAGGCCGGACACGACGCCGGCCGACTGATACACAGCTATGTTGGCATGGCGGTGCTGGTGTTGTTTCCCTGGCATATATGGCATGGACGCCGATCGGTTGCGCGCATCGATAGCCTGCTCAGGCACGGCCCCGTCCAGCCACCCTGCAACCTGAACAGAGCGCCCTGACATGCAAAAGGCTCACTTTACGTGAGCCTTCGGCAATATTTAACAACTGTTCATCAGCTATTCATCAAAACGGGATATCGTCATCCATGTCAGCCAGGTTGGCGCCGCCCGCAGCCGGTGCTGCCGGGCGCTGAGCCTGGGGTGCACGGGCAGGTGCCTGGCGAGGCGCTGGCGCAGCCTGGCTTTCACCGCCACCGCCCGCCATGCCACCACCGTCACCACCCTCACGACCACCCAGCATCTGCATCTGGTCGGCAACGATTTCAGTGGTGTAGACGTCCTGGCCTTCCTTGTTTTGCCACTTGCGCGTCTTCAGGCGACCTTCCACATACACGGGCCGACCCTTGCGCAGATATTCGCCGGCAATTTCAGCCAGACGGTTGTAGAACACCACACGGTGCCATTCCGTTTCTTCGCGGGATTCGCCGGTATTCTTGTCTTTCCACTTCGACGATGTGGCGATAGTGATATTGCACAGTGCTGCGCCATCAGGGCTGTAACGCACCTCCGGGTCACGCCCGAGGTTGCCAATCAGGATCACTTTATTGACCGATGCCATGCCGATCTCCGTATAAAAACATCAATATTCATCAAAAGACCCATGCCGGGCCCGAACGAGCCGCCATGATGGTCTGCCAGGCTATTCAGCACCAGACGCAAAACTACGCGAGGGCTACAGTTTAAGGCACGATTCGACGCGGTAGTTGCCAACAGGCGCGCCGACGAATTTTTTACGGCAGGCGAATGCTGCGAACGGCGCTTGTTTGCGTAAGCAGCACGGTCGTTTCTCGTTATGATGCTACTCAAAATAACTGTGGCTCGACAGACTCTGGCCTGGTTTCAAAAAATATGGAGATTTAGCATGTTGACCATCACGCCCAGCGGGGAAGGGCTCGGTGCCCGAGTCGAAAACCTGGACTTGTCACAGCCACTGGCCCAGGAACATTACAAAACCATCGAAGCTTGGCTGGGCAAATATGGCGTGTTGTGCTTCACGAAACAAGTGCTCACGGCGTTGCAACTCAAGCAATTCAGCGAAAAATTCGGCACGCTCGAAATAAACGTGGCCAACGTCCACCAGGAACCTGGCCTGCCCGAGGTCATGATCTTGTCCAACAAGCTGGTCGATGGCAAACCGATTGGTCTGGGCGACGCCGGGCAGGACTGGCACACGGACATGTCCTACAGCAAGATGATCGCGTTTACCAACGTGCTGCACGGAATCGAAATCCCGCAGCGTGACGGCAAACCGCTGGGCAACACCGAGTTTTCAAATATGCGCGCGGCATATCTGGCGCTTCCCGACCCGATGAAAACGAGACTGCAGGGCATGACTGTCCTGCATGATTTCAACAAATTCTGGGAAAACATGCGCAAGCAGCCAGGCAGCAAGCGCGCCCCGCTGACCGAGGCACAACGCCTGGCCAAGCCGCCGGTCTCACACCCAATATTCCTGACGCACCCGATCACGGGTGACCCGGTGCTGTATGCCAACCCAGGCTATTCCATCAAAATCAATGAACTGCCTCAGGAAGAAAGCAGCCTGATCCTGAGCTTTTTGTTCGAGCATCAGTTGCAACCACAGTTTCGCTACCGCCATCGCTGGACGCAGGGTGATGTGCTGATGTGGGACAACATGGGCACGATCCACAACGCCATCGCAGATTACCTGCCCACTGAGGCGCGCCTGATCAAGCGCTGCCAGGTCATGGCTGACCGCTATTTTCCAGAGGCCGCATGAAGATCATCACCTATCGGTCTGGCCACAGCATCAAGACCGGTGTCGTGCTCACGGGCGACCG
The DNA here is from genome assembly GCA_903821335.1 of uncultured beta proteobacterium. Taxonomy (GTDB): domain Bacteria; phylum Pseudomonadota; class Gammaproteobacteria; order Burkholderiales; family Burkholderiaceae_B; genus Zwartia. The sequence goes on from CAIJKV010000015.1 coordinate 4,572, forward strand.
CATTTTGCCGATTGACACCTGGCTTGCGGCGCAAACTGATACCCCCCAGATGCTGGAAAAAAGTCTGTCAACGGGCGTCGCCCCGGCACCAGCCGGCGTACTGCGCCTGCTGCAGGGCGGGCCTGCGCGGATGGCGGCACTGGGTCAGTACGTGGCCGGGCAAGACGTCGGCACGGGCCCGTTTGACGCACTGTCGTCCATCACGCTGTACGCGCCCTTGCCCAACCCGGGGAAAATCCTTGGCGTCGGGCGCAATTATGGCGACCATGCGAAGGAAACGGGCGTCGCACCATTTGAAATACCACGGATTTTCGCCAAACTGACCTCTACCGTATCGGCGCCCGGCAGCATCGTGACGCGCCCCGAAGATGTCACCAAAATGGACTTCGAGGGTGAACTGGCTGTCGTGATGGGTCGTGCCGCGACCAACGTATCCGAGGCGCACGCCCTAAGCTACGTGGCCGGCTACACCATCCTGGACGACTTGAGCGCGCGTGAGCTGCAGTTTGATATTTCACCGCCTCAAACAACCTTTGCCAAGAGCAAGGACGGTTTCACGCCTATCGGGCCTTGGCTGGTGACTGCGGATGAAATCCCCGATCCGCAGACCCTGGACCTGACGACCTGGGTCAATGGCGTACAGGTGCAGCATGCCAACACGTCGGACATGCTGTTTTCCGTCGCGACACTGATTGCCTATCTTTCGCGCACACTGACACTTGAACCCGGCGACATGATTGCCACCGGCACACCTGCTGGCGTCGGCGCCTTCAGAAAGCCGCCCC
>CAIJKV010000016.1 GCA_903821335.1 uncultured beta proteobacterium
GCAAGTTTAAATCGCGCATTGAATGACTTGGGGGACACGACCAGACAAAAGTGCTTACCAATCATTTCCTTGCCTGAGGCGGGATCAACTTGCAATGCAATCGTTTTAATCACTGCGCCTTAAAGGTCGGTGTCGTAAGCCTGTCAGCCAGTTCAGGCGCTTCAAACGAACCTTTCACGGGCGTCGCTGATGCAGCTGCTGATCCGCCAGTATCGAGCCTAGATCTCAAAGTGTGACCGTACCTGGTCGTCCAGCAGTTTGCGTACTGCATTTTCATCACACTTGGCCAGGCGATCAAAGAGATGCCTGGCGATCGGGCTAAACGCTGCCATCACGCTTGGGTCGAAATGGCTGCCGGTATCGGCTACCAAAATTGCCATCGCCGCGTCAAAACCCATGGGTTCCTTGTACGGTCGTTTTGAACACAGCGCATCGAAAACATCTGCGACCGCAAAGATGCGTGCTGCAAGTGGGATTGATTCACCACTCAAGTTGCGTGGATAGCCCGAGCCATTCCATTTTTCATGATGGCCCGCGACCACCGCGTAGGCCCCATCGAGCCAGCTAATCCCTGAAACGATCTCTTCGCCCTGCATCACATGCGTGCGCATGATTTTGAATTCTTCCTCATCAAGCTTGCCGGGTTTAAGCAAAATGGCATCCGGGATGCCTATCTTGCCCACATCGTGCAGGAAACTGCCGATAATCAGAGATTGCATTTCTGCGTCACTTAACCCAAGTCTTTCCGCGATGCAGGCTGCGATCCAGGCGACCCGGTAGTTGTGGGCACCGGTGTCTGAATCGCGCTTTGCGACAGAGCGGCCGAGTGCTTCCATGATCGAGATGTGGGAATCAAGCACCTCGCGCGCCTTGCGTTCGTTGTCGGTCGACAGGTGGACCACGACCGGATAAATGACTGCGCCACAGAGCAGTGAAGCCAGGATGACCATCAAGGCCGCGCTGAGCGCATTGGCTATCATTTGCTGGTGCTGCCACGCGGGCACGACGCGAACGCCTTCAAAATAGCCGGTTATTTTTGCAGCCTTGTCGTCGGCAGCCGCGTGCAGCGGCACGAAAATACGCAATACCCAGCGATTGTCGTCGAGCTTCATGCTGGTGTACGAGGCTGTGGTGTAGGTGGGGCGCTCATGCTTGGGCAGCAGGGCCTCGATGGCCTTGCCATCCGCCGAGAACGCTGACGCCAGCTTGGCGCCGCCCTGGTCATAAATTTCGACAATGTCGAACATTCCGCCTGAAATAATATTGGCGGCTTCCAGGGCATGTTCCTGGGCATCTGGCTGGCTGAGTTCAATCGCGTCGAAACGACGCAGCAGGCGCTGCGTTTCTTCGATTGCCAGGGAAACCGTGCCTTCCTCGGCATGTTCCTGGGCGACAAACCACGCCACGGGGCTCGCCACTGCGGCGAGCAAAATACTGATCGCGGCGATTCGAACGGCAGTGCGTTTTCTAAACGAATTCATGGACGACCTGTTGGACCGCCGGTGCTGTACTTGCCAACATACTTGCCAACATACTTGCCAA
>CAIJKV010000017.1 GCA_903821335.1 uncultured beta proteobacterium
GAACATCGACTGGTAGGCACCAAAACTGATGAAGCTGTGGTCAACCGGCACCGTGCGCCGGTACACATCAATCAGGTAGGAAATCGACTGCAGAACAATGAACGACAACCCGATGGGCAGCACCACGCGTTGCCATTCCATCGACAAAGCGCCGGTGGCCAGCAGCGTCGTGTTCATCGTTTCAACCAGGATGTTGGCGTACTTGAACCAGCACAACAACGACAGATTGATCCCGATGAACAGCGTCAACGCCCAGCCACGCTGGCGCTCGGTTTTTCCCAGCCCGATGACCAAACCACCGAGCCAGCCGGTCAGTGCCAGGCACACAAACAGCAGCAGGAACAGCGGGCTCCACCAGCCATAGAACACCCAGCTTGAGAACAGCAGGACGGCGTTACGGTACTGGGGCCGTGCAAGCGCGTACACCGCCAGAAACAGCGGCAGGAACAGCGTGAGGAATTCGAGTGACGCAAAGACCATACGTTGACACGATGCCGCGCAAGACCAGGAAAAGGATCAGTGGAAAACCGCGTCCACTGCTAGAAAAATACGTGAGCCAGCCTTGCCGGGCACGGCAAAAACGGTGTAGCGCTGGCCACCCTCGAGCTGTCCGAGGTCCAGCACGGCACCCACCGGTTTACCGTCGCAGAGCAACTGAACCGAAAGCTTGACCGGATTGATCGAACGCCGTTGCAAGGTACTGACCGCCACCGACTCAAACAGCCGCGTGGGGCGACCCGCCACCTGCAGGCCTCCGACGGCGCAGGCTGGGTCCACGTTGTAGAGCGAGATCGAGGCTTTCAGCGCATTGAAGTCGTCTGGCTCTTCACGCAAGAGCACTTGCTTGAGCGCGTCACCATCCTGGATGGCGACGGCTGAAGCAAACTCACCGGGCTTGACCTTCACGGCCACGTCGCTCTGGCTCTTGGGACCCAGGAATTTGCCCTTGATGTCCTTGTTGGCAGGCACCTGATAAAACTCAGACGCCGGGTGCGCCGCGTCAAGCGTAACCTTTGACTCCGATTCGGCGGACGACACCTGCAAAGTCACCTCGGTGCCATTGACGAACCGCAAAAATGACGAGTCCTCATCGGGACCCGTTTTATACAGAGGAATTTCCGCGACACTGACGCCAGGCATCAGACCCAGACTCAGCACACCCGCTGCAAGCGCCGCCAGGCAGCCTGCGCGTCGCGCGCGCAGCGTGTGCAGCAAGGGCTGCCCGCGCCAGGTTCCTTGTACCGTGTTCATTGATGTCTCTTTCATACAGATCACTTTTTCTTCAACGCCAGTACGGCGGGCAAGGTCACCAGTTGCTTGGCGATCGCGTCACCCCAGACCTTGTAGTAGGCCTCGGTCAAATGCTGACCGTCGGTGGTGGCCCAGGCGCCTGGTTTCGAAAACTTGAGTGAGTCAATATAGACGCAGGGTGCCACGTTGTTGCCCAGGAAATTGGACATCAGTTCGACCCGCGCGAAGGTCTTGTTGAATTTCCCGCCCTCGGTTCCCCAGGCCGGCCCCACCCAGACGCAAGTCGTCTTGGTGCTGGCGATCGCCTTGGTCAGTCCCGTGACCTGCGTCCAGATCGAAGTCTTGGGGAAGGACGTCATCTTGTAGCCAGCCATCGTGTCACCCATCACGATGATGACCAGATTCGGCTTTTCGTCAGCAATCAAAGTCTTGATGGGTATCGTGGGTGCCGTTTCGCCACGAAGCTTGACGGGTCCTTTATCAATACGCTCGGCGCTGCCGCACGTACCGGGTGTCACCACCATCCATTCCGCCGCGTTGGCACCGCACACACCCAGCGTATGCACCTGGGCGCCTTGCGCGACCAGATCTTCGTGCAGCGACGTGATCAGGTACTTGGGCGTAGTCAGGTGACTGTCGCCAATAATCAACACTGCGATGCCTGCCAGAAGCGCTGAAGCCACGACAATACTCCCTTACAGGTTACGAAGCGCCCCCCGTTGCGGGGGCCCTCAGGTTACAAAGACCGACACATCTCACTTGCTGCCAGCTCACCAGATGTCCGTTCACCGGATGTCCCCTCACCAACCTTCAGCTTACTGACCGTAGGGTGAGATAAACGGGCGAACCGGCAAATTCATCGGACGGGTAATCGGGTAGAAGTAATAGTGCAGATACAAACCAGCACCCCACGCACGATAGTCGTTGGCGTTATCCATCTGGGCACTGCCCCCCACGAACCAGTTCGGGGCAACCTGATATTCGGCAGCCGCACCCACGTTATACGACACGCCGATCTTGCTTGACGACGCGTATTGTGCAGTTTGGCTGCCCGACAACCCTTGCGCGAACGCAGCGGCAGCCACTTTGTTGGCCTGGTTCTGCAGGTCAGAGTTGCCTGGGAAATAGTCCGACGCCGCCTGATTAATACTCTGCACACCGACCGAACCTCGCACTTGCCAGGTCAGGTTCTGGTCACGTTGCGACCAACTCAGGGGCACCGTCAACGAGAAGTACTGTTGCGGGCTGAAATAACCACCTTGGCCATACGTGAAGTTGCTCAGGTTCTTATCGTAGAAAATGCCATTGACATTGAACCCGGTACTGAGTTGCGTGTCGGTTTCCTTGATCAGCGCGTAGTACAGGCCGCCAGACACCTCGGCACGGCTGTTGGAAACAACGTTGTTACCATCCAGACTGTGCCATGACGCTGAACCGATCAGGCCATAGCCGTTATAGTCCTTGATCAGCTGACCACGTACACCCGTGGCCGAAACACCCCCCCACTGCAGGCCGGTATTGTTGTCGCGCATCCCGGCAAAGGACAGCAAGCTGTCGGTCACCGGACGACGCGAAACGTTCAGCAGGTACTGCAACGAATTCGTATCATCCAGGCCACCATCAAACTTGATGCCGCCCGCAAACGTGTTGTACACGAAGCCAATTGGCGTCACACCGAGATCGACATCGAGTCCGGTGGTCTTGTAGCCCACGGACAAGCCAACACCGTTTTGCCGGGTCGTATCACTACCAGCAGACGCAGTGTTGAGTTGATCGAGCGACACCAACCCGCCGCCAAACGAATTACGCGCGTACAGGCTGCTGGTGTCCAGACCACCCGCGTTCAGGAACACAGGCGTGGCCTTGAGAACCAATTTACCGTCGCCGGCCGGCACGACGATTTCCACCGGCGTTTCGACATCGCTCAGCTGGCTGGTGCCTGCCGAGCCCACACGGTTACGGGTCTGGGCGCCGACCAAGACTTCTGGGCTGCGCTCTTGCATGATTTCGTCAAGTTCGCCGGCAATCGTGAGCGGCGCACGTTCCGGGGTACTGGCGCCCACCAGCGTCGGCTCTTTCGGACCAGACGCTGCCGTGCGCGATGCCTCGTAGGGCGTGGACGCGCCAGCAGGCGACTTGACAGACTCGGTGAACACCAAGGCAGGCGCCTGCACAGAGGCGGGTGCTGACCCGGGTTGGACGGGTGTCGGACCGGGCGGCGACGCGACCGCCACCGCTGGTGCTGGCACGGTAATCAGTGTCGGCGCTGGTGGCGGTGCAATCGCGACGGCGGGCGCCGCGTTGGGCACCGGAACCGGCATGGGCACCGACGGCGGCACGATTGCCACCACTGCAGGGGCCGGAGCCGGAGCAGCCGGTGCCACTGGAGCCGCAGCCAGGACCGGTGCAGGCGTGCTTGCCGTAATGCGTATCCTCTCCGACACAACGTTCGGTTGGGCGGCAGCAGCCA
>CAIJKV010000018.1 GCA_903821335.1 uncultured beta proteobacterium
CGGGGAGGTTTATTTTGAAAATTTCAATTCTGGACGATTACTTTGATACCGTCCGAACACTAGACTGTTTTCACGCACTCAACGGCCATGAGGTCGAGATCTGGAACGATCACGTCCAGGACGTTGACGTTCTGGCCCAACGCCTTAAAGACACCGACGTGCTGGTGCTCATTCGTGAGCGTACGCAAGTTCGCGCCCCCTTGCTTGAGCGCCTGCCCAAGCTCAAGCTCATCAGCCAGCGCAGTGTGTTCCCCCACATCGACATCGACGCCTGCACCCGGCTGGGCATCATTGTCTCGTCGTATCAGCACGTGGACACGCCCTGCGTGGCGGCGGCCGAACTGACTTTCGCCCTTGCGCTGGCTGCCTTGCGACAAATTCCGCAGCAAATGCAATCGCTCAAGGCAGGTCAATGGCAGAACGGCGTAGGCAGCACAATGCGCGGCAAAACATTTGGCATTTTTGGTTATGGACGCATTGGCTCTGCGGTGGCTGGCTACGCGAAGGCGTTTGGCGCCAACGTGCTGATCTGGAGCGGCGAACAGTCACGTGCGAAAGCCGCCGTCGATGGCTATGCCGGCGCCAGCACGATCGAACATTTTTTTGAAACCAGCGATATCGTGAGCCTGCATCTGCGGTTGTATCCAGCCACACGGGGCATCGTTGGCGCGACCCACCTGGCCCGCATGAAACCCACCGCCTTGCTCGTCAATACCAGCCGCGCCGGGTTGATCGAACCCGGCGCCCTCGAACAGGCACTGGCAGCGGGCAGGCCTGGAAATGCTGCCGTGGATGTCTTTGCAACTGAACCGATGCGCGACACCAGCAATGCGCTGATCAATATGCCACAGGTGGTTTGCACCCCGCACATCGGCTATGCGACCGTTGACGAATACGCGCTTCAGTTTGGAGATATATTTGGCCAGATCACTGCCTACGTAGCCGGAACGGCGACACATGTTGTCAACCCTGACGTATTGACGAAAACTGATCGAAAATTATCAACGATTGCAACAGCGACCGCCAACACATGAACACCTTCGACTGGCAGGCACTTACCCCCGTCGAACGCAACCTTGCGTTCAACAACCGCGCACACGTCGGCGCGGAATTCGCGATACAGAAAAATGACGGCTGGGCCGCTGAGTCAGCGACACTGCGTCAGCAACGGCCCACGCACCTTGGCCTGCCGTACGGGTCGGGCGAACGGGAAAAGTGGGACCTCTACCCCGCTGCAAATCCCCTGGCGCCATGCTTCGTACACATTCATGGCGGCTATTGGCAACGAGGCAGCAAGGAAATCTTCGCATGCATGGCGCAGGGTGTCCTTGCCCATGGATGGTCGGCCGCGCTGCCCGGGTACACACTTGCGCCAGACGCCAGTCTGAGCCAGATTGTTGACGCCTTGCATCAGGCGCTCGACTGGTTTGCCGTCAACGCCAGCGCGCATGGAATCCTCGGGCCACTGGTGCTGACGGGCTGGTCAGCAGGAGCACATCTGGCCGCCTGCCTGATTGATCATCCTGCTGTCGTGGCCGGAATGTCCATCTCTGGCGTTTTTGACTTGGCACCCCTGCGTCAGGCTCCCCATGTCAACGATTTGGTCAAGTTATCCGACCACGAGGTTGCAACCCTCTCGCCGCTCCGGTCGGCGCCAAGCAGCAAGAGACTTTCGATTGCCTACGGTACCGGTGAACGACCGGCGATGGTGGCGGCCAGCCGGGACTTCAATGCAATGCGCGCCGCAGCGCACTGCCCTGGCGACTTGATACCGATCGTCGCCGCGAATCACTTCACGATTCTTGATCAACTACGCGTCGCTGACAGCCACCTTGTACAGTCGATTATCGGACTGGTGCCAGACGCCCGGGGCGGTGTCGCC
>CAIJKV010000019.1 GCA_903821335.1 uncultured beta proteobacterium
CCGCGCTCGGAAATTCCAGCGATCACGCATGTGGACTACTCGGCACGTATCCAGACCGTGCACAAGCAAACCAATCCCCGCTATCACCAGCTGATTTCCAGGTTCAAGGAACTGACTGGCTGTCCGGTGTTGGTCAATACGTCTTTTAATGTGCGTGGCGAGCCGATCGTGTGTACGCCGGAAGACGCATTTCGTTGCCTGATGGGCACGGACATTGAGCTGCTGGTGGTTGGCAACTGTGTGATGCGCAAAGAAGACCAGGACAGCGCGCTGATCAAGGACTACAAGAACGCCTATGAGCTCGACTAATTAATGCATCCATCCACTGTGCGTTGTGATGCCTGCGATGCCACCATGTCGGTAGGGCTCCATTCCTGGCACCTGGTCTGCGGCAGTTGCGGTTTAGAGCGTTCGACGTTGCGCGCGCAGATCAATGAACTCGATTCCATTGACGAAGAGGCCCGCGAGGCGGCGTTGAAACCGATTCGCGATGAAAACTTTGACACCCTCCTGAGCTGGCTCAATGAAAGTGTGCCCAAGCGCAGGCCCTCAGGCGTCAAGCGCAAACTGCTGGATGTGGGTTGCGCGCACGGCTGGTTCCTTGAGAAGGCCGCGCTGCACTATGAGGTTCTTGGCCTTGAACCCGATGACGTCGTCGCCCGTCGTACCCTGCAGCGAAACCTGCCGGTCAGAAATGGTTATTTCCCCCAGGCGCTGGAGGCACGCGAGAAGTTCGACGTCATTGTTTTTAATGACGTGCTGGAACATATCCCGGACGTAAAGACCGTCCTGAAGGAATGTGCGGCGCACTTGCAGGACGGCGGTGTGGTGGTGGTGAACGCGCCGGATAGCCATGGCCTGTTCTACCGGTTATCCAAGCTGTTCGTCAAAACCGGTCGAACGGGTACCTTTGACCGGATGTGGCAAGTCGGCCTGCCGTCACCACACTTGTACTACTTCGACAGCTTGTCCCTGGGCAAGATCGCTGCGGCGTCGGGCTATGGCGTGATCGCTACGCGCCCACTTTCCTCGGTGGTGGCCAAGGGGCTCTATGAACGGATCCGCTATGCCGGCGATGCGTCAACGTTGCGCGCAGTTTTGATGACGTTGGGTGTCCTGATGGCAATACCGATACTCAGGCTGTTCCCGGCTGACATCCGTGTCTGGGTGTTGAAGAAACAGCCGGCCTGAGCAAGACACACGCTCGGTCACTTCAACGGCGCGTCAGTCTGGCCTCAGGTCTGAGTGTTTGACTGTGCCTGTGCGTGGTGCGCCAGTACCCCGACGATCAGCCCGCAAGCCACACCCGTTCCGTAGGGATTGTGCGCGCGAGACATCGCGTTGTAGACCTCGGTGTCGAGCAGCAGTTCGGTGACGCTGGCAATGATCTTGTCTTTATGCGCACCGACCAGGCGCACCGTTCCGGCGTCGACAGCTTCGGGCCGTTCGGTTACATCCCGCATGACCAGCACGGGCTTTCCAAAGCTCGGCGCCTCTTCCTGAATACCGCCACTGTCAGTCAGTACCAGATAGGCATGCTTGAGCAAATAAGAAAACGGCTCGTATTCAAGCGGCTTGATCAGGTGAATATTGGGCAAGTCCGCGATCAGGCCGTACACCGGTTTCTGCACGTTGGGGTTCAGGTGCACGGGGTACACAAAGTGGACGTCTGGAAACGCGAGGGCCAGGGCGCGCAACGCCTCGCAAATGGCCAGGAATCCTTCGCCAAAATTTTCCCGCCGATGACCGGTGATCAGCACAAAACGTCGAGTCAACCAGTCAAACGGTAAACAGCCGTTGAGAAATTCAGTAATCCTGGCTTTTCTGTCGCCATCTTTTTCAATGCGCTGATCGACCCAAAGCAACGCATCGATGACGGTGTTGCCGGTCACGGTAATGGTGGTCGGGTCGGCGCGCTCATCAAGAAGGTTCTGCTTGCTTGAGGCGGTCGGCGCAAAATTCCAGCGCGCAATCTTGCTGATCACCTGGCGGTTGAACTCTTCGGGAAAGGGTGCCTGCAGGTCATGCGTTCTTAAACCCGCCTCGACATGCCCGACCGGGATGCCAGCATAAAAGGCGGCCATGGCCGTGGCCAGCGCTGTCGTCGTGTCACCATGCACGAGTACCGCTTGGGGCTGCTCATCTTTCAGAACCTGGCGCATGCCCAGCAGCACGCCGCTGGTCACGTCAGACAAATCCTGTCCGGGGCGCATCAAATTCAGATCGATATCTGGCGTGATTTCAAAAATCTGCAGAACCTGATCCAACATTTCTCGGTGTTGAGCGGTGACGCACACCACAGTGTGCAGTCTGCTGTCAGCCTTTAGGGCGTGCACCAGCGGTGCCATCTTGATGGCCTCGGGGCGGGTGCCAAAGACGACGAGGATCTTCATCGGTGTTCCGGACTCAGCATGGTTTCGAGCTGCGACACGCAGACTTGCTTGGAAAAATGTTCAATCGCATAGCGTTTGCCAGCCTGGCCGACTTGTTCAAAGGCGTCGTCGCTTCGAGCAATCAGTTCCTGCAACACCTGCACACAGGCATCAAGGTCGGCAGAGTTTGCTGATACCCCGCATCCGGCCTCAGCGATGAGCGCATGGCCATCACTGGCCGTATGCAGGAACGCGACGACCGGCAGACCCGCCGCCATGTGACCGAGGATTTTTCCCGGCACCACCGGAGTCTGGTTTTGTGGGCTCAGGCACACAAGACCAATGGTGCAGGCATTCAACAGGTCGGGATACGTATCACGGGAAATGAAGCCTTCGAACTGGACGTTGCTCAGTTTTTTGTCACGCGCCAGTTGCTGAAGGTTTTCCTTCTCTTTGCCGTCGCCTACCAGTAAGAACAGCAGGCCAGTCTGATCCTGCATGCGCTCTGCGATCGCGAGCACCAGCTCAAGGTATTGAGATGGGCCCATGACGCCTGCGAAAACGGCGACATGCTTTTGCCTGATGCCCCACTTTTCACGAAAATCGACAGCAGGTCGACTCGCACCGGGGTGAGCAGGGTCGTGTTCGTCAACCGTGTGGTGTTCGACATCCACCCAGTTGTGCAATATCCGCAGGTGCGAGGCGATGTCAGGATTTTGCTTGAGCAACATCTTGCGGTTGCCTTCGGAATGTACGGTCACGACGTCGGCCGTACGGTAGGCATAGCGTTCCAGTGCCTGGAAGAACTTGATCTGCATCGGGCTGCTCAGTATGCCCAGGTCGATCGCGTTTTGCGGGAACAAGTCCTGCACGTTCAGCAGGTTGCGCACGCCTTGGCGCCTGAGCCAGCTGCCCACCAACGCCAGGGGCAGCGGCGGGCTATAGACCACGACTGCCTCCGGGCGAATCCTGTGACGACGCAATTTCAGCAGAAACTGTACTGGCATCAGCAACTGCGCCAGGCCGCGTACGACGTAATTGACGTTGTGGTGGGGCAGGGTCTTGACGCGAATGACAGTTATGCCGTCCTCAACTTCGATTTCGTCAAAGTTTTTCTTGTCTTGCGCCTGGTCCAGGTTGTATTCGGGCCAAGTGGTCATCACGGTGACCTGATGGCCACGGTGATGGAGCTCCTGCGCCAGTTCAAGCATCAGGTGTGACGCCGACCGGATCTCTGGCGGAAAGGAATCAGTGACGAGCAGTATCTTCAAGGCGCACCCAGGGTGACGACTTGTGCCGTCGCAAGCGCCTGTTCAATGGCAAAGATTGTCGCCATGGTCGCGAACATTTCCGTGGCAGGTACGGCAGGGGTTTCTTTGCCTGCGACGCAACCCACGAAGTGTTTGAGTTCTTCGACGTAGCCCATTTCCTGGCTACGGGTCTTGAAGGTGTCGGTTTTGCCGCCGTGATGGTATTCGCTGACCCGGAAGTCTCTGGACGCGATCGTTTTGCCGTCAAAGAAAATTTCAAGCGCCTCACGTGAATAGGCCTTGTCGCCAGAGGCCGAATAAATCAGTGTGCCGACCGAGCCGTCCGTCAACTTGAAGCTGACGGCGATATTGTCGTTGTTGACGGCGCTGCGGTTGTCGCCTGAGATACGTTCCGCAGAGACCCGTGCCACCAGCGCCCCAGCCAGCGACTGGATCAGGTCGATGAAGTGGGACATCTCGCCCACGACCCTGCTGCGCCCTTCGTCGTCGGAATGCACCCAGTGTGTTGCCGGAATAAAGCCGGTATTGACGCGCATCTGCATGACAAAGGGTGACTGGCGCCCCGCCAGCCATTTTTGCATTTGCACGGCATGCGGGGAAAAGCGCCGGTTGTGACCGACAAACAGAATGGGCAGCGTGGGTGCTTGCGATGCCAGCATACGCAGGTCGACGAGTTCGACTGGCGTCGTGCACAGCGGTTTTTCAAGGAACAGGGCTTTGCCGTTCTGGATCGCGTCGCTGACCAGACGCGCGTGCTGGCTGTGCGGCGTGAGCCCCACGACAGCATCGATGTCCGGGTTTTGCCAGACAGCACCTGACTCAGTTGCCTGATTCAGGAACCCGAATTTGCGGGCACTGTGCTCAACGCTGGCACCTGAGCCCGTGACAAGCGTATGCAGGACGACGCCTGACTGGGACTGTAGCGCCGGTAATAACAGCGCCTTGCCAAACAGACCGGCACCCACGACGCCC
>CAIJKV010000020.1 GCA_903821335.1 uncultured beta proteobacterium
ACGGCCGATGCCTTTACGTTACAGGAACGCTTTGAAGGAAAACTGGAAAAATACCAGGGTCATCTCATGCGCGCCGCAGTTGAACTGACCCGGGACTGGCGCACCGATCGCGTGCTGCGCCGCCTTGAGGCCATGCTGATCGTGGCTGATCGCGACCATACGCTTGTCCTGACGGGAAACGGCGATGTACTCGAGCCTGAAAACGGCATTGCCGCCATCGGCTCTGGCGGCCCGTACGCACAGTCGGCCGCGCTGGCACTGCTGCGCAATACCGAACTGGCACCGGAGATCATCGTCAAGCAGTCACTCGAAATCGCCGGCGACTTGTGTATCTACACCAATCAGCAACACTTGATCGAGACGCTGGAATAAACATCATGTCCGCATCCTCAATGACCCCCGGCGAAATCGTCTCCGAACTCGACAAAAACATCGTGGGGCAAGGCCGCGCCAAGCGCGCGGTGGCTGTCGCTCTGCGCAATCGCTGGCGTCGCCAGCAAGTTGCCGAACCCTTACGCCACGAAATCCATCCCAAGAACATCCTGATGATCGGCCCCACCGGCGTCGGTAAAACTGAAATCGCGCGACGCCTGGCCAAGTTGGTCGACGCGCCGTTCATCAAGATCGAAGCCACCAAGTTCACCGAAGTGGGCTATGTCGGGCGCGATGTCGAAACCATCATCCGCGACCTGACCGAGATTTCGATCAAGCAGACCCGCGAACAGGAAATGAAACGTGTGCGCATGCAGGCGCAAGACTCTGCCGAAAACCGCATTCTCGATGTGCTGATCGCGCCGCCACGCGCCGCCGACGGCTCGCCCATCCGGGAAGAAAGCGCAACACGCCAGACCTTTCGCAAGCGTCTGCGCGAAGGCCAGCTCGACGCGACCGAGATCGAGATCGACGTCGCGCAGCCCGCACCGCAAATGGACATCATGGGCCCGCCCGGCATGGAAGACATGGCCGAACAACTCAAGGGAATGTTCGCAGGGTTGGCACGCGACAAAAAGAAAACCCGCAAGATGACGGTGAAGGAAGCCTTCAAGCTGATCACCGATGAAGAGGCCGCAAAGCGCGTGAACGAAGAAGACCTGCGCGCGATTGCCATCACCAAAGTTGAGCAGCACGGCATCGTGTTTCTGGACGAAATCGACAAGATTGCGTCCCGCCAGGAAACCGGCGGCGCAGACGTGTCTCGCCAGGGTGTGCAGCGTGATCTGCTTCCTCTGGTCGAAGGCACGACGGTGACCACAAAGTACGGGATGGTGCGCACAGACCACATCCTGTTCATCGCGTCGGGCGCCTTTCACTTGTCGCGCCCCTCGGACTTGATTCCTGAGCTACAAGGTCGCTTTCCGATTCGTGTCGAGCTGGACTCGCTCAGCGCGCAAGATTTTGTCCGCATCCTGAGCGACACCGACGCTTCACTGACCAAACAGTACACGGCATTGCTCGCCACTGAAGATGTGCATCTGCAATTTACAGCGGATGGTGTGGAGCGACTCGCGGAGCTTGCGTTCGACGTCAACGAGCGCAATGAAAATATTGGTGCGCGACGTCTTTACACGGTCATGGAAAAGCTGCTTGAGG
>CAIJKV010000021.1 GCA_903821335.1 uncultured beta proteobacterium
CAGGGCCATGCGCAGGTCGGCCTCAAGTGCTGCCTCTGCGACCACTGCGGCCTGCACCTGGGCATCGAAAAAGCGCAGGGTATTGCGCCCAGCCCCCTTGGCTTCGTACATCGCCAGGTCGACCTGTTTGAGGATTTCTTCGACCGTGTCCTGTGGGTGACCGAAGAGGGTCACACCGATGCTGGGGGAGGTCCGGCATTGCGTGGGGCCAACAACGAATGGTGCCATGAAAGAGGCAAGAATCCAGTCGCCAAGTGCCTTGACTAGCGTCTCGGCCTGCTGAATGTCGGTACCCAGGTCCGGCAAGAGGATGAAGAAGTCGTCCCCGCCTGAGGTGGCCACCGTGTCGGCGGGTGTGACGGATTCGGACAGACGCGCGGCGACCTGCTGCAGCAACTGGTCGCCGAGGTCGTGACCCAAGGTATCGTTGACGGTCTTGAAGTTATCAAGATCGATGTAGAACAACGCGCCGGAGTGCCCGTCCTGGGCGCAGGCCGCCAGCACACCCTGCAGGCGGTCGATCAGGAGACGCCGGTTGGGCAGGTTGGTCAAGTCGTCGTAGTAGGCCAAATGCAAGATGCGCTCCTCGGCCTCCTTCTTGGCGGTGATGTCCTCCTTCAGCGCAGCGTAGTGGGTGATCATGCCGGCCGAGTTGCGGATCGGGCTGATGATGGCAAGCTCGGTGTACTCACTGCCGTCCTTGCGCCGGTTATAGAGCTCGCCCTTCCAAACTTGGCCAGCCAAAAGGGTTTGCCAAAGTGCGACGTATGTCTCGGGCGCAGTCCGGCCTGACTTAAGGAGACGTGGGTTTTGGCCGATGATCTCTTCGCGAGCGAAGCCGGTATTGCTCAGGAAGGCGCCGTTGACGTATTCGATGCGCCCGTCGAGGTCTGCGATCGCGACGCTCTCCGGACTCTGCTCGATGATGAGCGAAAGCATTTGGACGTGATCGGAAAGTGCCAGCTTCTCGGCACGGTTGCGCATGTCATTGATGCCGTAGGCCAGATTGCCGGCAAGCTCCTCGAGCAGCTTGATCTCGTCGGGGTCGAAGGCGTCGATCTCGGCGGCGTAAATCGTCAATACGCCTGCGTCGCCTGCAGAAATCCTGAGCGGCAGCGCTATGCTCGCCTGCAGACCATGTTCGATCGCACTTGCGCGCCACGTCGCGACCGACGGGTTGGTGAGCGTGTTCTGGTTGACCTGCACGCGTCCGCTACGAATGGCGTTACCGGTTGGTCCCTGGCCCCATTCGTCCTCAGCCCAGGTAAATTTCGCGTGCGACAGGTAATCGGTTTGCGTCCCATACTGTGCCACCGGTCGCACGATCTTTTCAGCGTTGTTTTCAGCGCGTCCTGCCCAGGCCATACGGTATCCGCCGGTTTCCACGACCAGGCGGCAAATCAAACTCAATAGATCGGTTTCATCGGTGGCATGGATCAACGCGGCATTGCAAACGCTCAGTACCTGTAACGTACGGCTTGTCTTGACCAAAGCCAGTTCGGCGCGCTTACGATCGGTGACATCCCGGGC
>CAIJKV010000022.1 GCA_903821335.1 uncultured beta proteobacterium
CTCACCAGTTTGCCGCCCGTTGGCTGCTGCCTGTCAAGATCAATCATCACGACAACTTTCACCAAGTGCCCGCTGCGCTCTGTTGACGTTGGCTCAACGTACGACTTGGCATGGTCTTGGGCTGCCACTGGAAACCAACTCGCTTGCGCAACTGAACAACCAAGCGCCAACAGCACTCCAATATGAACGACTCTCAATGGCCACCTCAACGTTAACTGCTCGAAAATTCTTATTTAATCATTATTATCATATAACATATCATATATATCATAATAAACAATTAATTTATAGACGTAAGGCCGTTCATTCCAGTGGGTAGCCGTCACAAAATGCATGTGAACCGTCAATCGAATTAAGATTTTTTTAACCCACTTGATGATTTTTTTGTTTGAACGGCCACGGGCCTAATTGAATCCGGAGAATTTTTGAAAAAACTAGCATCCTTACTGGCGCTGCCTGCTCTGCTTGCAGCATCGAGCACTGCCTTTGCGCAAACCAAAATGTTTGAGGGTTTTTATGGTCAGGTTTCGACTGGCTATGAGAACAACACGATCAGCTCAACGAATGCGAACTACACGGTTGATAACAACCCTCCCTACTCGGGGATGCATAACACCTCCAATCAAGCGGCCTCCGGCATGCCCTTGGTACTGGGACTCGGTTACAACTTTGCGCTCAGTAGCCAATGGGTACTGGGGCTCGGCGCAGACTACTCGGCGCTATCGCAAAAAACAAGTGTCTTTTCCTCCAACAATCCTCAGGTGCCCGGACCCTACGGCTACACCAACGGTCAGAACATCCAGATTTCCAATCGCTACAACATTTTCCTGTCACCTGGCTATGTCATTGACCAGGACAAGCTCATGTATGCCAAGGTCGGTTACTCGAATCAGCAAATACAATTCAACACTCCGGCTCAGCAGTCCTCCTCAAGTTACGCCCCGTCCGCGACGCAAAGTGGATATGTGGTGGGGCTGGGCTACAAGCAAATCATTAGCGGTGGCCTCTATCTGTTCGGAGAAGCGAATTACATGGGCTACAGCAATGCATCACTTTCCAGCACCGTGCTGCAAAGTGGCGGCCCCAGTGTCAGCGTCAACCGCAATCCCTCCGCTAGCGCCTATACGATTCTGATTGGCGCAGGGTACAAGTTTTAATTCGTTTGAATCCCTTGAAAATCCCTGGCCCGCAGTCGCCCAACGCTGTTGCTAAACGCGATGCCCATGGCATTTAGCCGATTGTCGGATTCAGGGATATTGGGCAGCTGGATGTCACTGAGCGCAGCGCGAGCGGTCCAGCCGTTGAACATCTATATTGCTCAGGCTGGAACGCCGCACACATAGAAGGCCGGGCGATACATCGGCAAACCGCCGCACTCATCTGAGACATACATCGGCAAACCGCCGCACTCATCATGGTCTGGGATCACCTTGAGCCATACAATGAACCGGAGGCGGAGTTTTTGGGATCATCCCGAGACTGTTTGGCGACCTCGAGATCGGATCTGAATGGGGTCTATCAAAATGAGACAGCTGTCAACTTTCGTCCTTGCATTGTCAATCGCGACAAACTCTCTGTCGGCATATTCCTGTACGACAATAGTCGTGGGCAAGCATGCGACCGTCGACGGCTCGATCATCATTGCCCGCAACGAAGATACGGATGGCGCCGACGATCCGCAGAACATGACCCGGACTCCCCCCCGACAAGCTGCGTCGCTCTTCGTTTCCAATTCAATTCAAAACTCCAACAACAATCGATTCAATTGGGAGATGCCGCCCAATGCCCTGGGATATCTGGCCTTCCCGAACTGGCAATCGCTTGGCAAGTCCAGCCTGTCCTTCGAAGAGACCGGCATCAATGACGATGGCGTTGCGATTTCCGCGACGGAGACCATTTTTAATAGTGAAGCGGCCCTGAAGGCAGATCCCTACCTTGCGTCGACGGGGGTCACGGAGGATGCCGTCACTTCGGTGGTGCTGCCGTATGCAACTTCGGCAAAAGAGGGCGTGCGTCTGTTGGGCCGCGTGATTGAGCGGGCTGGCGCGGGCGAGGGATTCGGGGTCGCCTTCAGCGATCGCAACGAGGCCTGGTATTTGGAAACGGCATCGGGGCATCACTGGCTGGCGATGCGCATTCCCGACAATTCCTTTTTCATTTCATCCAATCAGGGGCGTCTTCAGCAGGCCGATCTTGGCGACACGATGAATGCGATGGCCTCGCCGGGTCTGATTGAATTTGCGACTAAAAATGGACTTTACGATCCAAAGCTCGGCGAATTCAATTTTTTCAAATGCTGCATCAGCAATACCGAACATGACAAAACCTACAATTATCCGCGGGTGAAAACGCTGCTTCAGCAGCTGGGAGGCGTCACGTACGAACCGGACGATGGCCTGTATCCGGTATTCGTTGCACCTGCCAACAAGCTAAGCGTGGCGGATGTAATCAAGGCGCTGCGCAATCATTATGCAGGAACGGTGCATGATCCCTATCAGCAGCAAAACCCCAAGGAACCTGACCGTCCCGTCAGCGTTCTGCGGGCATCACTATCGCATGTCACACAAACACGGCCCAATCTGCCCGATGACATTGCCATGGTTCAATACATCGCCTTGGGCCTCACTGACCTTGCAGCGTACATTCCGTTTTACAAAGGTCTTGCCGAGATACCACCCTCATACCAGGGTGCAACCGGCAGTCTCGACCACCGCGCCACCTTCTGGAAATACCGCAAACTGCAGACATTGGTGATGCAAGACTATCCGCGGCTCGCTTCCGGGGTGCACGAGGCGATTGCGAATTTTGAAAAATCGGTCGCAGATCGACAAATCGCAATGGAGGGAGAATACCTCGATCTAGTCCGAAAGGATGGCGCGGCGGCCAGGGCACTGATTCAGGCATTCACCAATTCGATTCTGACAGACCAGGACGCACTGCTGGCAGAGCTGACGGCAAGGCTTACTCGTGATCTCGGTCTGAAAAACCTGACCGATCAGCAGATGGAGCAGTTGATCAAGGACACCGAGAAGCGATATCACTTCCACGGCGCTTGACCCGTTTAAGAGGCCGAAAAACTAGCTGAACGGTTCGCCGAGTCAACTGGCCACGTGGGGCGTTCTGAAGTACTTCCCAAATACATATCTGCCAGGCGATGGCCTGACCGCTCTGTCAGCGGCAGGGCTCGTCTGACAAAAGGTTCAGATCGCGGCTATGCAGGATTTAACCTTGGTAGTGAGCGGCGCCGGGGGTCAGGCTTTGAGTTGGGTTCCAGCCTGTTCCATCTCAAGAAGCAAGCGTCGCAAACGCACTTGAGGATCAAGTTCTGGGTTGGTGATGTGATCAACATATTGAGTGGCTGACAGGTCAACTTGCTCTTGTGTTGCCTGCACAGCCCCTTGAAAGAGGAAATATGGCAAAAATTTTGCGCCGATCAAATTGGCTGTTTGTTGCAGGGGTTTTAGCAACTCGCTCATCGAGTAATTGTTGTACCCGCCAGCCAGATAAGACTCGGCCGGGCCACCAGTGGAAATAGCTGACACCCATTCTTTGCCTTGCAGCGCAGTACCGCCAGGGCCATAAGCCCAAGCGTAGGTCAATACATCGTCGAACCATTTTTTCATGAGCGGCGGTACAGAGTACCAATAGAAGGGGTGCTGAAAAACGATTCGATCATGCGCAAGCAGCAGCTCCTGCTCCCGTTTAACGTCAATCTTCCAGTCTGCGTAGTGCGAATAGCAGTGATTGATCGTGATGTCAGGATGTGCTTGGAGTTCCGTGACCCAGCGGCGATTAACTTTCGACTGCTCAAGATTTGGATGAAAGACGTTGACCAAAATTTTCATAAAAACTCCGGTTGGATTTTGGATTGCTAATTTTGCTATCGAAAGCAATTTTGCTGCGCTTGCCTGCAATACGGCGTCTTGGGTCAAATGAAGTCAGTGTCTCATGAAGAGGATTTGAGAGTGTTCTGACCGCCCCAAGCGCAGTAGAATTGTCGGGTCTGGCCAAATATTTCTTCATGGCAATGCGCAAACCACTCAATACTGTCCAATTCTCCGCCTATATCTCGTTGATGGTGATGGTGTTGGCTGCGCTCGCCAGCGTCTTTGTGATTTATGTTCAAGCCGAAAAGCAGATTGACCAGGCCAACGAGACACGGTTCCTGGCCATTCAGCTTGCCCAGGAATTGCGTCAATCATCTGACAACCTGACGCGTACGGCTCGCCTGTTTGTGGTTACGGGCGACCCGGCCTACAAGGAGCAACATCAGGAAGTCCTCGAGACCCGCGATGGAAAAATACCTCGGCCGGGGTTAGCAGTCAGCGCAAGCCTGGGGTCTAAGACTGA
Organism: uncultured beta proteobacterium; assembly: GCA_903821335.1. Taxonomy (GTDB): domain Bacteria; phylum Pseudomonadota; class Gammaproteobacteria; order Burkholderiales; family Burkholderiaceae_B; genus Zwartia. The sequence continues at coordinate 4,351 of CAIJKV010000022.1, forward strand.
TCGCGACCACCGGCGGATGGGTGCCGGGGTTGCCGTGCCGCTCCTCGCTTTGATGCAGCAGGCCGGATTCACCGCGGACGAGTTGGCCGAGCTTGCCACCGCCAAA
>CAIJKV010000023.1 GCA_903821335.1 uncultured beta proteobacterium
ACAAGCGGCGCGTCTGTGGGGCCCGTGGGCGCAATGCCCGCCGCGCCGTCGCGGCCATACAACCCGGCATTCGGATCGGGTGCCGTGCGCGGATCAATCACGCCTTGTGCTTCGGGAGACCGGCTGGCCTTGTCCACAAACGGCATCGGTGCCTTGATCACATAATACGCAACGGCCGCCGCGACCATCAGGCCGATCAGCAGACCGGCCAGCACGCCATATAGTGTGCTGCCGCCACCGGAGGATTTACGTTTTGTCATGGCACTGATCTTACATCCGTTGCGGGGCGCTCACGCCCAGCAACTCAAGACCGTTGCACAGGACCTGGCGTGTGGCGTCGGCCAGCTTCAAGCGCGCGTGCCTGAGGCTGACATCGTCAACCAGCACGCGCTCGGCGTTATACCAGCTATGGAAGTCTGCTGCGCAGTCACGCAACCAAAACGCCACCAAATGAGGTGAAAGCTCCTGCGCGGCCTGGATCACCAGGGCAGGGAACTCAGCCAGCCGTTGCATCAGGGCGAGTTCGGTCGGCGCGGTCAGGCAGTCAGCTAAGGCGGCCTCGCGCTGCGCCGGGCCGACACCAGACTGCGACAGCATCGAACAGATCCGCGCATGGGCGTACTGTATGTAATAGACAGGGTTTTCCTCGCTCTGCGAACGCGCGAGGTCCACGTCAAACACAAACTCGGTATCGGCACGGCGCTGGATGAGGAAAAAACGCACCGCGTCGCGACCCACCCAGTCAATCAGGTCATGCAGGGTGACATAGCTGCCCGCGCGCTTGGATATCTTGACCTCTTCGCCGCCACGCACGACCTTGACCATCTTGTGCAAGATGTACAAGGGATAGTCGCCCGGAATGCCGAGGTCAAGCGCCTGCAGACCCGCACGCACGCGCGCCACCGTGCCGTGGTGGTCACTGCCCTGGATATTGATCGCGCGGGTAAAGCCACGTTCCCACTTGGTGACGTGATAGGCGACATCGGGCACAAAGTACGTATAGCCGCCCTCGGACTTGCGCATCACGCGATCCTTGTCGTCGCCCGTGCCAAGCTCGGTGGTGCGCAACCATAACGCACCCTCGTGTTCGTAGGTATGGCCACTGGCCACCAGCTTGTTGACCGTATCCTCGACGCGGCCCGAGGTGTAAAGCGAACTCTCAAGGTAGTAATTGTCGAAGGCCAGGCCAAAGGCCTGCAGATCCAGATCCTGCTCACGACGCAAGTACGTCACGGCAAAACGGCGGATGTTGTCCAGGTCCTCAAGGTCACCGTTGGCCAGGACAGGTTCGCCATCGCTGGCGCTGACCGTCTTGCGCGCGACAAAATCCTGCGCCACGTCAAGGATGTAGTCGCCCTTATAGCCATCGGCCGGGTAAGCATCGGAACTGGGGTCCAGGCCGCGCCCACGTGCCTGCACGCTAATGGCCAGGTTGTGGATCTGGTTACCCGCATCGTTGTAATAAAACTCGCGACTGACTTCAAAACCACTGGCGTCAAACAGTCGGCACAAGGCGTCGCCCAACGCGGCCTGCCTGGCATGGCCAACATGCAGCGGCCCGGTAGGATTCGCCGACACGAACTCGACCAGCACCTTTTGCTGCTTGCGGGGCGCGCGGCCAAAAGCCCCGGCCTGTTTCGCGATCAGGGGCAACACGGCACAACGTGCCGCATGGGTGAGCCGGAAATTGATAAACCCGGGGCCCGCCAGTTCGGCGGCAGCGATCAGCGCGGTGGCCTGCGGGTCGGCCATCAGCGCATCGACGATTGCCTGCGCAAGTTCGCGCGGGTTGCGCTTGGCGGGTTTGGCCAGTTGCATGGCTACGTTGGTCGCCAGGTCCCCGTGGGCGGCCACTTTGGGGCGCTCAAGAACAAGTGTGGGGGTCGCCTCGGGCAGAACGCTCGCGACGGCGCGCTGCAGGCAGGTGATGATGATGTGTTGTTGCTCGGGGAGCATGGGCATGAAAACGACAATTTGAAGCCCCAAATCATAGCCTGAATTGCCAGCAGGCACGGGATTTGCCTACCAGACGAAGCCCATGGATTGCCTGAGCCATGCAGCGTATCCGGTCATGTCCACCAGTCCAACGGCATCCGACTGACTCAACAGCGGATGAGGTCCTCGAAGGATGAAGGCCTCGACTTCCTTGCGCAAGCCGTGCCCCATCGCCGCAACAAACGATTGGTAATTGGCTTTTACGGTTCCGTCGGCGTGGTCAACACGCCGGTCGCCGTTCTGTATCCGGCGCGCAAAAACCGCCCGTTCATCATGAATGATCGGCCGGTTCACGCTCGGGCGCGCCTGCAGCGGCATCCCGGCCAGTCCGGCCGCGCGTGCCTGCCACTGCATCCACGCCAGCGCCACATGCGACAAGTTGCCTGGCGTCGATCCCGGCGAGGCCGACGGTGTCAGGTAGCCGCCGCCAATATCAGCATGCGCCCCCACGAACGCCCGTTCAATGACATTGCCGCCCGCGCCAGCCGACGTCAGTGGAAATAGCCAGCGGTGCTCATGCAACGCGACCGCGTGCGCCACCCATTTCCAGGCAGGTGAAATCGCCAGGTTGAACGCGGCATTGCCAGATCCAAGCGCGTCAAACTGCGCAACCGTGTCAAACAGACCCATGAACCGCAGGTCAACGCAGGTCGATACCGTCCCGTGCAAAGGATGCCGAGCCCAGAACCTTCCGTCGCGCACGTGCTCGGCCACCCGACTGCCAAAGTCCCTGGCCAAGGCAGCGCCACGTGAGAATCCCACCACATCCAGCGGCATGGCCCGAGTGGTTTCCTGTCGGTTTGCCAGCGCATTGAGCAGACGCTCCCACTGCTTATCCGCCCGCATGGAACCGGACCACGCCACCGCGCTATCCCAGGCACGATCCGTCGCAGTCATGGTCTGTGCAGTACCTGGTCCCGGGATGTAGTGGACGGGTCCTTCCCGATAGCCCTGCGCGAACAACCACACATTGGTCTGCGATGTGGGTCGGTTGCCTGTGCCATCAAAGGCGAACAGCATCAGCCCCAGGGGATCGGCATGCCGGCGCGGTTGCTGGTCGGCATAGCCGAATAAGCTGTTGCCGGGGATCGGGCCCAGGGGGTCGGGCTCAAGATAATGCCCCCAGCGCGGGTCGTAGGTGCGCTGGTAGTTGTCATGCCAACCCGTCAGCGGATCCGCGAACTGACCGGGCAGCCGCAGCGACAGCGGCCTGTCACCCCGCCAGGTCAACAGTTCACCGGTTGGGCTGAATTGTCCCTGCCAACGCACCCGCTGCAGCAAATCGGTCATCAGGCGGGGCTGTCCGACCGGATCCGCGTGGATCAGGAAAAGCTGCGCGGCCTGGCCTGGTTCGCCGTATTCAATCACCGCGACCGGCACTTCGTGCGCATAGACGTACCGTCGAACCACCCGCGTGCGGTGCCCTGAAACAACCGCTTCGGCGGCAACCTTGTTCTGGTCAAACAGATACTGGACGGCAGTGTCCCCGTCCACGCGCCCGATGCGCTCGCCAAAGGCATTGTGCGCATACCGCACGGTCCGACCCGGATCGCGAGAATCCACCACGCGGATCAGTCGCCGCAGCGCACTGTACTGCAACAGAAAAGGTCCTGCACGCGTGGGCAATCCCGTGGCATCGCGCATGATATCGGGCTGCAAGAGCCCCCCATGCGTGCGCAGGGCACCCGCCTGACCGGAGGGGCGCCAGGCCAGATCGAACCCAGCCAGACTACGGTGAGGCGCCTGGGGCGAAGTCAGGTCTGTCAGGATGGCCCGAACGCCCGTCATGCGCCGTGCGTGATCGAGCGTGTAAGACACTTTCTGCCGTCCTGCACCGAGCTGAACACGCTCACGAACGATATCGCCGCGCACGTCAAAGCCAAGTTGATGCCGGTACAGCGCCAGACCCGTCACTGGCTGATAAACCGCCAGGTGTTCCAGCCCGGCGGCCGAACGCACCCCGGCGGTGATCAGTCCGTTGCCGTGGCGAATACCCGCGGCCACCGTCGAGAGGATCGGATGACGATCGCCCCGTGCGTCTTCCCACTCGATCGCCAGGATGCGGTTGGCGCCAGACCAGGAATATTGCAGGGTGCCGCCTTCTGGCAAGCCATGCACACTGCGCTGGCCCCGCGCGTTATAGCCAAAGCGCTCGCGATACGTCCAGCCCGGACGACTGGGGCGCGCGGTGCGCACGATCTCCCGCTCACGCAGTTCGCCTCGGCGGTTGTAGCGCCAGATCTGCCTTTCCTCAGGGTGCTGGATCACCGTCGGTCGCATTCCCTTCCAGGCAATCTGTGTGACCGAGGACTGCGCATGGCGGGACTCCGCGCGCATGGTCATCACCCGCCCGTGGCGGTCTCGCTGCCAGTTCCAGCTTCCTTGTCCGGCAAAGTCGCGTTGCAGCAAACGCCCCCTGTCATCGGCCCGCCGGCGCTCGGGGCCCACGCCCCGTGCCGTCCATTGCGTCATTGCCCCGCGACGATCAAAAGCCATCCGCAAATCTGGCCATCCGGGGGCATGCATGGCGATTTCCCGAATCTGCTGGTTCTGATCCCGCTTGACGCGCAGACCAAGGTCGGCCTCATCGAAAACGATCTCGATTCGCCCGACCGGGTGCTCGAGAGGTCCGGGCACGAACAAATTCGCCCGTCCTGCAGCGTCATAGCGCCACGTGTGGGTGCGCTCAACCTGCGCACCGCCTGCAGACGCAAGGGAGATGCCCGTCAGCCCATCTGAATGACCTGACTGCAGGGACGGTTCGTAGTGATAGCGCCGCTCCATGCCATCCGGGCGTGTCACCCGCGCCAGGCGAGGAGAGCCACCATCCGGATGCGCGTGTTCATAACTGAAGTGGCCCAGAGGGGTGTCGACACCCGTCAACCTGCCCTGCGTGTCCCGCTGTGCGTAAAAAAATCGCAGCCTGGCATGCGGGCGATCCCCGATCACCTCGAGGATCGCGCCAAACAGACTATCGGGCAAAACATGCCGGCGGATCGTCAATGCCAGACGACGGTCCTGGTGCACGGCCACCAACAACCCGTGGCCATCGAAGTCGAGTTGCTTGCCGGTTGGCCAGTTCCAGCGCCAACCCGCTCCGCGTCGCTCGATAGCGCCCCGTTGCAGCTCACGTCCCTGACACCGGGATGCCGGCCCTTGCCCAACGCCACAGACGAACGCGACCCTGCTGCCATCGGCTTGGACCACCTGGATTTGCCCGTCCACCCAATACAGCCGCGTGTCATAGGACCAACCCCAACCGCGACCGAGCGTCCCCGTGCGGGGATCCATCGCGTTGTAATGACGGACAAGTTCAAGGCCGGGCAAGCCATCGAGCGCCGGCATGTCGGTATCGCGCTGGTTTTTGTTACCGCTGCGCCGGTCGACCGGGTTTGCCATGCCGGCATCGGCACCCGGCACGGCAGCGCCCAGGGTGGCCACTCCACCTTGCGCGCAAGGGTTACCCATCTGTGTCGCCGTGCACGTTTTCCCACGGTCGGCTGGCGTCGATTCAGCAGGGTGGACAACGCCGCGTAACCATGCGGACTTGATCTGGGTCTGCGCCGGGACGTCCTGGCCAGAACCTGCAAGCATCAACAGACATAGCAAAAATTTTCTCACCGGACACTCCCCTTCAGGTCAAAGGATGAGATTGCCGGTTGGCAGCAAAGCCCGCATCAGTTAGTGTGTCAATATATCCAGCGAGGAAATTGCGATGTTAGTGACCTTTAGCAGCAAAGCCGGTGCAGACATCCTGATGTTGTCCGAACATGCAAAGCCGATCTTGCGCATTGCCGGGAAAGTCATTGATGACCCATTCCCCGTGCGCGGTGTATTCTCGGCGGAGCAATTGCCCGACGCGATCAAGCTGATCGAGCGCGCCATTGCCAGCGAGCCGGCGACGAAACAGGTCGAGGACGACGGCGATATGCCGCGCGATTCGATCAACGCCAGCGTCGCGCTGCGACAGCGGGCGTTTCCGCTGCTGGATTTAATGCGCCGGGCCCAGCAAACCGGGCTGCCAGTCATGTGGGAAACCGGATCCGCGTGGTAAGGTTTTCGCCTGTAGTCCGATCAGCCAGGGAGATAGATAGTGCGCAGTGACCTTTCATTCATTTTTAGTGCCCGTGACACCATCGGTATCACCGTCACCGTCGAAACGACCTCCGATTCCGCGCACACCGCGCGCAAGTGGCTTGATGACGAATGGACCTACCTGGGCTGCGAACCCCTGCGTCCCAGTGGCAAGGTGCTGTTGCTCGACAAAATCCTGGGCGTCGTCGATGCCTATGGCTACAACGCGTTGACTGCAGATGCCGAAAAAGCCAAAGCACTGGCCCAACACATTGCCCACGCCCTCGGAAGGCCACACATCACGGTGGACTTGCCTGGCTTGCGGGTTGGCTATTAGATAGCCCCGCGACCCCGCTGGTCGCGGTTTAGTTCAGTACGCCTGGGCAAACAGCGCGCGAAAATCCGCCGTGGTGGTGTGCCGCGGATTCCAGCGGTTGTAGTTGGCTTCCGTGCACAACACTGCCATCTCATCAAAGTTTTCCTGCCTGGCGCCGACGTCGCGCAAACGCTCCGGGATACCCAAGTCCCGACATAACGCTTCGATTGCAGTGACCGCATCCCCTGCCGCGTCAAGCACAGGCAACTGCTGCACTGGCCTGCCCATCGCAGTCGCCACGCGGGCAAATTTCACCGGATTGGCCAAAAGGTTAAACCGCGCCACCGTCGGCAGGCACACTGCGTTAGACAAACCGTGCGACAAGTGGAAATAGGCGCCGACGAACCGCGCCATGCAATGCACATTTCCCAACCCCGTCTGGCCAAACGTGATGCCAGCCAACGCGGCGCCGCACAACATATTGAGCCCTGCCTCAAGATTTTCACGGTTTGCCACGAACGGCCTGATATTGGCCGCGATCAGTTCGATTGCCTGCAGATTGATGGCGTCTGTCATCAGGTTGGCCTGACGCGACAAATACGACTCGAACGCATGCACAAAGGCATCCAGTCCTGAATGCGCGGCAACATGGGCGGGAACGGTGCATAGTGCAAGCGGATCCAGAATCGCATAGGCTGCCGGATTCAGTGCGGCATGCCGAATAGACATCTTCAAGTTCCTTTCCGTGTCCGTGATCACGCACGACCCGGACACCTCCGATCCTGTCCCTGCAGTCGTGGGAATCGCGATGAGGGGTAGGGGTGGAATCGAAAATTTATCAATCCCTTCATAGTCGTGAATCCGTCCGCCATTGGTGATCAGGATTCCAACCGCCTTGGCCACGTCTATGGTGCTGCCACCGCCGATCGCCAACACTGCCGCAGCGCCATGTGCCCGACATTGCCTGAAGGCCTGCTCGACCGTATGGGCGCTCGGATCGGGTTCGATATCCGTGAACACCAAGGTCTCGACACCCTCTGCTTCCAGCAGGGCAGTCATTGCGGCGTAGAACGGGCTGTCCACCAGCGCACGATCAAGCGCCACAAAGATTCGTTCACAAGCCAGTTTGCGAATAATTTGCGCAACGTTCTGGTGGGCACCCACTCCCATAAAAATACGTGTAGGACAGAAAAAAGAAGAAATAGCCGTCGGCTGCATCAAGAATCTCGCTTATCGATTGAGGTTGGGACACAGGCGGTCATGTCACGTTTGGACGCATTACTCGGCGGTCGCGCCAAGTTCCAGGATCAGGGGACGCCAGCGCGCGACTTCACTGCGCAAGAGTGCCGCGGCACCCGCAGTGGTCTGCTGCGCGGCCAGGGGTTCCTCGATTCCAGCGGCTTCAAAGCGCGCACGCACCTCGGGATCAAGCAATGCCTGACGCAAGCCTTCATTCAGTCGTGCCACCACCGTGTCAGGAACACCCTTGGGCACCAGGATCATGTTCCAGATGTCGTAATGCAAGTCCGGATAACCCGACTCACCTGCCGCCGGCACATCCGGCAAGGCCTTGATCCGCGTCGGACGCAGCACGACCACTCCCTTGACCATCCCGGCGTTGACGTACCGCACCGCCGTCGTCGTACTTTCGACCATGTAATCTATGTGGCCCGCCATGACATCATTAATCGCCTGCCCCGCACCGCGATAGTTCACGCCATTGACCTTGACACCGAGTTTGACATTGAGCAACTGCGCGCCCAGCCAGGTACCTGACCCGACACCCGCCGCACCGAAATTCATCTTCGTATCATTTTTCTTCAGGTAGGCAGCGAACTGGTCGAGCCCGACCGCCGGAAAATCCTTGCGTGCCGAAACAATCTGCGGAGCGTCTCCGATCGAGGCGACGGCGATAAAGTCTTTCAGTACGTCGTAGGGCAACGTCTTGTACAAAGTCGCCGTCACGGCCAGTGTGCCTACGTTGCCAATCAACAGCGTATACCCATCGGCAGGCGCGCGCGACGCGCGGGTGTTGCCAACCGTGCCTCCCGCTCCCGGCGTGTTTTCAACAATCACGGTTTGCCCGAGCGACTGGCCCAGGCTTTGC
>CAIJKV010000024.1 GCA_903821335.1 uncultured beta proteobacterium
CTGCGGGCAGAATTGACAGAGCCGTTTGACTTGCAGGCTCGCCACCTTCTGGGAAAGCCGCTGGCCACTAATGGTGGTTGGAAAGTCGAACTATTTTCCAGGCTGCGCGAGGCCGTTGAGGTGACAGCGATTCAACGCGGGGTTGCCAGATGGACGCCGTCAGAGCGATAGTGATTCAGTAACTTATATCAGGCGTGACCAGGGAGTCACCTCATTCATCACGGCGAGAAACGTACTACGGATACATCAATCGTAGATAGCACCCATCTTCCTCACAGCGTTTGCCACTTTTTCTTTCAGTTCATCCGGGCCCAACACTTCAACATCGGCCCCTTGTTTCAAAATATCCTGGATGAGCTCCCAGTCCTCTCCGTATGGAACCTCAAGCTGGTAGCTGCCGTCTGGCAGCAGTTTGCCGACTTGTTCCGGATGCCAGATTTCACGCGATACCCATTGCGCCCGGAATGGCGTGAACTTGAGCCGGGCAGTTTGACGACTCGGTCCATTGAAAATGCCGTAGCTAGACTCAAATACGTCGCTCATAACTTGCTCATCGACCGCGTCCGCCGCAGTGTCGGTGAGGCGCGCATGCTCAATCGCATCGACAGAAAAGCTGCGCAAGCCATTACGCAAATGACAATAGCCATCCAGGTACCAGTTGTCGCGGTAATACACCAGCCGCTGCGGGGAGACCTCGCGTTCGATTTTCTCGCCAGTCTGGCGTGAGAAATAGTCAATCACGATGCGCTTGCGGTCGATGACGGCGTGGGCAAGTAGCTGGAAATAATCACCCGAAATGTTTCGTTGACCCATGGGCAGGATGCGGATGCGCTTCATGGCCTCGGTGGCACTGCCAACACCCTGTGCGAGGAGTTGTTCAAGCCTGGTCTTGAAGGGTGCGATACGGGGTGAAAGTAGTCCCGAGGGCTCGAGCTGCCCGATGAGTTCGATCATCGACAGCAGCGCATGGATTTCCCGTTCGCTAAACCACACGCCGGGTAACTCATGTTGTGACGGATGTTTACCTAAGCCTTCGAGTTCGTAGCCGCGCGTTTCGGCACTCCAGATGATGGGAATGCCAAGCCTGTCGCGCAGATACTCCAGGTCACGGCACAAGGTGGCGCGCGACACTTCCAGCGTTTCCTGCATTTCCTTCATCGTGACCGATACTTTCTGGGTCAGCATGGCCTGGATTTTGTAGAAACGCTCGGTTCTGTCCATGGCTTAGAAATCCTTTGGTTGCATCGATTATGCCAAGTATCTAGCCGGGTCGGTGCGTCACACCATCACAATCAAATCAATTTTCCATGCCAGTCATACGCGATGGCTATTTGTGCTTTGCTTCGTTGGCCGGCACGTAGCCCATCCGGTTTCCATTGTTGTCATACACATTGGTCACGCCCTCTGGTGATTTCGTTTCGTATCCGATTCGATTGCCACCGTTATCAAAAACACCGTTGGTCGCGTTGTAGTTGCTGGCGCTGTTTTCCCAGTTGCTTGGACTGTTATTCCAGTTGCTTGAGGAGTTGTTCCAGTTTTGCTGACTGTTTTGCCAGTTCTGTGGGCTGTCATTCCAATTGCTGGTCGGCTGCGGCTGTGGCTGCGCGTCGGGCTCTGCGGACAAGAAAAGCAACACACTGGTTGCCAGCACGGTAAAAAATGTCGTCACGTTCATGAGTCACTCCTGATAGGCGGCAGTGCACTTCGGAATTTTCGACTGAGGCGTTCATTGTGGCTGGACGGGTGCCTCAATGGATGAGGCATGGGCGCTGCGGCCAGTCATTTAATTTCATGCATATGAAATTCCGGAAGTCGAAAACAACGATTTCAATGCAGTGTCACGTAGTCCCATATCGGCTATCGCAAGACATCGGCCTTGTACTACAACGGCCAGCCAGACTTGGATGAAATTCTGGCCAGCATCCGGCAGTACATCGACAAGCTGTAGCCCAGCGCCATTTCGCGACGCGAAGGAAAAATGAGCGGGCAGCGCTTTCAAATTCATCGGCCACGATACAAAAGAGCAGCGCGATCCATCACGGGCAATATTCAGCCGGCGCCAATAGTATTTGTATAAAAGCTCTAAAACGATCCATTAGCGTGTAAAACATCATATAAGAAACTGAAAAACACCTATTGATAGGTTGTAATAATATCTATAGTGTGCAACAATAGCTTGAAAATAGTCCGTTACGCGTCAATGTAGCGCTTGGCAGTTGGAAAGTCACCCATTAGGATGAGGTCATGACAACAGCATCTCAGCCGAGCATCGCGCAGCCGGCCAGGACACCCGAAGAGATCGAGGCGGCAGTGGGCGAGACACTGCGAGCGCTACGCCTGGCCCGCAACCTTGACCAGGCCGCCCTGTCCGCACGGGCCGGCGTGTCGGTGTCGGCCCTGAAGTCGCTCGAAGGCGGCCGAGGTTCGACCCTGCGCTCCCTCGTGAAGGTGGCTCGCGCGCTTAACCGGGAAGACTGGTTCTCGACCATCGCGCCGGCGGCCACCGTCAGCCCGCTTGCGATGCTGCGCGGTGCACCCGTTCGCCAGCGGGCCGGTCGCCGTAAGTCAGTCAACAAGGAGTAATCCATGGCCACCAGCGCCACGAGAACCCCCGGCACCCGCCGCACTTCACGGGGCTACGTCCACGTCCCCGCCGTTGAAGTCCGGCTCTGGGGGCAGACTGTGGGCGCTGTGGCGCTTGACCCGCGCTACGGTGTCTACGCGTTCCAGTACACGCAGGCCTTCTGCGATGCGGGTATCCAGCCGGCACCGCTGCAGATGCCGGCCAGGTCCCAAGACGACGTCTTCCTGTTCGCCGATCTGCCCGTGGTCACGTTCAAGCGCCTGCCGGCGATGCTCAGCGACGCGCTACCCGACGATTTCGGCAATGCGCTCATCGATCGCTACATGGCCGACAAGGGTTTGAGTAAGGCACAAGTCACCCCGCTCGACAGGCTCGCGTACATGTCTGCGCGTGGCATGGGTGCCTTGGAGTTCCGCCCGTCGCGCGGCCCGGCCACCAAGAAGGCGACGGCGATCGAGATGGGCAAGCTCGTCACGCAGGCTCGTCTGGCGGTCTCTGGCGACTGGGACGGCGATGACCACACGAACGCGGCGCTGCGCAGCATCATCGAAGTCGGCACGTCCGCCGGCGGCGCGCGCGCGAAGGCCGTCGTCGTCTGGAACGCGCAGACCAACGAGATCCGCTCGGGGCAGGTCCCCACGCCACCGGGATTCGACCACTGGTTGCTGAAGTTCGACGGCATGGGCGCCGACAGCGAGCTCGGGAGCAGCCAGCACTACGGACGCGTCGAGTTTGCATACCACTTGATGGCCAAGGCTGCGGGCATCCAGATGGCGGACTGCCGGCTCCTTCATGAACAAGGTCGGGCGCACTTCATGACAAGGCGCTTCGACCGCGGCGGCGCAGACAACAACGAACGCCACCACATGCAGACCCTCTGCGCGATGGCACACGTCGACTACAAGCTCAAGGGCACCAACGCTTACTCACAGTTGTTCGGCACCATCCGCGAGCTGCGCCTGCCGTATGACGACATGAGGGAGGCCTTCCGCCGAATGGCCTTCAACGTGATGGGCCGCAACTGTGACGACCACACGAAGAACTTCTCGTTCCTGCTGCGCGAGCGGCAGCCTTGGCGGCTCAGCCCGGCCTACGACGTGACCTTCGCCCACAACCCGGCCGGCGAGTGGACGAACCAGCACCTCATGTCGGTCAACGGGAAGTTCAGAGACATTGGGCGTGAGGACCTGCTACTCGAGGCGAATCGCTTCGGTGTTGGCGACGCGCCCAGGGTCCTCGACGAGGTTAGGGCAGCGATCGCGCGCTGGCCGGAGTTCGCCCGGCAAGCGGGCCTGTCCACCGCACAGATCGAGCACATCGGCTCCCAACTGTTAGTTCCGATCGGCTTCTGAGCCGCCACGCCGATGTAGGATGGCTGCGCTTTTTGCTAATTCGACAGCAGATTTATGCAAATCGACCTTATGTGTCAAATCATTGCTGCCGGTACTAATGAGGTACAGCGCGTTGGGGTTTGCGGCGCCTTTTACATCAAGCAAATAATTGGCAATTTGAGTGACCGTGGGTATGTTTTCAGCCTCAACGGATGTACCCCCCGAACGATAAACCGACGGGTAATACGTGAGCGCACCGCCATTGGCATAATTGAAACCACCCGCAGCAACTGGCTTTGCAGTGAGCCCAAATTTCTTTGCCAGGATCGTCGTGTTCATTTCCCCTGACCCGACAAAAGCACCCGATGCACCTTGAGCGACTGCAGAACTCAAATGCAAAACCGTTAGTCGATAAAAATATCGACAACGCGATACACATCCTCAATAAAGTAGTCATAGCCCTTCCTCATGATTTGGCTGTGCTCGAAATCCGGGGCGATAGCAATACTACTGCAGCTTAATGCCTGAATCTTTCACAATTTTTCCCCAACGGGCAAAATCGGCTTTAACAAATTTCGTATAAGTTTCAACCGAACCGCCAACCACATCTACCCCTACTGAGCTAATTTTTTCTTTGACGTCTGCCTGCTGCAAGGCATTGTTAAATGCTGCATTCAGTTTTTGCACAATAGGCATAGGAGTGCCCGCAGGCGCAAAGATCCCCACCCAGATACTGCCATCCATACCGGTTGCGCCGGTCTCGGCAAGCGTAGGGGTGTCTGGCAACAGGGTGGCACGCGTCGCAGTTGTTACTGCAATTGCGTGCAGCTTGCCAGTCTTAACTTGAGGCAGCACTGAGCCTAACGACATTAACGCCACGTCGACATGGCCACCCATCACGTCGTTTAACGCAGGTGACGCACCTTTATAAGCTGTGTTCACCAGATTGATATTCATCGCTTTTTTATATTGCTCGCCCAGCAAATCACCAAAGGTGCCTGCACCAGCGTTCGCCCAACGCAAACCTTCGATCGTCTTACCTTTGGCGACCATGTCGGCAGGCGTATGAATCGTTGAATTCGCAGCACTAACAATGGCACCTGGCGTGACGGTCAACTGCACGACGGGCGTGAAACTTTTAAGCGTGTCGTACGCTACGCTCGGATTTAGCCAGGGACTGACCATCACACTATCTGTTTGCGCTAACAACAACGTGTACCCGTCGGGTGCACTCTTTGCCACAGCCTCGGCAGCGAGATTGCCGCCTGCGCCAGGGCGATTTTCTAAAATGACTGTCCATTTAGTCAGCTCAGCTAATTTGCTGCCCACGACGCGACCGATATAGTCAGTTCCGCCCCCAGGGGGGTACGGGATCACAAGTTTGATCGATTTGGTGGGATAGTCTTGTGCCAAGCCAAGTTGCGGTGTCGCAACACAGGCCGCGCCCACCACAAACAACAATGCCAGCATACGATTGCTTTTGTTCATTTTTGTCTCCGGGTCGATGGGTCTGAGACCCATTCATTTTTATAGTTTCGCTACTTTTAGCGACTGACGATTGAATCATTCTAATCAATTCAAAAGGCTAGCCCCTTGGCTTAACTGGCCAATGGTCACCGCTGAATGGTATGCCGCTGAATGGTCAAGGCAAATCCTTGGTCAATCACGCAAGCGCCACTGCTTTAGGAGGTTCTCAGTGCTTTGGACAGAATTTTATACACCGAATCAGTCCATCCACTCTGGCAGGCTAGACCCCATTGGCTCTAGAACGGTCTTGTATTGTTGTTTCAATGAGCTAAAAATAATCTGATCTGTCATTCCTTGATAAAAACCTAATGGTGTATTGGCGGTAAATAGGTCTGGCGCAACTAGCGTGTGTTCCTCTGACATAAGTCCCTCCACATCAGCCTGTTACATATTAGCGAATTAAATCGAATCCAATACTGCCGGTAGACATGGTTTGCAGCTGCCTATGATTGCGGCTCCAAATTTATCTTTAATATTGGCGGAGATTTATCGGAATAAGATAAGATCAAATCCATAAAAAAAACACAACCTCAGGAGACAAGAAAATGCGTTCCCCAGCCACGGGCATTGCAATCAATTCACGCGGGTTACTTTACGAAAATACGGTTGCCCACCGTATCGCGGCGAGTTTAAAACGACACGGCGTGTCTGTGATTTTTGGTCAAAGTCTACCGTCGTTGTTGCACCTGGCTGGCAAGGAATTCGGCATCCGGCAATGGGCCTATCGACAAGAAAATACCGGTGGCTACATGGCTGACGGCTATGCGCGCCTGAGTGGAAAGGTGGGTGTCGTGACGGCGCAGAACGGCCCTGCGGCGGCTCTGCTCGTCGCGCCGCTGGCCGAGGCTCTCAAGGCGTCGATCCCGCTGGTGGCGCTGGTGCAGGATGTTGCCCGCGACCAGACCGACAGGAATGCTTTCCAGGAACTGGACCACGAGGCGATGTTCAGACCTGTCACGAAATGGGTGCGCAGGGTGATAAGCGCCAGTCGCATCGATGACTATGTGGACATGGCGTTTGCGGCGGCAACCTCGGGGCGTCCGGGGCCTGCTGTGCTGATGCTGCCCTCGGACTTGTTGCTTGAGCCCGCACTCGACTCAAAGGTGACTACCCGCCGGCAGTCACTGGGGCAATATCCACTTGACCGCACGGCGCCCGATACGGCGACTCTCAAACAGGCCGCGCAATGGCTCGCCCAGGCTGAGCGACCCGTCATCATTGCTGGCGGGGGCGTGCATTCCTCGGGTGCATCAGCACAACTGTCCCAGCTGCAGGACATGGCGCATCTGCCAGTGGCTACGACCGTGATGGGTAAAGGCGCTGTCGACGAAGGCCATTCGCTATCCATGGGCGTTGCCTCTTATTTCATGGGGCACAACGGCTCGACGCGTTTCATGCGCCCGCTGATTGCTGAGGCGGATGTGGTGCTGCTGGTGGGTAACCGAACCAACCAGAATGGGACAGATTCCTGGCAGCTATATCCTGCCAACGCACGCTACATACACATCGATATCGATCCACAGGAAATCGGACGTAATTACGAAGCCCTGCGCCTGGTCGGCGACGCACGCCTGACGATCGAGCGATTGCTAGAGCAGCTCGCCACCCTGGATCTTTCCAGACGCAAGCAAGCGCGTGCCGCACTCGAGCAAGTGATTGCGACCGGAAAGGCGTCGCATGAGGCAGAGGTTGCAGACTTGGTCACCAGTGAGCTGTCCCCTGTGCGCCCCGAGCGCATCATGCGCGAGATTGACAAACGCCTGACGAATAATTCGGTAGTCGTGGCCGATGCCAGCTACTCGTCGATATGGATCGCAAACTACATTTCCTCTAAGCAGGCAGGCGCGCGTTTTCTGACACCGCGTGGACTGGCGGGCCTTGGCTGGGGCTTGCCCATGGCGATCGGCGCGCAGGCCGCCCGTCCAGACGCAGCCATCTTTTGCGTGGTGGGTGATGGCGGCTTTGCACACGCTTGGGCAGAGCTCGAAACAGCCGTTCGGATGAACGCCCGGGTGGTGCTCGTGGTGCTCAACAACGGTATTCTCGGCTACCAGAAACATGCTGAAAACGTGAAGTTCGGCGCGTTCACGGACGCCTGTCATTTTGTACCGGTTGATCATGCAGCGATTGCTCGCGCCGTGGGCGCAAAAGGTATTCGCGTCGATCACGCCAGTCAGATGGGCCCGGCGCTTGATGAAGCACTCAAGAACGACACCATCACGGTGATCGATGTCATCACCGATCCCAATGCGTTTCCACCAGTCACCTGGTACGAGGCAAACTGACAAGGAGAGCGACCGATGCTTGCCGTCAGGAAAACAGGTGCGTATCCCGGCATATCGCTCGACCAGATTAGCGAGCCGACTGCGCCAGGCGCGGACGAGGTCGTGGTTGAGGTGGCTGCTGCCGGGATTTGCGGATCGGATGTCCACGTCTATGAATGGTCCACGGGCTATGCGTTCATGAAGTCCAAGCTGCCCGTCACGCTTGGTCATGAGTTTTCTGGTCATGTCGTTTCTGTTGGACCGGGTGTGACCCAGGTGGCGCTGGGCGACCTGGTGACCGTCATACCGACGAGAAGTTGTATGCGCTGTTCCTATTGCGCAGGTGGGGCGCCCAATCTTTGCCTTGATCGTGACACAGTCGGCTTGACCCGCGATGGCGCGTTTGCGCGCTTTGTGCGCGTGCCGGCGCTCAGTTGTCTGAAGCTTGCACCCGACACTGATCCCGTGCTGGCGGCGCTGATCGAGCCGCTGTCGGTCGGTGACCACGCGGCCAATGTCGGCGAGGTCAAGTCGGGCGATACCGTTGTGGTGCTGGGCCCCGGCACCATTGGCCAGGCCGCGATGCGGGCGGCTCGCTGGCGCGGCGCCCTTCGCGTCATTGCCGTTGGAATGCATGACGAGTCGCGACTGCTGACGGCGCGCGCCATGGGGGCGACACACACGCTTGATCTCGCAGAGATCGCGAGCCTGACGGACGCTGTGCTGGCGATCAACCATGGTCGTCTGGCTGAGGTCGTGGTCGAGGCAACCGGACACCCGAGCAGTGTGTCGGCCGGACTCGATATTTTATGTCGGGGTGGCATTCTCGTGGCGGCCGGGATTCATGCGGTACCGGTCACGTTCGACCTGACACGCCTGGTACGCAATAGCCAGCAAATCCGTGGTGCGCATGGTTCGCGTCGCCGCTCGTGGGAGATGGTGGCCGAGCGCATCGCACTTGAGCCTGAATCAGTGAGACCGATGGTTTCGATTGAACTCGACCTCGCTGACGCCCAGCTTGGTTTCGAGAAGTGTCTTGCACGTGAAGTATCCAAAGTGATTCTGCGCCCTACCTAGAAAAACTGAGGTCGCGATGCTGCAGGCATCGTGGGTGGGATCTGGCTTTAATTTGTAAGTCTCAGGATCGGTGATGAACAGTAACAAACAAGTTTGTGTGGGTAAAACGGCGATTATCACGGGCGCGCGCCGCGGGATTGGCTATTCGATCGCACAGCGCCTTTTTGAAGAGGGCGCAAACGTTGTGCTCGTCGATGTCGACAGCAAGGAAACAGAGGCTGCGGCGCTGAAGATCGACCCCACGGCCTCTCGCGTGCTGGCACTGACGGGGGATGTCCGCAACAGGGTCGATGTTCAGGCAGTGGTCGGGGCCACCATCAAGAAATTTGGGCAGATCGATATTCTGGTGAACAACGCAGGAATTTCCCCCAAGCATGACGGCGTCAAAGCGTGTGTTGCGACGATGGACGAACAGGAATGGCGTGAGGTGATCGACGTCAATCTTACTGGCGCGTTCCTGTGCTCGCAGGCGGTATTGCCCTCCATGCGCAGTCAAAAATGGGGGCGCATTGTGAATATGTCTTCACAGGCTGCGCGCACCATGTCGACGATCGCAGGGGCACATTATGCCGCGTCCAAGGCCGGCATGATTGCCTTTGCCCGCACGCTGGCGGGTGAGGTTGGACAGGATGGCATTACCGTTAATTGTGTGGCACCGGGCCGCATCATGACGCCGATGGCTGACGTTGCAGGGGCGCAGGCCAACGCGGCGTACCTGACCAGAATTCCTGTCAACCGACTGGGCATGCCAGAGGATGTGGCCGGGGCGATTGCCTTTCTCGTTTCAGACGATGCGGGCTTTGTGACCGGTGCGGTCATTGATGTGAATGGTGGCTCTTTTATGGGCTAGGTTTGGGGCAACAGACTTCTAATAAAAAAGAAACTGGAGACATGTATGAAACTTCTATCCACCTTAGCTTGTACAGTCGCGTTGAGTGTCGTTCCTCCTGCTTTTGCGGCAGGTTACCCTGACCAGGAGGTACAGCTGGTTGTGAATTATGGGGCGGGGGGCGTGACCGACGTTGCGACCCGGGTGTTGGCCAAGGCACTCGAAAAGCAACTACACAAGCCTATTATCGTTTCCAATAAACCTGGTGCGCAGGCCACACTGGGGCCCGCATTTGTGGCGCGTCAAAAACCGGATGGCTATACAGTTGGGGTCGTTACCTACTCCGCGGCCGCGATCATGCCACATTTGATCGAGGTGCCGTACACCACCAGCGACTTTGAATTTATTGGGGTGTTTGGTCGCTTCCGCTACGGGCTAGTCGTGAATGCGGCATCGCCTTACAAGTCAGTACGTGAACTGGTCGAGGCGGCAAAAACATCAGAAAAACCACTTTTCTTTGGTGCTCCGGGTGCCCCGAACAATATTGCTTTTTTTGAGTTGGCTCAGGTATCAGGTGCTAAGTTTGAGCAGGTTCTCTACAAGTCTGGTACCGAAAGCGTGTCGGCTGTTGCGGGTGGCCAGGTTGCGGCAGCGATCCAGACGCCTTCAGAAATTCTGCCCCAGGTCGATTCTGGTCGTGTCCGTCTGCTGGCATCCGTCAGCCCTGAGCGATGGGAGGACCGCCCCGACATACCGACAATGCCAGAGGCTGGTTACGATGTGATCATCGATTCGTGGATGGGGTTGGCCTTGCCTAAAGGCGCACCGAAAGAAGTGAGCCAGCGCCTTGAGCAGGCGCTCGCCGCAGCGATGAAAGATCCGGAGTTGAAAGCGGGGCTCAACCGCATGGGAGTCGATCCGGTCTGGATGTCCGGACCTGCTTACACCGAAAAAATCATTCAGGGTTATAAGGATATGCGGCCAAAACTGGAGCAAACCGGACACCCGCTTGTCAAGCAGTAAGGCCACGGTGCTTGCGTGGGCCGGACGGCTTGCGCGCAAGAATCTTCACTCGCGCATGGCAAGGACTTTCAGCAGGTGCTGTTGGAGGATTAGTTTGGCTCGCCCGCGAGTTTCAAGGTCTCTTCAATGAGTGCCTGCACGAACGCATCGATATCGGCAGCGCCACGACGCGAGCGATCGGCCGTCAGACAGGTCAATCGATCGTCAGTAGAACTTTGATGTTGTCGCGCACCTGCTTGAGCTGAGGCGCTGTAATTTTGGATTTGAATTTCGCCTTGCTTTCGCGCCAGTCCAGAGATTTCACTTGATCTGATCGGACAACGCTCGCTGTCTTGCCGAACTCAACTTGAACCTCGAAGGGGTAGCCTTTTGCTTTCGTTGACAGCGGGCAGCACACTGCCAAGCTAACTTTTGCGTTGTAGGCTGCGGGGCTCAATACCAAAGCTGGCCGGTGCCCGGCCTGTTCCCGTCCAGCCTGTGGGTCGAACTCTAGTCAGACCATGTCCCCCGCATCTGGAATATATGCCCTGGACACTAGAGAATCTCCTTACCAGCGGGGGGGGGCCGAAGCTTGCTTCGCCATGACTGAACTCGATAGCCTCAGCGCAGGGCTGTTACCCCATTTTTTTATCACAGCGTGCATCACGTACTCCAAAGGTTTCTACATTGTAGATACGTGTATGTGACAACTCAACGCGAGAAATTCTGCAGCCAATGCACATGTATTGCCTGCCCTTGCCGTCTGTGCTGATTTGAATATCATGATCCTTGAGCGTCTGCGTGAACTCCACACTGGTGATCTGACTGCCCTGGTCGGATGCTTACACACTCCAGCGCAACACAAGCGGATCAAGTCTGCGAGCGGTTTCGATCAACCCGCGCCGCACCGCCGGATGCAGTGAGGGCCAGGGATGCCTGGGGGCCTCGCAGGCGATCACCCCACCTTCCTTCATTAAGGCCTTCGCGGCCAGGAAACCCGCCTGTCTATTTTCATAATTGATAAGTGGCAACCAGTGCTGATAAAGTGAAAATGCCAGATCGCTATTGCCCAGGCGGTGTGCCTCAATAATCGGGCCAATACCGTCGGCAAACCCTCCGCCGGTCATGGCACCTGTCGCACCCGCATCCAGGTCGGCTAATAAAGTAATCCCTTCTTCGCCATCCCAGGGACCTTTGATCGCCTCACCGCCAAGTTCGATCAGTTCACGCAGTTTTGACGCCGCCCCTGCCGTCTCGATCTTGAAATAAGAGAGGTGCTCAATCTCCCTGGCCATGCGCGCCAGGAAAGCGGCTGAAAGTACTGTGCCGGCAGCGGGTGCGTCCTGCACCATGATTGGAATGGAAATACCGTCTGATAGACGCGCATAAAACTCATATATCTGCTTCTCAGACACTCGAAATGTCGCGCCGTGGTAAGGCGGCATCACCATCACCATTGCCGCCCCCATTTCCTGCGCGGCCTGACTGCGCTCAGTGCAAACTTTTGTGCTTGTATGCGTCGTGGTGACAATGATCGGTACACGCCCCGCGACATGCTCTAAAGCTACGCGTGTCAGAATCTCGCGCTCATCGTCGGCAAGTAGGAATTGCTCTGAAAAATTAGCAAGAATGCACAGACCGTCCACACCAGAGTCGATCATGAAGTCAATGCAACGACGCTGGCTCACAAGATCCAGGCCACCATTTTCATCAAAGGTCGTTGGCACCACAGGAAATACACCGCTATAAACTGGAGTCGAGTTATTTTTCATTGCGATCCCGAAATGTAAGGTCGTCAGTTTGTTGTCTGCTACAGGTTTCACTGCATGCTATCAGTTTCCCCCGATCACGAATATACCCATTGCATGGTCGCAGCTACCCTGCGGCGAATGGCTCCTGCGCCAAGCAAAACGTCGTGCAAGAAAACCGGGAACACCTGCGGGCGGAAGTGACCGAGCCGTTTGACTGGCAGGCTCGCCCGCTTCTGGGCTCCAGATTTTCCCTGTCCATTGAAAACAAACAACTGTGTCGGACAGACTTTAATACCCGAACGCAACACAGCCATACCGGCCGGACTCAATCGACAGTGGCTCCAGATACTTTGACGATCTCAGCCCAGCGTTCGTATTCATCCTTCATGAGCTGCGTGAACTCTGCCGGGGTGTTGTAAGCAGGAACTAGACCGAGGTCTTTAAATCTGTTGGCAACTTCAGGGTTGTTGACCGCCTTGACCAATTCGGCATTCAGCTTGTTAACCACATCAGGCGGGGTGCCAGCAGGGACTGTCACGCCATAGGTGTTGTTCACATACACGTTTTTCAAGCCGGCCTCTTCGATCGTCGGCACGTCGGGAAACAGTTCAAACCGCTTGCTGCTCAGCAGTGCCAGGGGCCGTATTCTGCCATCACGGATAAGCGGTATAGCAGCTGGAATGGTCATGAACTGCATCTGCGTGTTGCCCGCAACCAGATCCCGCAAGGCAAGAGCACCCCCTTTGTAGGGAACATGGATAATTTTGGTGCCGGTTTCCTTCATGAACAGATCGCCGGCGAGGTGGTCAGCCCCACCCGTACCCGAGGATCCATAGAAAATTTTCCCTGGATTTTCCTTGGCGTAACGAATGAGCTCCTGGACATTATTGACTGGCATTGACGGGTTGACACCCAGCAACAGAGGCGCTTGCGCAACGAGGGTCACGGCGGCAAAATCTTTCAGTGGATTAAAGGGTAGGTTTTTGTAAAGGGTCGGGTTGATGGCCATCGGCCCGGTATAGGCCAAGAGCATCGTATATCCATCAGGTGGGGATTTGGCTACAAAATCACTGCCAATATTGCCACCTGCACCGGCCTTGTTTTCAACGATGACCGCCTGGCCGATGGATGGGCTCATCACTTGGGAAATCAGGCGAGAAGTGACATCGGAGGCGCCACCTGCTGCAAAGGGAACGATGAACCTGATGGGCTTGTTTGGATAAATGTCAGCAGATTGCGCATGCACTGCGTGAACGAGTGCAAGTGTGATCAGTGCTGCCAAAAGACGCGTGATTTTCATATCATCTCCTTGATTGATCTTCTGACATCACGTTGCGTGATCACTTCAGACTGTAATACACGGCATTCAGTTCGGCCACAGTCACTCACCGCGTGACCTGCCGAGACAA
>CAIJKV010000025.1 GCA_903821335.1 uncultured beta proteobacterium
ACATCGGCCTGCTTGAGCAGGGCATCGACCGAGACGTCCTGGCCACAGAGCAGCGCCACACCAATGCTGGGAGTAATGTAGTAATCAGGCCGCCCATTGGACAGAGCATATGGCCGGGACAACTCTGTGTGGATTCTCTGGGCGATGTCTTCGGCGCGCGCTGCCGCTGCCGCCGCATCTTTGCCGAGTTGTTCAATAATGATGACAAACTCGTCACCGCCAAATCTGGAAACCGTATCTTCGCGCTTGACACAGGCCGTCAGGCGTTTTGCAACGTCGATCAACAAGTGATCACCGACATCATGACCCTGCGTATCGTTGAGATTCTTGAAATGATCCAGATCCAACATCAGCAACGCACCGTAATCGCAACCCTGCACGCTACCTGAGAAGACCTGACGTAATCGATCCAGCAACAGGCGACGATTCGGCAGAGCCGTCAGCGGGTCGAAGAAAGCAAGATTGTAAATCTGGACTTCCGCCATTTTTCGCTCAGTGACATCCATGCAAAAACCCATGACAAAATCACCCGGCAGTGCGATCGCCCGTATATAAGCGACAAAGCATGATCCATCATTCTTGCGCAATGTGACTTCTTTTTCGTTCGAACCCGTGCTGCGTACCGTTTCAAAAAAGCCCAACTGTTCATCCGGCATGTCAGCAGAGGACAAGTCCCCCATGCGCATCGCTGCCAACTCACTTCTGGAAAATCCGAACATCATGCTGATGGCTGGATTGACGAGCAAAAATATATCGTTTGTGTCGATGACAAAAATGCCCATCGGTGCGTTTTCGATGTAGGTACGGTAACGCTCTTCACTTTCTCGTAAATCATGCTCGAGCGATACGCGGCGCGCGACTTCGACGGTCAACAAATCATTCTTGTCCTGCAGGTCTAGTCGGTTGCGATTGGATTCAACAACATCTGCCTCAAGCTTATGCGTGTGTTCCCGCATTCGGTAGATCCACAGCGCGCCGAGGATAAGAATCAATGGGACCGCACTGGCCAGGTAAAGAAACAACTGAGAAGTGATATGTCCGTAAAGGACGGTCGCTGGAAGTATCGTTACCAGCGAATGCTCGGTGTCCGGGATGGGGGTGCGCAGCCCAAGGTTATATTCCGACGACAAATTGAATGTTTTTGGCAGGGCTGCGGTTCTGAAACTTGTCAGCGCGCCTGGCGGCAATTTGGCAAGCAATCCGGAGGCGTCCTGGCCGAGAACAACATCGCCGCGCAAGCCGAGATCCTTGCCATCCCCAGTGATCACAAACTGATGGAACCCCAGTTCTGACATCGAGGTGGACAGATAGCGTGACAATACCGTCAGACTGGAGGTGGTCACGATAAAACCTGCTGGCTGCCCGCGGTAATCGACCGGCGCAATCGTGGTGACTTGACGAAGCGCCTGGTCAAAAATTCGGCTGACCGTGTTTGTGTCAGGCAGCACAAACGTGGCAGGCGAGGCACTCGGGTCCGTGTCAACGAGAGCCACACCACTTTCATCAATGTAGCGGATACGCGCATACACTTGCGCACCCATAATCTTGGTCTGTGAAAGTTTCTGCCGGAACGTTTCTTCGATCGCGGACAGATTAGCACCCAGTCCATACCGCATGGACATGCCCAGTGCCTTATTCGTGAGATAAGTCTGAATTTCCGGTCCGGTGGCGAGATTGCGTGCGAACCGTTCTTGCTCAGCCATGAAATCACCGAGCACGGCTGCAGTTTGCATGCTGTCTGACAACAACCTCGCCTCGGCGGCCTGACTCAATTGCCTTTGCGATTCATAGGCATTGGTCAGCAGTGCTGCGACATAAAGCAATGACAAGGCGACAACGCCCAGTACCAACCTGTGGCGCAGTGTTGTCGACCACACGGCGGCACGACTCAGCATTTAGGTTTTCTTGTTAAAAAAGTCCGGGAAATATTGCCGAATTCCGGGGTAATACTTGTCGACCAGTCGATCATACGTGCCATCTGCCTTGATCGTGCGCAAATAGTCGTTGAAGGCATCGCGCAATTTCGGCGCATCCTCGGGAAATGCCGACGCCAGAATCTGCTCTTCGGATATTGGGCCGATGACTTTGAACTTTCCAGCCCACTTTGGCATGTCCAGCATCAGGTCCGGGACATCAAGCAGCGACAGGTCGGCCTCTTTGTTGAGCAAGGCTGGCACCATCTCGTTGATGTTAGTGCTTCGGGTGTACAGGTGTAGTTCGTAGCCTTTGTCCTTGAGGCCATAGTTGGCCGGATCGAGGCACGTTTTTTCCATCACAAGCAGGCTCTGCGCACCAATCAACTTTTTGGTTTCCACGATGTCACGTCGCAGGTCAGCGCTATCTTTAATGGGCGTCAGGGCCGAGTCAGCACGGGCAATCAACATGACCTGTGAAGGAAATGTAGGCTCAGAATACAGCAGCACTTTGGCACGCCAGGGCAGATATGTGAATCCGGTGGCGATCATATCGCCCTTGATGGGAAAGTCTCCTTCAAGCCGGACCTGTCCATCCGCAATCACTACGTTCTTACCCAGCAGATCCCGGATCACTGAATAAAAGTCGGTATAGACCAGGGTGTACTTGACGCCAAGATGTTTTGCAAAGCCTTGCGTCAACTCGACATCAAAACCGTCTCCGGCACCCGTCACAAAGTTCGCGTATCGAATACCGAGGTGCCGCAGCTCTCCTCTGGCCTGAATTTCTGCAAGATCCGCTGCCTGAACGGCAGACAAAAATGTCAGCCCCGAGACAGTCAACAACAATCTAAAAAAAAGTAGGTTCAGTCGCTTCACGCATATCCCTTTTTGCCGTTAATCAAGCAGATTCGTGCCTGCAAGTGAACACCCTGATCATCACAGACCAAGCCTCTTGACGGCATGAGTCGTGACAACGATATCACTAAGTATCACTCTTATCATTATTATTATATCAAAGTGATGCTGCAGCGCGTCACTTTTAGACCAAATTGGGGTTGACAACAATACGCCCCTTAACCTCCCCTTCCATGAGCGCGTGTGCCATGGGAATCACATCCGAGAGTGAAATTTCATGGGAAATCGCACTGATCATGCCTGCATCCACTTCAAGCGCGAGCGCGGCCCACGCAGCCTGACGGGTCAGGAGGGGTGCCATGACGCTGTCTATCCCTGCCAGCGTGATGCCCCTGAGGATGAAGGGTGCGACGGTCGCAGGAAAGTCCATCCCTTGCGCCAACCCGCACGCCGCAACAACGCCGCCATATTTGACACTGGCGCAAACGTTGGCCAACGTGTAGCTGCCAACACTGTCAATCGCGGCGGCCCAGCGTTCCTTCTGCAAAGGCTTGCCCGCCTCAGACAGCGTCTTGCGGTCTATGACTTGCGCCGCGCCAAGCGCAAACAGTCTTTCCGATTCCTGCGGCCTGCCGGTCGAGGCAATGACCCGATACTTGCGTTTGGCCAGTAAGGCGACTGCAAAACTGCCCACACCGCCATTTGCACCGGTCACCAGGACATCACCCGATTCAGGCGTGACCCCTGCGCGTTCGAGCGCCTGAATGGCCAGCATTGCCGTGTAGCCTGCCGTGCCGATGGCCATCGCATCACGGGAAGACAAACCGTCTGGTAATTTAATCAAGTAGTCCGCCGGCACCGAGGCGAGCTGAGCCAGGCCGCCCCAATGCGTTTCGCCTACGCCCCAGCCATTGAGCACGACCATATCGCCAGGACTGAAACGGGGATCACGACTCTTGAGCACGCAACCGGAAAAATCGATACCGGGCACCATCGGCCAATGACGCACCACGGGTGCCTTGCCGGTGATTGCCAGACCGTCCTTATAGTTAATCGTGGAGTAATCAATTTTTACCGTGACCTCGCAGTCGGGTAACTGTGCCTCGTCCAGGTCCGCAACACGCGCTTGCGTGCCAGTGCCATCGCGTTCGAGAAAGATTGCTTTGAACATAATCACGCCTGCCTGTGATAAGGACAACGGTTAGCCAACGAGATGCTGCCAATCTGTCGAACGTTACCAGAAACTCTCACTGCCAGAAACCCTCACAGGCCGGCTCAGGCGTCGGGCACCTCACGCGTACTTTTCGATCGAACCAGCGTCCTGTTAGTGCCCACCACCCGACGCATCGACCACGCGGTTGGGCTTGGGTGCCAGCCAGATCACACACGCCGCCAGCACGAAGGTGAGTGCGACGATAAACATGATCTGATTCGTGGCCAGCATGACACTCTGGTTATTGATCAGTTGATCCACCGTCTGCAAAGCGGCGTCACCGGTCATGCCCGAGGCCTCCAGCATCGACTGCACACCCTGATCGACGTCCGACAGACCCACCAGCTCGGCATGGTTGCGACTCGTCTGGTTTTCCCAGGCAGTGGTCACCAGTGAAGTGGCAAAGGCACCCGACAGCGTGCGCAGAAAGCTCATCAAGCCAGCCGCCGAGGCAGTTTCTGCAGGGTCAACACTCGCCAGGGCCAGGCCCGTGGTTGGGACAAAGAAGAACGGCAGGCCCAACCCCATTGCCAACAATGGCAAAGAGATGTCCCAATACGTCATGTCGGTCGTGGCAACCGTGCGCCACATCGTAATCATGCCGATCCAGATCACGCCGAAAAAAACCAGGCGACGTGGGTCAACCTTGCTCGACAAGCCGGCGGCCAACGGCGCCACCATGATTGCCAATACACCCGACCAAGCCGTCGTCTTGCCGGCCTGTGCGGCGGTGTACCCCATGTAGCTTTGCAACCAGAGCGGCGTCAGGACATTGGCGGCGAAAAAAGCAGCAAAGGCCAGGCTGATGGTCAGCACGCTGACCGTAAACCCACGATGTCGAAACACCCGCAGGTCGACAATGGGGTGTTCGGCGTGAAGCTCCCAGATCATGAACGCCGCAAAACCAATGGCTGCAGTCAGCGCGAGGCTGACAATAAAATTCGACGAGAACCAGTCCAGTTGCTTGCCTTCGTCCAGCATCAGCTGCAACGAACCGACCCAGATGATGAGTAACACCATGCCCACCCTGTCAATCGGATCTCGCGCCAGAATATTTTCATAGCGCTCAAGCAATTTCCAGGCAAAAAATGCACAAGCCAGGGCAATCGGCACGTTGATATAGAACACCCAGGGCCAGCTGTATTCATCGCACAGGTAGCCACCCAAAATGGGGCCCACGACCGGGGCAACCAGCGTCGTCACTGCCCACAGACCAACGGCCGCAGGAGCCTTGCTAGGCGGAAATATACGCAGCAACAGTGTTTGCGACAACGGCATGAGCGGCCCGCCCGCCATGCCCTGGCAGACTCGCGCGAACACAAGCATGCCTAGCGAATTCGACAAGCCGCACAACATGGAGAACAAGCCGAAAAAAGCCATGGATGTGACGAACACGCGCACCGCGCCAAAACGTGCGGCAAGCCAGCCCGTCAACGGAACGGTGATGGCCTCGGCGACCGCATAGGAGGTAATCACCCAAGTGGCCTGGCTCGTTGCGGTGCCCAGGCCGCCACTGATATTTGGCACCGATACGTTCGCGATGGTCATGTCCAGCACCGCGATAAAGTTGGCGACGGAAAGCAGCAAAGCCGCGACCCACAGCATTCCCCCGGAGAGTGGTGCCTGGCCATGCTCCAGGGGTGTAGACAGGCGCATTGTGCGAAATCCTGGAGTTAGTCTTTGCCGTGGGTGCGCGTATCAATGGTGACTGCCATGGATAGCCCGACCTTCAGCGGATTGTGTTCAAGCTCGGTGGAGTCCAGGCTGATACGAACGGGCAGGCGCTGCACAACCTTGATCCAGTTTCCCGTTGCGTTTTGGGCAGGGATCGCGGCGAACGCCGCACCAGAACCGCCAGAGAAGCCGACAACCTTGCCTTGATAGGTCACCGAGTCGCCATAAATGTCTGCATGCAGGGTGACGGGTTGCCCGATCCGTACCTTTTCCAGCTGGCCTTCCTTGAAGTTCGCGTCGACGTGCATGTCCAGAATGGGCACGACAGACATCAGTGGCGTGCCGGCCTGCACACGCTGGCCGAGCTGGACTTGTCGCTTGGCCACGACACCATCCACAGGCGCGCGGATGACCGTGCGCTCCAGGTCGAGCTGGGCTTGTTCAAATTTGGCCCGCGCCAGTGCAACCTCAGGATTGTGCGCCTCGTCGACCCCGGCGATCAGTGCGGCATTGGCCTCTTTCAAACCGATCGTCGCGCTGCGGTTGGCGTGTGCTTGCGCAATGGAGGCCTTGGCTGAAACCAGGTTGGCCTGGGCAGAAGCGTAGGCATTTTTTGCGCGGGTGAGTTCGTCACCGGAAACCGAGCCTGACGCCGTTAACGCCTCGCGCCGCTTGAGGTCTACGCGGGCACGGTCGAAGTCAGCCTCAGCCGAGCTGAGTTGCGCGGCAGCGCGCTTTTCTTCAGCGTCCCGAGCAGCCACTTGCGCAGTGAAACCACTGTCGTTGGCGACATAAGATTTGACGCGACGGGTTGCCCGACCCAACTCTGCCTGCGCTTGCGCGAGGGCAAGCGTTGCGTCTTTCGGATCGATGACAACCAGGATGTCGCCCTTCTTGACCGACTGCGTGTCCGTCACGCGCACCTCTTGAATCGTGCCTGACACCGAGGGAGTGATCTGGGCGACTTCCACTGCGGCGTAGGCGTTGTCAGTGGAAATGAAGTACGACCCAAATAAAACCCAGTACGCACCGAACCCGACGGCGCACAGCACCACCACGACAGCGAGCCCAAGCAAAAGCTTGTTGCGTCGCTCAAGGGACGCTTGATTGGGTACAGGTACAGGTACAGGTACAGGTACAGGTGCAGGTGGGGGTGCGGGTGCGGAGGCACTTGCAGGTGCCGGTGCAGGTGAAGTTGCGGGAGTTTGCGACGGTGAAATGGCTGCCGGAACGGACGGAGTGCTTGCTGACATATTGTTATTCCTGATTCTTTCTATTAGCTATGGCTTTCGTCGCTGCTGTGCCGATAGCCGCCACCCAGTGCGCGCGTCAACTCAACGTCCAGGGTGAACGCCCGGGACTGCAAATCGGTCAAGGCGCGCATACTGGTCAGCATGGCGTCTTCCGCGACCAGCACATCAAGGTAATTGCTCAGACTGCCCTCGTAGCGATTGCGGGCGATTTGGTAGGCGTCGGTTGCGGCTGCGACGGCAACTTGACTTTTGTTTAGCCGCGGAGCCAGTGCTTTCTTGCTGAGTGCTGCGTCCGCCACCTCTTGCAAGGCCCGGGTGACGGTACGGTTGTAATTGCCAACGGCCTCTTCGTACCGGGCGCGTGCGCCTTGCAATTCGCCGGTGAGTCGCCCCCCCGTAAAGATGGGCAGGTAGAGGGCTGGGCCAATGCTGCCAACCGTCGAGCCGTTCTGCGTCAGCAAGTTCAGGCCGAGTGACTGAAAGCCAAGAAACCCGACCAGATTCACATTAGGATAAAACTCAGCCTGTTTTTGCTCAATCCGGCTGGCCTGGGCCTGCGCCTGCAGTCGGGTGGCCACGACATCCGGCCGCCGGCCAAGCAGGTTGACAGCGAGCTCACTTGGCAAGCCCGGGGGGTGGTCCAGCACAATCCTGGGGCGCGCAATCGACAGCCCCCGATCAGGGCCGGCCCCCAACAGGGCAGCCAGGCGATTTCGCTCAAGCCCAATCTGTTCATCGACAAGCAGCAATACGCCCTCGGCGCTTGCGAGACCTGCGTCCGCCTGACGCACACCCCCCAGGTTTTCCATGCCGTTTGCGTAGCGTTCGGCAAACAGGACAGCTGTTCTTTTGCGAACGATGACGGCTTTCTCAGACGTGTCGCGTGAAGCGAATAAACGCGCAAGTTCGGCATAGCGACTCGCGATCGCGGTGGAAAGGGTCAGGCGGGCTTGCGCCTGTTCGGCACGCTGCGCTTGAAGGTCGGAGGTCGCGGCGGCAACGCCTGCGCGGTTCTTCCCCCAGAAATCGATTTCCCAGCTGAAATCGAGCGTCGCCGAACCATAATCGTTCCAGTCTTGCGGCGTGTAGGCGGCAGGCGAAAGATAGTTATAGCTCTGCCTTTGTTCAGTCACTGAGCCCGACGCACCCACCTTGGGAAGCAGGGTCGCACCGGCAACTTGGGTGTTCGCCTCAGCCTGGTGAAGTCTGGCTGCCGCAATGGCCATGTCGGGAGAATCTCTCAGGGCCTCTTCGATCAGGGAATTCAGTTGCGCATCACCAAAATCCTGCCACCACCGATCGGTTGGCCAGGCGCTCAACGTGCCGGCAAACGACACAGAAGTCTGGTAGCTGCTGATGTCCTGAATCGTCGCCGCCTGATCCTTGGCAGGGATGGGCGCGCAGGCGACCATGGCGGCCGCCAAACTAATCGCGAGCACCCCCCGCGAGGAACACTTAACAAGCGCCTTTGCTGACCGAGGCATGAAAAATCCTTTTATGTACTGATCGGTACAGTTTAATTTTGAAATTTTCCGACGTCAAGATAAACTGGTCCAACCAGTTCAATAAGGGAGATTTGAATGCGGGTAAAAAGCGACGAAAAACGCCAGGCAATTATCGATGTCGCCGCGCAGACATTCCAGGAATTGGGCTTTGAGGGTGCGTCAATGTCCGAGATCTGCTCGCGGGTCGGTGGTTCGAAGGCCACGCTTTACAACTATTTCGCCTCAAAAGAGGATTTGTTCTTTGAGGTCATGTTCCAGTCGGCGGATAAAGAATTCGAAGCGGTGCACGACCTGCTCACCACCGGCGAGCTTGACGTGTCCGATACGCTTCGCCGGTTTGGCGAAGGGCTCATGAAAATCCTCTACGCGCCAGAAGTCGTGGCGGCGCGTCGCCTGATCATTGCAGAGTCGGGACGCTCGGAGCTTGGTCGCCGCTGTTACGAGCGTGGACCCGCCATGGCCGACGCGCTGATCGGGGGCTTCCTGAGCAGGAAAATGGAGCTCGGAAAATTACGTCGGTCCGACCCGCATTACGCAGCCTGCCATTTTCGCGGCCTGCTCGAGGCAGAACTATACGATCGCTTCATGCTTGGGGTCATCAATAAAATCAGCACGAAAGAGCTCAAACAAATCGTCGAGCGCGCGGTGAGCGTATTCATGGCCGCCTACGGACCCGTTTTTTCCATCTAGACCCACGCCCTCCAGGCATGTCCCCAAGGCGGCGATCTGCGCATCGAAAGGCGTCGTGCGGGCGTCGATATCAATCGCTCCGAAGGCGCTCATGGCCTCAATGCTCAACCCCTTGCCATGTCGTGCGTCCATCCCTCACGCTTATCCAGAAAGATGCGGGTAAAAATGTATCAGCTAAACATAATTTGCAAAGGCATCTTTTAAATCGAAGCTGATATCCAGGAAACAGCTGCAATCCGTTCGACCGTTATCAATAATCGGAGTCCAGATCACACTCACAAACGGAATTAGCCCCATCACACAGATCAACAGGTAAGTCAACTATGATACGCACAGCAACAACATTACCAATTTGTAACGCTGTGCCCTTACCATCCGATATTCCGCTCGATTGAGTGAGCGCAGTTTTATGGCCTGCTTGGCCAACCATCAAGGTCGCGTACAAAGAAATCGATGCAATATTTGAAAAAAATGAATCGCAAGAAACTGGTCGGCATGTCTGTTATCGGCATTGCAATCATCGTTTTGCTGGGTTGGACCATTTTCGGTACGCGTAAACATGACGCGTCCCTCGTCGCGACCACGACTGTCGTGCAGCCCGATGCCGTGACTGCCAACTCAATTCGATACCCTGCCGGCGCACCCCAACTGGCCTTGATACGTGTTCAAACCATCCCACTGTCACCGGTGCCAATCGCCGACGAACTGAGCGCACGGATTGCCTACGATGACGATGTCACCGCGCGCATCAGCACCAGTTTTTCCGGACGAGTTGTTGAAATCAAGGCCGCGCCTGGCGATCGGGTCAAGGCAGGGCAAGTGCTCGCAGTCATTGATTCACCGGATTTTGGTGTGGCGCAGTCGGACTTGAACAAGGCCCGCGCGGACGAGAAACGCAAAGCCCTGGCACTCAAACGCGCCAAGGATCTGGTACCCGGAGAAGCCATTTCAACGCGGGACTGGGAAGGCGTCCAGGCGGACTATGCCCAAGCCCAGGCCGAAACGGCCCGCGCGGAACAACGACTGAAAAACCTGAACCCGCATGATCTGGCCATCAAGGGACAGCGTGTCATCCTGGCAAGCCCAATGGATGGTGTGGTGACCGAACGCAACGTCACCCAAGCTCTTGAAGTCAGTCCCGGCATGGCCGCACCACTTTTTGTCGTGACGAACCTCTCGCGCCTTTGGCTGACGATCGATCTGCCTGAAACCATGCTCAGCCTGGTCAAACTCGGCAGCGAAGTCGCCGTCGCAAGCGATGCCTATCCAGACCAGCGCTTTGGTGCCAAGATTATCCAGCTGGGCCAGGTCATTAACCCCAACACGCGCAGAGCCAGCGTGCTCGCCCGCATCGACAATACCGACGGCAAACTGTTGCCCGAGATGTTCGTGCGTGCCTCCGTGCTGCAAAACAATGGCGAAGGCGTAAGAGTGCCCAATGAAGCACTGGTGAT
>CAIJKV010000026.1 GCA_903821335.1 uncultured beta proteobacterium
AGAGAATAATGTCAACGCACCGGTATCGAGGAATGGCAAGATCTGCATCAGCATGACACCGGCTATATCTTTTGACGGATCAATCCAGAAATAGGTATTGCCAAGACCTGCCCAGGCAAGACTGCCTGCAGAACGACCTGTCGGCGCGATCCCTTCGTTAATCATGAAGCTCAGTCCCCAGGTCTTGGGTAGACCCGGAAAAAACTCCGCGTCCAGGGACAAGGCCCGGTTCTGTGTCGGTAACTTCTTGACACGCAGCGGGCCCATCGCGTTCCTGGACATCATCGCGACCGTCTCGGGTTTGAGCAGTTGATGGCCGTTTCCCTTTCCGCGGTTGAGCAACATGCGCATGAAACGCAGGTAGTCGCTGGCCGTTGAGTACAGGCCGCCACCACCCGGCTCGAACTCGGGCTGTTGCATGACTTCGCGTTCCGTGACGGTGAAGTGGATGCCAGCAGGATCACGCTGATGCACCCGGGCCATGCGCAGGCGCATGTCAGCGGAAATTCGAAAGGCCGTGTCGGACATGCCGAGAGGTTCGGTGATGTGCTGTTGAATATATTGGCCCAGCCGCATTCCGCTGGCCACCTCGACCAGTCGTCCGGCCCAGTCGATATTGATCCCGTACTCCCATTGCTCGCCCGGGTCAAACGACAGCGGAACCTTCAGGCCCGCAAGTAATCCAGTGCCCGCGCGCGGGACCTTCATGGTTTTGTGAAACCGCGCCATCTCGGCGTTCCACATGTCGTAGGTAAAACCCGCGGTATGCGTCAGCAAATGGCGCAAGGTGATCGCGCGTCGCGGCGCACGCAAGACTGGCTGGCCCGAGGTATCCCAGCCCGCGAGCACCTGCACAGCACCCAATTCCGGCAGGACGACCGAGGCCGGGTCGTCCAGGGTCAACACGCCACGCTCAACCAGTTGCATGGCCGCCACACCAACGACTGGCTTGGTCATGGACGCAATCCACATCACTGTATCCAGAGCCATGGGCGCCCCCTGCCCCAGCACGCGTTCGCCGAAGGCCCCCTCATAAATCGTCTGCCTGGACGTTGTCAGGGCCGCGACCACCCCTGGCACTTCCCGCGTGCGCACCGCCTGTTCAAGCAAGACGTCCAGCACATCCTTCATTGTCACTCCTGATTTCACTGGCAACCTGCGACCCCATCCTTGTCTCGACTGAACGCTGTCCGGGCGCACCGGACAAAGAGCCCGCCAAGGAGCCAACGCCAATATCACCTAAAATGGCGGACTTTCAGAAAAGCCGTCAGGTTCAATATTGCACACTATGCCCCGGCACCCCCACTTTGTACCCGAAGATAGAATGGTCGACACGACTTTGTCACCTTGCACCAACGAGGCCGACAATTCCACCTCTGCGTTGACGGTGCGTGCCTTGGTCGACGACGACCTGTCACCCGCACAGGAACAATTCAATGCGTTGCTCAAGCACGCCGAGAACCTGTCGCAAAAAATCGAAGCGACACGCAAGCTGACCGATTCGCACCGAATCCTCTATTCCAGCACCCTGCACCCGCTAGGACGCCGACGTGACTCGCTCAGGCGCGACATGATCATCTGGCTTGACCAGCGCCTGAAGGCACCCGGTCTCACGGCCAAGCAA
>CAIJKV010000027.1 GCA_903821335.1 uncultured beta proteobacterium
ACCGGGCCGCGCTCAAGACCCGCTACGCCGAGTTGCAGCCTCTGCTTGATGCCTTTGAACGAGCCAGTCAACCGTCTGTGGCATGATTAGAGTCCACCCGACCATTTTTACCCTTCCAAAAGAAGGGAATACCCATCATGGCTACCCTATCCCGACTGGATTCACGCGATCCTGACTTTGACGCGACACTGACCCGACTGCTGATGGTCGACGTCGACCAGGACGAAGCGATCGAGGCCACGACGGCGCGCATCCTGCAGCACGTCCGCACCGAGGGTGATGACGCCCTGCTGCGTTACACGCGTGAATTCGACCGTGTGACCGCAGACAGCGTCGCCGCGCTTGAGATTCCCCGCAGCGAATGGCTTGCCGCACTAGCCGGGCTGCCCGCGGCCCAGCGCAACGCGCTGGAAGCCGCTGCCGACCGTGTGCGCAGCTATCACATGCACCAGGGTCAGGAAAGCTGGTCCTACACCGAGGCGGATGGCACGCGCCTGGGCCAGCAGATCACGCCCCTTGATCGGGTTGGGCTGTATGTGCCAGGGGGCAAAGCGGCTTATCCTTCTTCGGTATTGATGAACGCCATTCCCGCCAAAGTGGCAGGCGTGACTGAGGTCATCATGGTCACACCGACACCCGGCGGCCATCGCAACCCGATGGTGCTGGCGGCTGCGGCGATTGGCGGTGTAGACCGCGTCTTTGGCATCGGCGGCGCCCAGGCCATCGGCGCGCTGGCCTACGGCACCGCCACGGTCCCGGCGGTCGACAAGATCGTCGGTCCGGGTAATGCCTACGTGGCCGCCGCCAAACGCCGCGTCTTTGGCACCGTTGGCATCGACATGATCGCCGGCCCCAGCGAGATCCTGATCATCTGCGACGGGCACACCCCGGCGGACTGGATTGCGATGGATCTGTTTTCGCAAGCCGAACATGACGAACTGGCACAGGCCATCTTGCTGTGCCCCGATGCCGCCTACCTCGACCAAGTCCTGACCGCCATCGAACGCCTGCTGCCGACCATGCCACGCGCGCCCATCATTGCTGCCAGCCTGCGTGACCGCGGCGCACTGATCCTGGTGCGCAGCCTGGAAGAAGCCTGCGAAATCAGCAACCGCATCGCGCCTGAACACCTTGAAGTGTCGACCGCGCAGCCTGAGCGCCTGCTGGCACATATCCGCCACGCCGGCGCGATCTTCCTCGGTCGGCACAGTTCAGAGTCACTGGGCGATTACTGCGCAGGCCCCAATCATGTCCTGCCTACCTCGCGCACGGCGCGATTTTCATCACCGCTGGGCGTGTACGATTTTCAAAAACGGTCAAGCCTGATCCAGGTGTCCGCCGCGGGCGCCCAGACCCTGGGTGCGATCGCAGCGGAACTGGCGACAGGTGAAGGCCTGCAGGCCCACGCCGCAAGCGCCAGCTACCGAATCAACCCAAGCACTTGAGCCCCTGCAGCGCATGATGCGTTTTCCGTGAGTTTCCGTGAGTTTCCGTGAGTCTTTTGTGAGCCTGGTTCAGCCGTCTCCAAGCACCACCCGCAGCGCGGCAGCGGTTGCACAAGCCACCGTACGCGACGATGTGCGCGCCATCGCTGCCTACGCGTCGCACGTCTGCACCGACGGCATCAAGCTCGACGCCATGGAGTGCCCCGAGGGGTTGCCCGAGGCGTTGCGCGCTGAAATCGCGCACGCAGTCAGTCGCGTCGCACTCAACCGCTACCCCGACTCGGCACCGGCGACACTGGTGGCGCAACTGCGCGAGGCCTTCGCCATTCCGGCGCAAGCCGACCTGCTGTTTGGCAACGGCTCTGATGAACTGATCCACCTGATTGTGCAGGCAACCTGCGAACCTGGCGACGTTGTCCTGTCGCCCTCGCCGTCATTTGTCTACTTTGACATGGCTGCTCGCTTTAACCATGCCCGCTTTGTCGGTGTGTCCCTGGCAACAGACCTGAGTCTGGACCTGGACGCCATGCTCGAGGCCATCGCCGCGCATCAGCCCAAAGTGATCTTCCTGGCGATGCCCAACAACCCCACGGGGGGCTTGTGGCCAGAGCAGTCGGTTCGCGCGATCCTCAAGGCCGCCCCGGGGTTGGTCGTCATCGATGAGGCTTACCAGGCGTTTACCGACGTCACCTGGATGCCCGAGGTCCTGACGCATCCCAACTTGCTGGTGCTGCGAACGCTATCCAAAATTGGTCTGGCTGGCCTGCGGTTCGGATACCTGACCGGTGACCCGGTCTGGATGAAAGAACTCAACAAGGTCAGACCGCCCTACAATATCGATGCGGTCACGCTGGCTGCGTTGTCGGTTGTCTTGTCCCACAAGGCTGTACTGGACGAACAGGCGGCGCGCCTGCGTGACGCGCGCGCCCCGTTGGCGCTGGCGCTGGCGTCACTGCCTGGCACGACAGTATTTGAGTCAGCCGGCAATTTTTTGCTGGTACGGTTCGCCATCGGGGGCGACACTGTGTTCCAGGCCCTCAGTGCGCGCAAAATTTTTGTGCGAAACTTTTCGGGGGTTCACCCGCTACTGGCCAATTGCCTGCGTATTTCGATCGGCTCCACCGAAGAAAACACCGTGCTGCTGGCCGCCCTGAACGATATTTTGAGTCCTTGACATGCGT
>CAIJKV010000028.1 GCA_903821335.1 uncultured beta proteobacterium
CCTGGACAAGAACCTTAGGGTGCAAATGCGCCAGGAGTTACTGGCCCTGCAACGCCGCCTGGGGATCACGACGATTTTCGTGACGCATGACCAGGAAGAGGCCATGACAACGGCTGACCGCATGGCAATCCTCGATCACGGGATCATCCAGCAAATCGGTGCACCCGCTGAATTGTTCGATTATCCCGCCAACCGTTTTGTCGCCAATTTTGTCGGCACCATGAACATCCTGGACGGCAACCTGCGCCACGTCGAAGCCGATGTGGTCGACTTCGCGATCGATGGCGCAGAGGTGATCCGGATGAAACTCGATGCGCGCGCGCGAGCGGTCTGGCCCGCGCAACGTGTCCCTGGCACCCGACTCTGCGCAAGTTTCAGACCCCACCATGTGCGTGTCGCGGCCCAGCTCCCAGCGGCCGACCCGGGTCAGGTCTGGCTGTCGGGTACGGTAGAATCCAGCGAATTTCTCGGCGAGTTCACACGCTATGCGGTTCGCGTGGGCACACAACGCATCCTTGCTGACCATCCCCACCGGGCCGGTCAGCTTCCTTACTTAACCGGGTCGCAAATTGCCCTGGGCATTGATGCCGGGCAGATGCGCCTTCTGGACGCAACACATGACTGAAGTCTGGCTAGTTCGACATGGTGAAACGTCATGGAATGTCGAGGGTCGCGTACAAGGCTGGGAAGACATTCCCCTGAATGACAATGGCATCGGGCAGGCACGGGCACTGGGCGACCACCTTGCCCGGCTCGCTCAGGCAGGGTCACCTATTGATGCCATCTACACCAGCGATCTTGAACGCGCCCACCACACGGCCCGTATCGTCGGCGAGGCCACGGGCTTGGCTCCGGTCGTTGAACCCGGTATGCGCGAACGAAATTTCGGTGTGCTCCAGGGGCTGATCTACAGCATGATGGACGCGCACCAACCTGAGGCCGCCCGTGTCTGGCGCAGCCGTGACCCGGACGGTGACTTGCCACAAGGCGAAACCTTGCGCGCCTTTCACACCCGCGTGATCAAGGCGTTGAATGAACTCGCCGCCCTCCATCCACATCAGCGGGTCATCGTGGTCAGCCACGGCGGTGCCATGGACGTCATCTGGCGCCATGCCAGTCAGGTCGACCTGCAGGCCCCCCGCGTGGCACCGCTGTTGAACGCCAGCATCAACCGACTGCAGATCGGTCCTGACCGCTGGAAAATTATTCAATGGGGCGACGTGGGGCATCTGGAGCAATCGTCCGCGAACGATGTGACGCCGTAATGTTCAGAGCTTGATGCAAAC
This sequence comes from uncultured beta proteobacterium, assembly GCA_903821335.1. Taxonomy (GTDB): domain Bacteria; phylum Pseudomonadota; class Gammaproteobacteria; order Burkholderiales; family Burkholderiaceae_B; genus Zwartia. Next base: position 1,287 of record CAIJKV010000028.1, read on the forward strand.
GGATCAGAAAGTTGATGCTTGAATCAGGGATGCAACCATCCAAGCAGACTGAATACCCCGGGGATCAGTAAGGACGCAATCACAACCTGCAGCCCCAACGCCAAGCCAGCATAAGCACCCGCGTCAGGATTGACCTGGATGGCACGCGCGGCGCCAATGCCATGGGAAACCGTGCCCATGGCAAAGCCACGATCGGTCCAGCCGCGTACATCCTTGGGTACCCTTAAAAACTCAAAGACATACTTTCCTGTCAGTGCACCGACCAGTCCGGTCAGCACCGAAAAAACGGCCGACAAGGCTGGAATACCACCAATCGATTCAGAAATACCCATGGCGACCGGAGCCGTCACCGACTTTGGAACCAGCGACAGGACAACCTGCTCTGGCAGGTCAAGCATCCAAGCCAAGGCCACGGCGGAAAGACTGGCTACCGCACCGCCTAACGTCGCTGCGATCAACAGCCGACCCATTCTAGATTTCAGTTGTTGTCGTCGCAGCCAAAGTGGCCACGCCAGGGCGACGACTGCAGGCCCCAGTAGAAAGTGAATGAATTGCGCTCCGGAAAAATAGGTCTGGTACGAAACGCCCGTCACCCAAAGCGTTCCGGCAATCACCAGAATGCTCCATAAGACCGGGTTGAGAAGGGGATTTTGATCGACACGCACATAGAGGGCGTGCCACAGGATGTAGACCACCAGGGTCGCCGTCAGCCCGAATAAGGGTGTGGACGACAAATATACCCAGAGTTCAACAAAGTCGGACATCAGTCTTTCACCCCCCAGCGCAGTGCCCACAAAGTGGCTGCCATGCCAAGCCAGGTCGACAAAATAATGATGATCATTATTTTCCAGCCATACTGGCTGACAAGTGCAATATGGGTGATGACACCGACGCCAACCGGAATAAACAGTAGCGACAAATGTGAAAGCAGAAACACTGCCACGGCGGATACGGGTTCACGGATCACTGGCCAGTTCAACGCGAGCAGCAGCAGCAACATCCCGGTCACCGGGCCCGGGAACGGCAAATGCAGCAAACGTGAGCACAGTTCGCCCAACGTTTGCAGCAGGAGTAACCAGGTAAAGCCGATTAACGGTCGCATAGGCCGATTTTAGTCTGGCGCAGGCAGGCTGATGCCAGGAAATATTTTAATCACGGCACTGTCGTCTTCACGGCCGTGACCCGCAGAGGAAGCCTGCATGAACATCTGGTGTGCCGTCGCCGACAATGGCAAGGGAAACTTGCTGGCCCGGGCGGTATCAAGGACGAGCCCGAGATCTTTCACAAAGATGTCCACCGCTGATAGCGGCGTGTAGTCACCCGCGAGCACATGGGCCATGCGATTTTCAAACATCCAGCTGTTGCCAGCACTGTTGGTGATGACTTCGTAGAGGGCCTTAGCGTCAACGCCCTCGCGCAGACCCAGCGCCATCGCTTCGGCCGCCGCGGCG
>CAIJKV010000029.1 GCA_903821335.1 uncultured beta proteobacterium
CCCATGATCTCCCTGGCACTCAGTTCCTGTCGGGTCGGCGAAAAGCAACGCAGCACCGACACCCCGCGAGCAAGGGCGCTCACCAGACGGATTTCAGAGTCCTGTTCAACCGAAGCGGCGACTACAACATCCAACGATTTTTTTCTAGCCATGGCTTGGGTCACTTACCTCATGCAATCAATTGAAATGAATCCATGGATTCGAAATTCTTCCACAATTTTATCTTTATTGAACTAAATATCTCATATTATTTTTGTTCTGGTCAGGTCTCTTTCGGACTCGACACGATCGGCATTTCCCTCACTGACGCCTCGGTTCCCCGCCCTGCTTGACTGGGGCGGCCTGAAGCGTTCGCGAACACGTCGCGCTAAGTGATGATGCCACCACCCAGGCACACGTCGCCGTCATACAGGACGGCAGACTGCCCGGGAGTGACCGCCCATTGCGGTTCGGCAAAAGACAGGTCAAAGGCCCCGAGCGTGTCCGAAGCAAAATCGCATGCAGCATCGGCCTGCCGGTATCGCGTCTTGGCAGCATAGGCGCCCTGCAGCGGCGGTATGCCCGACACCCAACTGGTCTGGCCTGCATGCAGGAAACTGGACAATAGCGCCGGGTGCTCATGACCTTCCACGACATACAACGTGTTGGTCTGCATATCCTTGCCCGACACATACCAGACTGGCCCGGTGCCATCGGCCTGTTGGCGCCCTTTGACGCCACCGATCCCCAGACCCTTGCGCTGGCCAAGTGTATAAAACGACAACCCATGATGGGTGCCCAGGCGTGCACCGTCTTGCGCGAGCATCGGGCCCGGCTGTGTCGGCAGATAACGATTCAGGAACTCGCGAAATGGTCGTTCGCCAATAAAGCAGATCCCGGTCGAGTCCTTTTTGGCGGCATTGGGCAGACCCAACGCGTGAGCGATCCGGCGCACTTGCGTTTTAGGGATCTCGCCCAAGGGGAAAAGTGTGCGCGATAACTGCGCCTGGTTCAGCCGATGCAGGAAATAGCTTTGATCCTTGGTGTGGTCCAGTGCCTTCAACAACTCATAGCGCGGCCCGTCGATGGAATCGACCGCCCGCACCCGCGCATAGTGACCCGTCGCGATGTGGTCAGCGCCCAGCGTCATGGCATGGTCCAGGAACGCCTTGAACTTGATTTCCGCATTGCACAATACGTCGGGATTGGGTGTGCGGCCAGCCGAGTATTCGCGCAGGAAATCAGCGAACACGCGGTCTTTGTATTCAGCAGCAAAATTGACAGCCTCGATGTCGACCCCAACCACATCGGCCACGCTGACCGCATCGAGCCAGTCCTGACGGGTCGAGCAATACTCGGAGTCGTCGTCGTCTTCCCAGTTCTTCATGAACAGGCCAATGACTTCATAGCCCTGCTGTTTAAGCAACCAGGCCGTCACGGACGAGTCGACGCCGCCGGACATGCCGACGACCACGCGCTTTTTTGGGTGTAATAATTGATCCATGACAACTTGATCCAAGACAAATCAAATTGTAGTCGTTGTGAGGATCAAGCCGTGGATGACCATTCGACTGGTGTATAAACGGATGATTATAAAAATACCTAACTGGAGAGTTGCCAATGCGTATTGGAATTCCGCGCGAGACTTATGACGGGGAAACCCGTGTCGCCGCGACCCCCGAGACAGTCAAAAAATATGTTGCCGCCGGTCATCAGGTTGTTGTTGAACACGATGCAGGCGGCAATGCTCATTATGGCGACACGGCCTACCAAGAGGCCGGCGCACAGATCGCCGACGCCGCGCAGACGCTGGGGGCGGACATGTTGCTGAAGGTTCGCGCGCCAAACGCTGCGGAACTGGCACAGATCAAGCCAGGTACGGTGGTCGTTGGCATGCTCGATCCGTTCGACGATACCGGTCTCGCGGCCATGGCTGGCGCCGGGATCACCGGGTTCGCGCTGGAAGCTGCGCCCCGCATTACGCGCGCCCAGAGTCTCGATGTGCTGTCCTCGCAGGCCAACCTGGCAGGTTACAAAGCTGTCCTGCTGGGCACGCAGTACTACGGTCGCATGTTTCCGATGATGATGACGGCGGCTGGCACACTCAAGGCCGCCCGCGTGGTCGTGCTGGGCACTGGCGTGGCGGGTCTGCAGGCGATTGCCACGGCCAAGCGCCTGGGCGCCGTGGTCGAAGCCTCGGACGTGCGGCCTGCCGCAAAGGAACAGGTCGAGTCCCTTGGCGCAAAGTTTATCGACGTGCCCTTTGAAACCGATGAGGAACGCGAAATCGCCAAAGGTGTCGGCGGTTACGCCCGTCCGATGCCCGCGTCCTGGATGGCGCGCCAGGCTGTCCTGGTTGCCGAGCGCTGCAAACAGGCTGATCTGGTCATCGCCACCGCGCTGATCCCCGGACGTCCCGCCCCGACCTTGATCTCGGCTGACACGGTGCGCGCCATGAAGCCAGGCTCAGTCATTATTGACCTGGCTGTCGAACGCGGCGGCAATTGCCCCTTGTCGCAAAAAGGCCTGGTCGTTCGCGAAGGCGACGTCACGCTGGTTGGCCTGACCAACCTGCCCGGGATGATCCCCACCGACGCGTCCGCCCTGTACGCCCGTAACCTGATGGACTTCCTGAAACTGATCATCGGTCCTGATGGCGCGCTGGCGATTGCCCGTGATGATGAAATCGTACAAGCCTGCCTGGTATGTGAAGCCGGCCAAGTCGTGAGGAAAAAATAATGGAAGCAATTAGCCCAACCCTGGTCAACCTGATCATTTTTGTTCTGGCGATCTACGTGGGATACCACGTGGTCTGGAACGTCACCCCGGCACTGCACACGCCCCTGATGGCGGTCACCAACGCCATCTCGGCCATCATCATCGTCGGTGCCATGCTCGCGGCGGCGCTGACTGAAGGAGGACTCGCGCGTGGCATGGGGGTCTTTGCGGTGGCACTCGCCGCAGTCAACGTATTTGGCGGTTTCCTGGTCACACGACGCATGCTCGAAATGTTCAAGAAAAAAGAACGTAAGGTCGGGGGTGCAAAATGATTTCCATCAATCTCGTCACGATGCTCTACCTGATCGCCTCGGTGTGCTTCATCCAGGCACTCAAGGGTCTGTCTCATCCCACAACTTCACGACTGGGCAACACCTTCGGTATGGCCGGCATGGCAATCGCCGTGGTCACCACCGGCGCGCTGATTGTCGGTCTGGCCGGCAGTGCTGCCCCCCTTGGGCTGACTTGGGTACTGGTGGGGCTGCTCATCGGTGGCACGATCGGCACCGTCATGGCCAAGCGTGTTGAAATGACCAAGATGCCCGAACTGGTGGCCTTCATGCATAGCATGATTGGTCTGGCAGCGGTCGCCATCGCGGTGGCCATCGTCGCCGAACCGTGGGCCTTTGGCATCGTACCGAAAGGGCAACTCATCCCGGTAGGCAACCGTATCGAGCTCTTTATCGGCACGTTCGTCGGCGCCATCACGTTTTCGGGTTCGGTCATCGCCTTTGGCAAACTGTCGGGCCAGTACAAGTTCAGGCTCTTCCAGGGCGCACCCGTATCGTTCCCGGGTCAACACATGGTCAACCTGGCGCTGGCGCTCGCGATGCTCGCCTGCGGCATCTGGTTCATGGCGACACAAGACTGGACGCCCTTCGTCATCATGACGCTGATTGCGTTCGTGCTGGGCGTGCTGATCATCATCCCGATCGGTGGCGCCGACATGCCGGTCGTGGTGTCCATGCTCAACAGCTATTCGGGCTGGGCCGCTGCGGGTATCGGGTTCTCGCTCAA
>CAIJKV010000030.1 GCA_903821335.1 uncultured beta proteobacterium
ACTATTTTTGCCATGCCTGTCGATCATTACGAGAATTTTCCGGTTGCGTCGGTGTTGCTGCCCAGCCGCCTGCGCCGGGCGGTCATCGATATTTATCGGTTTGCGCGCAAGGCCGACGACATTGCCGACGAAGGTCACGCCGCCCCGGCGCAGCGCATCGAGCAGTTGCAAAGCTATCGTTCGGCGCTGCACGCCCTGGGCGCGCAGCACCCGACGCCCGCGCAGGGGTCGTCCGCACCCACTGAAATATTCGGACCTCTGGGCCTGACCATCACCCGGCATCAGTTGCCTCTTACACCTTTCCTTGAGCTGCTGTCGGCCTTTGAGCAAGACGTCACGGTGCACCGTTACGCGGACTTCGCCGCACTGTCTGACTACTGCCGGCGCTCGGCCAACCCGATCGGCAGGCTCATGCTGCATCTGTACGAGACAGTCGATGAACAGTCACGAGAACAATCCGACGCGATCTGCACCGGCCTGCAACTCGTCAATGTCTTGCAGGATGTCGGGATCGACTGGAAAATTGGACGCGTATACCTGCCCCAAAATGAACTCGCGCGTTTTGGTGTCAGTGAATCGGCGATCGCCGCTGGCAGAGCGGACGACGCCTGGCGCCAGTTCATGAAATTCCAGGTTGATCGCTGCCGGACATTGTTAAACTCCGGGTCTCCTCTGGGTAAGCGCTTGCCGGGCCGCATTGGGCTCGAACTCAGACTCATTATCGAAGGTGGCCGCTGCGTGCTGGCCCAGATCGAGCAGGTTCAATACGACGTTTTCCGCCATCGGCCCACTCTGCGCAGCGCAGACTGGATTGGGATGGCGTGGCGTGCACTGATGGCGTGACGACATGACTCCAATCGAATACTGTCAGAACAAGGCGGCCAAAAGCGGATCCAGCTTCTATTACGCCTTCCTGTTCCTGCCGCCCGACCGACGCCAGGCCATTACGGCGCTGTACGCCTACTGCCGCGAGGTCGATGACGTGGTGGACGAGTGCACCGACACCTCGATTGCCCGCATCAAACTGGCCTGGTGGCGCACCCAGGTCAGCGCGATGTTTCAGGGGCATGCCGAGCATCCCGTGCTGCAGGCACTGTCTGCCTGGCTCACGCCTTTCGACATTACCCAGGATCGCTTGCTGGCCATTATCGACGGCATGGAAATGGACCTGGACCAGACCCGTTACCTGGACTGGCCCGCGCTGCGCAACTATTGCTGGCATGTCGCCGGGGTAGTCGGCGAATTGTCCGCCGGGATTTTTGGCTACCAGGATGCGCGCACGCTCGACTACGCGGGCAAGCTTGGCATCGCTTTCCAGTTGACCAACATCATTCGCGATGTGGGCGACGACGCGCGTCGCGGTCGTATCTACCTGCCAGTTGATGATCTCAAGCAATTCAGTGTGCGTGCGTCCGACATCCTCAATGGCAACTACACAGAAACATTCCCGGCGCTGATGGCCTTTGAGGCCGCCCGTGCGCGCGCACTTTACCTTGAGGCCGCACAAGTGCTGCCAGCGGTCGACAAGCGCGCGCAACGCCCTGGCCTGATGATGGCCGCGATTTACTTTGCGTTGCTCGAGGAAATCGAGCATGAAAAATGGCAGGTGCTGCATCAGCGTATCTCGCTCACGCCTTTGCGCAAACTCTGGCTGGCCTGGAAAAACTGGGTCGGCGGCGGTGATGACGTCTTGCGCAAAATCAGGCGTGCTGGCGCCTCACCGTGACGGTCGCGGTCATCGGTGCAGGCTGGGCCGGTCTGGCTGCAGCCGTCGCGTTGCGCGACGCGGGCGCATCGGTCACGGTATTTGAAGCGTCACCGATTCCGGGTGGCCGGGCCAGGCGCGTTGATGACGGTCACATGGGCACCATCGACAACGGCCAGCATCTGCTGCTGGGTGCCTACACCGACACCGTTGCACTGATTCGCAGGCTGCATCCCCAAGCCGAGTCACTTCCCCGCCCACTGCTGCAGCGCACCCCTTTGCACCTTGAGAGCGCTGATGGCCGGTTTTGCCTGCATGCTCCGGCAGTTTCAGCGCCTTTTCATACCCTGCTCGGACTGCTGGGCGCCCGGGGCCTGAACGGGATCGACCGCTGGCGAGCGCTGCGCATGGTTGCGTCGATGCGTTTGAATGGTTGGCAAGCCGCGCGCGGTGAAGTGGTCACCGCCCTGTTGGATGCCCACCGCCAGTCGCCAGTCCTGCGTCAGCGCTTATGGATACCACTGTGCCTGGCGTCCCTGAATACATCGCCGCACGAGGCCTGCGCGCAACTATTTCTCAACGTGTTGCGCGATAGTCTGGATGCCCCGCGTGCGCACTCGGATCTGCTGATCCCGCGCGTGGATCTCACCAATCTCTGGCCACAAGCTGCGACCCAACTGATAGACATCCGCTACCGGCACATCGTGCGCCGCGTCGAGATGACGGCAGAGGGCGTGCTGGTCGATGGCATGCCCTTTACCCATTGTGTGCTGGCCGTGCCACCCTATGCCGCGGCCCGGGTGCTTGACACTGCCCTCAACCCAGGCGCCATGGCACAGTTGCAAAGCACGCTGGGCGCGTTCACCTACCGTTCTATCGCGACACTGACCCTGCAGCTTGAACAGGACTGGCATCTGCCCCAGCCCATGATGATGCTTGACGAGGACCTGGCGCGCGGGCATGTAGGCCAGTGGATTTTCGACCGGCCACAAGCAACAGAATTCACGGTCGTCATGAGTGACGCCGCGGACTTTCTTAAATATGACCGTGAGACGTTCGTTGAGGCGATCCTCACGCAGGTTCGTGAGCAAATTGGGCGCCATCCACGCTCGACGGCAATCATGCCAGCCATGCGCAACCATCGCCTGATCGTGGAAAAGCGGGCGACCTTTGCTGCGGTACCGGGCTTAAAACGCCCCGCCAACAGAACATGCTGGTCCAGGCTGGTGCTGGCAGGCGACTGGACCGACACCGGCTACCCGTCAGTGCTTGAAGGCGCTGTCCGAAGCGGGCAACGTGCCGCCCGTGAATTGCTGGCTCTCGCCTAGAACGTTTGTGGGTGCCGATCGCGCACGACCTGTTTAAGACTTGCGCTTGAACGTCCGTGTCAGCGAAACGCCTGCGCAGTCATGAGGCCCAGTATGGTCAACGCAAGCGAGCCTAGCAGGCTCACTGCCGAATACCCCAGGGCCATGCTCAGGTTGCCTTCTTCGATGAACGCCACCGTCTCTGCCGAAAACGTCGAAAACGTCGTCAGCCCGCCCAGGAACCCTGTCACCAGCATCAGTCGCCAAAAGGGTGGCCATTCTGGATGTGCCGCCACCACGGCCAGTACCAACCCAACCAGATAACCGCCCAGCATGTTGGCAGTCAGCGTGCCCCATGGAAAGGCATTGGCATGACGGTTGAGCCACATCCCGAGCATCCAGCGCAACCAGGCCCCACAGGTCGCGCCGACCGCGATGGCCAGGAAATGTATTGGGGTAATCAGCGGTGAAATCATGTCCGACCTCCTGAGTGGGGCGTGGTGACGCGTGCCCAGGCACGCGCCGTCCTCAGCCTGATGCGTGCTCGGTGATGTAGGCGCGAATCGAGGCCACATCACAGGGTAGCACCGTGAACTTCTGCGGCAAAGTTTCCAGGTCTTCAAAGCCCGGAGGCACCGGCGCCGGACGCCCAAGAGCCTCCTGGATCACATCGGAAAACTTCGCGGGCAAGGCAGTCTCGAGGACCAGCATCGGAATGCCAGGTTCGACAAACGTAGCGGCAACTTTCACACCATCGGCCGTGTGCGGGTCAATCAATACGCCCGCGCGATCCATGACCGTGCGTATCGTCACCAGCCGATCGTGATGGGAACTGGTGCCCGCGACAAAACCATAACGACTTTCGAATTCAGGCTTGAGCGCGGACAGGTCGAAATAACCGACCTTGCCCAAGTCGTGCCACAACGCCGTCACGCGACTGGCATCGCGGCCAACCAAGTCGAACACAAATCGCTCGAAGTTCGAGGCCCGGGAAATATCCATCGACGGACTGGAGGTGGCGTAGGTCTGGGCGGCCGCACGCGGACGATAGACACCCGTGCGGAAAAACTCTTCGAGCACGTTGTTTTCGTTTGTCGCCAGCACCAGCCTGCGAATCGGCAAGCCCATGCTGCGTGCAATATGGCCGGCCAGGATATTGCCAAAATTGCCAGAAGGCACGGCAAAAGAAACCTGCTGGCCCGGTCCGGATGTGGCGCGCAACCAGCCATGAAAGTAGTACACGACCTGGGCCGCGATACGCGCCCAGTTGATTGAATTCACCGCACCCAGGTTGTACCTGGCTTTGAAAGCCAGGTCATTGGACAGCGCCTTGACAATGTCCTGCGCCTCGTCAAACACACCATTGACGGCGATGTTGTGAATGTTGGCGTCTTGCAGGCAATACATCTGGGCACGCTGAAAGGCACTCATGCGGCCATTGGGCGACAGCATGAACACCGTCACGCCCGCTTTGCCACGCATGGCATATTCAGCAGCGGACCCCGTGTCGCCCGAGGTGGCCCCCAGGATGTTGAGCGTCGCACCCCGTTCGTGCAGTACGTGCGCAAACACCTGCCCGAGAAACTGCATGGCCATATCCTTGAAGGCCAACGTCGGCCCCTCGGACAAGCCCAGCAAGGACATGCCATCGTACAAAGGGCGCAAGGGCACGATGTCTTCGCTCTTGAACACCTCAGCAGAATAAGCGGCGCGCGTGAGTGCGTCGAGCGTGGTGCGTGGAATGTCGGTGACAAACAGCGAGAGAACCTCGGCGGCGAGCGCATGGTATGGCAAGGCGCGCCAGGACTCCAGCTGCTCGGCGCAAACCTGCGGCACCGCTTCGGGAACGGCCAGTCCGCCGTCGGGCGCCAGGCCCTCGAGCAGGATGTCTGAAAATGGCTGCGGGGCCATTCCCCCGCGCGTCGAGACGTATTTCATGCAAGGCTCTCCATGCGCAGTCGCGTCACGGTCGAGCGCACAAAGGGCAACTGCTCGATACGCGTGATCGCCTGGTTGACCTTGCGCTCAAGCGCCAGGTGCGTCAGGAAAATCAGTTCGGCCGTGTCGCCCGATTCGTTGGGTTCCTGGATCATCGACACGATCGACATCCCTGAATCAGCCAGCACACGCGCGATATCGGCCAGCACGCCCGGCTGGTCGGCGACGGTCAGGCGCAGGTAATACGACGTGATCACGTCGTCAATCGACAGGATCGGCGTGTCTGCCATGGCATCGGGCTGGAAAGCCAGGTGCGGCACACGATGACCGGGATCGGCGGTATGCAGCCGCGTGACATCAACCAGGTCAGCCACCACGGCTGAAGCTGTCGGTTCTTCCCCAGCGCCTTTGCCGTAATAGAGCGTCTGGCCGACAGCATCGCCGCGAACCAGCACGGCATTCATCGCGCCTTCGACGTTAGCCAGCAACGACTTGGACGGAATCAGCGCAGGGTGCACGCGCAACTCGATGCCCTCGGGACGACGCTTGGTGATCCCCAGTAATTTGATACGGTAGCCCAGGCGCTCGGCCAGCAAGATGTCTTTGGCGGTCAACTTGGTGATACCTTCGATGTAGGCGCGGTCGAACTGCACCGGGATGCCAAAGGCCAGCGAGGCCAGCAACGTCAGCTTGTGCGCAGCATCGACGCCCTCGATATCAAACGTGGGGTCAGCCTCGGCGTAGCCGAGCTTTTGCGCCTCAGCCAGCACCGTCGCGAAAGGCAGCCCGCGTGAACGCATTTCGGAAAGGATGAAGTTGGTCGTGCCGTTGATAATGCCGGCGACCCACTCGATGCGGTTGGCCGTCAGGCCTTCGCGCATGGCCTTGATGATGGGGATGCCGCCCGCCACGGCGGCCTCGAAGGCAACCGTCACGCCCTGCGCCGAGGCGGCGGCGAAAATCTCGCTGCCGTGCTTGGCCAACAGCGCCTTGTTGGCAGTGACCACATCCTTGCCATTGGCGATGGCCTCGAGCACCAGCTCGCGCGCCAGGGTATCGCCCCCGATCAGCTCGACCACGATGTCAATATTCGGGTCGCAGACGACCGCGTGCGGGTCTGCGCCCACAACGACATCCGGGCCCAGCAGTGCGCGGGCCTTGGCCACATCGCGCACGGCCACCCGCGTGACCTCAATGCTGCGTCCGGCGCGACGCGCGATCTCTTGTCCATTGCGCTTGAGCACCTTCCAGGTGCCACCGCCCACAACACCAAGACCCAACAAACCAACCCTGATCGGATCCATCACAATAGCCCGTCCTTACGGAACATTTCCTTGATGCCGCGCACAGCCTGACGGGTGCGCTGCTCATTTTCAATCAGTGCGAAACGCACGTACTCGTCGCCGTATTCACCAAAACCAATGCCAGGCGAGACGGCCACCTTGGCCTCATCGAGGATGTGCTTGGCAAACTCAAGCGAGCCGCGGGCCCGGTAGGGTTCGGGGATGTGCGCCCAGATGTACATGGACGCTTTCGGATTTTCCACCATCCAGCCTGCCTCATGCAGGCCGCGCACCAACACATCACGACGGCTCTGGTATTTCTGGACGACTTCCTGCACGCATTCTTGCGGGCCATCAAGCGCCGCAATCGAGGCGACCTGAATGGGCGTGAACGTGCCGTAGTCGTGATAGCTCTTGATGCGCGCGAGCGCATTGACCAGGTCCTTGTTACCCACCATGAAGCCCACGCGCCAGCCGGCCATGTTGTAGCTCTTGCTCATGGTGAAAAATTCAACCGCGACTTCACGCGCGCCCTCGACCTGCATGATCGACGGCGCCTGATAGCCATCGAAACAAATATCGGCATACGCCAGATCGTGCACGACCAGGATGTTGTGCTCGCGTGCAAGCTTGATGACACGTTCAAAAAACGACAGGTCCACGCACTGCGCAGTCGGATTACTCGGGAAACCCAGGATCATCATCTTGGGCTTGGGGATCGACTCGCGCACGGCACGTTCAATTTCTTCGAAGAAATCCGTGCCCGGCGTCATGCGCACCGAGTGAATATTGGCCCCGGCAATCACCGCGCCATAAATATGAATCGGATAGCTCGGGTTGGGCACCAGCACTGTGTCGCCCCGGTCCAGCGTGGCCAGCATCAGGTGCGCCAGACCCTCCTTGGAACCAATCGTGACGATGGCCTCGGAGTCTGGATCAAACTGTACGTTATAGCGGCGCTGGTACCAGTCGGTAATGGCTTTGCGCAGGCGCGGGATCCCTTTGGATACTGAATAACCATGCGTGGTGGGGCGCGAGGCGGCCTCAATCAGCTTTTCAACAATGTGGGGGGGGGTCGGACCGTCGGGGTTACCCATGGACATGTCGATGATGTCTTCGCCGCGCCGGCGGGCCGCCATTTTGAGTTCGCTGGTGATGTTGAACACGTAAGGCGGCAAGCGCTCAATGCGGGGGAACTTCATCATAAGGAATCCTTGTAGAGCGAACCAGCCATCAGGCGAATCCGCCAGAATAGCGTTAATTGCGGTGCAGCAAAACCCAATAATCTAGCGCAAGGCGGTTCGCCCCGCAAATCGGCAGGGAAAACAGCCGGAAATCCTGATTTTCCTGAGCCATAACAGGCACTTTGCGCAACCCGCGCATGCGCGCCGACGTTCACCCCATATTTCAAATGAGTGCGCTATGATCAACTCAACCTGCCGGAGTCTTAATTGAAGCTTCAAACTGAGAACAATTCGGCAATGAACACCGTGACCGCCTATGG
>CAIJKV010000031.1 GCA_903821335.1 uncultured beta proteobacterium
ACGACGGCACGTTTAAAAATCGGAATCATATCTGATCCTTTTGAATGGACACAGACTAAATGATAATGATTCTTATTTAAAAAGCAAGCGTCATCACGCGCAATCTTGTCTGCCTTCGACCAGATCCCGCACGCGTTCGGGCTCAAGCTCTGGTGCCAGCATTGAAATAAAGGTGTAGACGTAGTCGCGCAAAAACACACCAGACTTGATGGCAATCCGCGTGGTGTGCGTACCAAACAGATGACCGGCAGGCAGGCTGACCAAATTGACGTCACGCAAGGGTTCAAAGGCGACGCCGGCAATGATGCCGATACCCATACCCACGTCGACATAGGTCTTGATCACGTCAGCGTCAACGGCCTCCAGTACGATATCGGGCCGAAGGCCCCGCTTCTCAAACGCATCATCAACCGAGCGGCGACCTGAAAACGCCCGGTCATAGGTCACAACCGGATAGCTGGCGATATGTTCCAGCGTCAGGGCAAAATCCTTTTGCCTGGACAACTCGGCCAGCGGGTGATCCGGACGAACGACCACGGTGTGATCCCAGGAATAGCACGGCAAGGTTTCAAGACCCGGCGTCAGCGCCAGCGACTCGGTTGCGATCGCCAGATCGGCCTGCTCATGAAGCACCATTTCCGCCAGATGGCGTGGGCTGCCCTCAGCCAGCGACAAATGGACGCGCGGGAACAGCTTGCGAAACTCGGGAATGACTTTGGGCAGTACGTAGCGCGCCTGCGTGTGTGTGCAGGCGATCACGAGGCTACCTTCGTCGCGACGCGCAAATTCATCGCTGACCTTCTTGAGATTGTCGACCTCGCGCATGATCCGGTCAACGACCTGCGCAACAGCATGCCCGGGCTTTGTCAACCCCTTGATGCGCTTTCCGTGTCGTTCAAAGATCTGCACACCCAACTCGCTTTCAAACTCGAGAATGGCCTTGGACACGCCAGGCTGTGACGTAAACAGGCTACGGGCGGCATCTGTCAGGTTGAAATTGCGCCGAATCGTTTCACGCACGAAGCGAAATTGCTGCAGGTTCATGTGAACTCCTAATGAACAGGCATTATAAGTAATATAGAAAATAATCTAAATAACTTATTGATCTATGCTTCTTTCCAAAAAGTTGACACTTCCCCGCTGTGCTAAAAAATATAAATCGCGAGTGTTTTGAAGGGGTATCAAGCAGGGCACAATGCGAGATAATCAACGCAATCTCTTGACGCACACAGGCACAATCCATGGAATTTGGTACCCACACCTCGGCATCCCTGCATCGGCACAAAACACCCGCCCTGGCGGTGGGCGTGTTTGACGATGGCATCCTGAGCCCGGCGGCCGACATCATCGACCGTGCAGATCACGGCGCCATTCGTGCAGTCATTCAATCTGAATTCAGCGCCAAGGTCGGCGCGACACTGGTGTTGCGCAACCTGGCGGGCGTCGCGGCACCGCGCGTTGTCCTGGTCGGCCTGGGCAAACAGTCTGAATACAGTCCCAAGACGCATGCAAGAGCTGAGCAAGCGTTCGCAACGTATTGTGTGCAGGCGCACCTGACAGAGGCCACATCAACGCTGGTATCGATTTCATGCGCACAGTCAACCATCCGTGAACGTGCGCGCGCAGCAGCCGCTGCCGTGGGCGAAGCGACCTACCACTACGATGCCACGCTGGGCAAGCCTGACGTACAGGCACGTCCGAAACTCAAGGCATTCAACATTCTGGTCGAGCGCACCGATCAGTCCAATGCGCAGCGTGGTTTACGCGAAGGTGCCGCTCTGGCCGAGGGCATGTCGCTGGCCCGCACACTGGGCAACCTGCCTGGCAATATCTGCACCCCCACTTATTTGGGCGAAATCGCCAAAAAACTGGGGCGCGAGTTCAAGAGCATCAAGGTCACGGTACTAGACCGCAAGCAGATCCAGGCGCTCGGCATGGGCTCGTTCCTCTCGGTGGCGAAGGGCTCGGACGAAGAGCCGCGCTTTATCGTGATGCACTACAAAGGCAGCGCGCCGGCCAAACGCGCAAGCAAGGAGCCCGCCGCCGCAGGACCTGTTGTCCTGGTTGGCAAGGGCATCACGTTCGATTCGGGTGGCATTTCGATCAAACCGGCCGCCACGATGGACGAAATGAAATATGACATGTGCGGTGCCGCCAGTGTGCTGGGCACCCTGCGCGCAGTCGCCGAGCTTGAGCTGCCGGGCGAAATCGTCGGCCTGATCCCCACTTGCGAAAATCTGCTCAACGGGAGCGCCAACAAACCTGGTGACGTCGTCACCAGTATGTCCGGCCTCACCATTGAAATCCTCAATACCGACGCTGAGGGTCGCCTGATCCTGTGCGATGCGCTGACCTACGCTGAACGCTTCAAGCCTTCGACCGTCATCGATATCGCCACGCTCACCGGTGCCTGCGTGGTGGCGCTGGGCAATGTGAACTCCGGCCTGTTTTCCAAAGATGACGTGCTGGCCGATTCTCTGCTGGCCGCAGGGCGCCAGGCACTTGATCCGGTATGGCGCATGCCCCTTGACGACGCCTACCAGGAGCAACTCAAGTCCAACTTTGCCGACATCGCCAATATTGGCGGCCCTCCGGCGGGTGCGGTCACGGCGGCGTGCTTCCTGTCGCGTTTTACCAAGGCATACCGCTGGGCGCACCTTGATATCGCCGGGACGGCCTGGCGCGGTGGCAAGGACAAAGGCTCAACCGGGCGCCCCGTGCCCTTGCTGCTTCAGTTCCTGCTGAACCAGGCCTGAGAACGCGCACATGGCACGCATTGACTTCGCCTTCGGCGCAACCGAGAAACTGTCACAGGCATGCCAGACCACCTTGCGGCAGTATCTGGCTGGCCAGAAGCTGTTTGTGTA
>CAIJKV010000032.1 GCA_903821335.1 uncultured beta proteobacterium
CTGGTTCCACCAGCCGAACTCACCACGATGGAACGGAATGCCGATGGCCGTTGCCTTGCCAAACATGGTTTGCTGATCCCAGTCGCTGTAATAGAGCGTGCGGCCAGAATAGGCGTCAATTAGCAAATCAAACAGACGTTCCGGTTGACCACGATCGAGCTGACTGACACGCCAAAATCCGGCAAGACCCGCTGGCGGCGTGATTTGCATCGACACTTCAGGTGCCGCATGACGGATGGCTTGATAGGCTTGTTCCCAGTTCAGCATCTTGCCGTTCTCCGGCACGGTCGATGTGAACTGTGCAGAAATGCGTGGTGGCCGTTGCCCCGTCGCGTCGCGCAGCCAGCGTATCTGTTCGCCGGCGTTTTTACTCCAGGTCAACCCTGTGACAAGAATCACAGCGCTCATCAGGCTGACGGCGACACCGACAAAGGCATGCCACTGCTTCCAGGCCAATCTGCCTTTGGCGGTCGATTGTGGCAGCCCCGACTGCTGACCACGGGGCCACCAGAGATATACGCCCGTGACCAGCATCACCATCAACCAGCTTGCTGCGAGTTCAACAATCCAGCGCCATCGGTCGTTTTGCAAATATCTGGAATGTAATGATTTCGCCCAAATGCTAAAGCGTTCAGATTGTGGCAAGCGGCCAAGCACTTGGGCCGAATAAGGATTGACGTAAACGACGAGGGCTTGATTGGGCAACCCAAAATTGGTGCGCAAAAATGCCGGAGGCTGGCTTGCGCCTTTGTTTGCACTGACACCTGGCTGGCCGTGCCCTGCATGCTCGCTCGGCACGATTTTTTTTGCAACGTCCCGCATGAAGATGACTCGGGCACTATCGGTCGGATTTTGTGCCGGAGAGACTGAGTGCAGCACCCAGCCCTCCGGAACGTCCTTGAGCGCCGACTGCACCAGCATGTCCAGGGGTTGGGGGACGCCACTGGGCGTCACGCTGTCCAGATGCGAATAGAGGGCCTGCTCGATCTGTGGGGTGAAAATGTAAAGTATCCCCGTTATCGCAGCGATCAGCGCGATCGGTGAAGCAATCAACGCTGCCCAAAAGTGGATGCGCAATAGTAGGCTGCGTTGTTGTAGATGCATGGATTTCTCCAGATTTGAAATTGATGATGTGCGCAATTGACATGGCACATACCGTCCGACCGCTCGACCGAATATTTCGGAATCGAGGTCGAATCAAAGATTCAGGAATCAGGAAAAGGAGGGAGGTGCCCGCGAGTGATGTGCGGACCAGAGAGATTGAATGTGCCGCAGGCCATCCTGGGCTGTGCGCGACACAACTGCCGAAGGGATATCCGAAAACCGAGCGGAAATTTCACTGGCAGGTAACGTTGGAATGTCGTTGTGTAGCAGGCAAAACGGACATTCGCCAGAGGCCATGGTCTGAGCAGGTGCCTGACCGGAGTCCGTGTCCAGCGCAATGCGTTTTGTGCCGCCAAAACTACAAATATCGATCCAGGCCTTGTCCGTAGCCAACCCATGCGCGACCGCTGGAGCGATGGCGCCGAATAGCACGGCACACAGCGTCAGCCATGTGACGCGTCGGCGTAACCATCCAGACATGAGCGACATATCAACCTA
>CAIJKV010000033.1 GCA_903821335.1 uncultured beta proteobacterium
ATACTCATTACGCGTTGAAAGCATCATTGAACGGTGACAGCTACGAAAGGTATTTTCATTCCAAGATCTTGAAACCACGCCACGCCTTCCTGAACCAAGGTGGCTTCGAAGCGATAATTTCCTGCCTTGGCGGGCTTCTCAGACTGAATCCTAATTTCATACGATTCGCCATCATTTAAAGCGAAATGAAGATCTTTCCTCGCATCGAATGTCGGTGTGCTCAACGCAGTACCGTCTTCGTCAACGTTGACATAACGCCATGAAAGCCTGATCGGTCCTTTCGTTGTACGTGAACTGAACACTGCACCCGTGCGATTGCGCAGCAAAAGTCGGGCGTCAAGAGTGCCGCCCTTGGTCACGGCTGACATCGACATGCCTAACCCAATGACCAGATCGGCATCGGCCACCATCGTGATCAGGGGAATATCGGGACGGACTTCGTAAAGGTAACAAAGAGCGTGGCAGTCGCCTTTTTCTAACAACCTCCAATGAAAACTGGTGCTATTGCCAAGCTGCCGCAAGCACTCTTCGTCGTCTGCACCAATACAAACAGCGCGTGTGCGCTGGCCAACCCGATTCTGCTGGACAATCAGGCTATCCATCTCAGGCATATTCACAATTCCTCTGAAGGCAGCCCCATATACCGGCGAAGCACGACTTCCTGCGACAGTGGCAAGCGTGCGGTTCATCAAGACACGAAAGACCACCGGCCAGGCTGACCAGTAATTACCGGCCACGATACTTGCCTGCTTTTGTTGAACATATTTTTCAGCGTCAACGTAAAGCATCAAGTCACGGTAGGAACCAATAGGAACGTAGGGCACAACGATCAACGAGCCAATCGCGACGACCAAGACTGGCAGCATCGTCCAACGAGCGGGTGTTGCAAGGGAAAACGTCACTTGCGTCAACCGCAGCGAAATAAAAATGATCACGATCATTACCGTAGGAAAAAAATACCGATAATGGAATAGATTTCTTTCAACCCAGGCGTTCGTGACAAAGACGAGCCACCAGGCCAACCCAAACAACCACAATGACCACAGCATGCGTTTTACTTTCGGTTCTGTGGTGTGGTTTCTGACAAAAAAACCCAGTGCAAGGGCTGCAACAAATAGAATCGCAGAACCAGCAAGGCGACCCGTCTTGTCTTCATAGATCAGCAGCGAAGCCTCGGCACCAGAGACTATGCTGGTCGGACTAAACCTGCCGTAATGACTGTCATCATCAAGGCCAACCGTGGCGCCAAGACCGCGCCAGACAATAAACCACAAAAGTGCAAGCAAAGGAACCCAAAAGCACTTCACTCGCTTGTCGAAGGAAAATATCGCCATCGCCGACACGATTGCTGCGATCAGAATACTGGGATTCAACCCCATGCTAATCAGCAGGAACAGTCCAATTCCACAGCCGTCCCACCAAGTGAGCTTGTCCTTTAGCAGTAGCAGCCAGGTCCAGCCGAACAAAAGATAGGAAACGCTATAGGGCTGAGCCCCATAGGCATAGGTGTAGAGGCCCGGCTTGTTCAGGACCAGGAGGCTTGCCAGAACCAGGAAGAAAAACATCAACAACCTGAACGCGCCTCGTCGCGTGGGATTGAGCAGTCTGGCTGTGGTGTCACTTATCAATTCCAGCAGCAGGAAATAACTGGCTCCCGACGTAAGGATAATCGCAAGCATGTTCACCTTTACATCGCTGATCCATGAAAAGACAAAAGGCAGAAAATTAATATAGCGATCCTGGCCCCAATAGAACAAGGTCACTTTTTGCGTTGAGATTAATGTTTCGAGCATCGCGTCGGACTCGAAATGATTGGGTACCGTCCAGTTCATGCAAAACACGGCTACGGTCAAGGCCGCAGCCACGCTAAACCATCGTGACGCAATGAAATTGTTCAAATGTGGCTGCGATATACGGTTGGTCTGCTCGCTATTTACAAAAGTAACTGACGTTTGAGTCGCTGGACTTGAACGGATCGGTCAGATCACTGGAATACTCGCCCCGCAGCAAGCGCTGCTTGGGCAGGAAGTGGTTGCGGAAATATCGGCTGCTGGTGGCCAGCGTATTGCCCCAATCCGTCAACTTGACGCAGCCATCCTTGATCACGAGTGTGCCGGACTGCTCTTGTTCGGTCAGCCTCACGTCAACCAGGCGGTGCTCCTTGACGTATTCCTTGGTGAATACGTCTTCAAAGGCAGACAGTTTGATGCCGCCGCCACGCTGCTGAAGCTTTTCCAGGATGTAGAACGAGAGTGACCGATCGAGCACCGTGGGCACGGAAATGGCAAAGGAGTAGCCGATCAGTATCCAGATGCAGGCCAGCAGCAATTTCTCAAACGGGCTGAACACCTTGAAGAACCCGATGACGGACACCAGCACAAGGGCGATCGCTGTTGCGATCAATCCGTCAAAGATCGATCCGTAAAACACCACGTTCACTTTAAAGAACGTGATGTGTGTCAGGTAAACCGCCAGCAAAACCACGACAAAGGCGCTGGTCGCCAATACAAATTTAATATATTTCATACTTTAAACACCATCACTTTATTGCCCCAGTAGCTGAACAATACCTGCATGACCGTTGCCACGGCAAAGCCTGAGACATAGTTCAAGGCATACACATCCGACCAGACGTACAGCAGCGCACCATGCAGCAAGGCAATCGCGGCGTACAAGAAAATAAACCGGTAGATTTGCCTGAACAGCGGTTCAGCGGAGCCATGGAAAACGTAGTAACGACTCCCGGCAAAGGATGTCGTAATGCCAAAGACAGCAGCGACCAGGTTTGCGACGCCCGCCGACGACCAGCCCAGCACCTTGAGGTTAAACGTGAGCACCAGAAAATGCACACCCGTCGCCACCAGGCCGTTGACGATGTACCGGAAGGGCTGACTTTGCAAAAACCGTTTCACGCGTCAGACCGGCACATTGGCGTGTTTGACCACATCGACAAAATTTCGATAGTCGATGGGCGACTGGGACCCGCTGCGCACCACACCCGTCAGCATCAACGTCATCAGCGTGACCGCGCCTGTTTGTAAAAACATCAGCAACAAAATGCCGAGGGCGACAGAAAACCAACCCGGGGTCGCCACACCTGCCAATTTCAGGCCGATCGCCAGGACGCTTCCTGCGACCGTCAGCACGGCGACCAGCGCGCAGGCGATGCCCACGCGCACCAGCACGTCTTCGGCAAACACCATCAGCGCCCTGAACCCATGGAGCGCCAGGCCAACAAAATTCATCTTGCTCTGACCCGCGTAGCGCGGGCCACGGTCGATCAGCGCCGTCTGCATACGTAGTTTGGATGTCAGCACGCAACCTGCCACATGCATCCACAACTCTTGCATGGCGGCCAGGCGCTTGACCCCTGCAGGCTTGAGCGCCATGAAATTGCCAAAACTGATTTTGCGGCCCGTCAGCAGGTTGAACAGACTTTTGTAGATCAGGTAGAACGTCTTGAAACGGAAGGTCTCGACGCGGCTTTTGCGTTCGGCCACCACCACGTCGACCTGGGGTGACAACAAGGGCAGCACGAGCTGGCGTATGGACTGCGGCGTGTCTTCGCCGTCGGAATCCATGACCACGGTGCAGGGGATGCCTGGCAGGTGTTCCGCCACGTAATTCAGCCCGATTGCAATCGCGCGCTGATGACCCACGTTGCGCCTGAGCGTGAGGACCACACCTTTCAGTCCCAGACTTTCAAGTGCCTCGATGTGCACAGGTTCCTTGATGGATCCGTCATCGACTGCGACGACATACACCAGGCCGCCGTATTCGGCATACAGTTCCCTGAACAGTCGGTTGGACGCCTCCTGGTCCTCATAGACCGGCATGACAACCGCAAAGCCGCCGCTGATCATGTCGTGATGGGTCATTGCGCCAGTGCCTTTCTGAAGTAGGCAATCGTGCGCGCGAGCCCGGGCTCGAGCGCAACAGTGGGCTCCCAGTTCAGCAGTTGCCTGGCCTTGGTAATGTCGGGCTTGCGCTGCTTGGGGTCATCCTGCGGCAACGGCAAGTAGATCAAC
>CAIJKV010000034.1 GCA_903821335.1 uncultured beta proteobacterium
CGTCCAGGTCAACCAGAACTACCTCACCAACCCGGTGGTCGCGATCTGGCGCCCAAGTGCGATCGCACATGGCTACCAGGCTAGCATTGCACTACCACTCAGGATTTCCACCGGGGACGCAGTCGTATTGACGATTTACGCCGCCGAGAGCGACGCCTTCGACCCCGTCGAGGTCAAGCTGCTCGAGGAGCTTGCCGGCAACCTGGCCTACGGTATCGATGACATGCGCAACCGTGCCGGCAAACTGGCCCTCGCCGACCAGATCCGAAAGCTCTCGCTCACCGTCGAGCAGAGCCCGGAAAGCGTCGTCATCGCCGACCTCGACGGCCGTATCGAATACGTCAACGAAGCCTTCCTGAGCAATACCGGCTACGGTCGTGAAGAGGTTATCGGCCAAAACCCGCGCATCCTGCAGTCGGGCAGGACCTCACCCGAGACTTATGTCAGCCTTTGGCAAACCCTCCTGGCTGGCCAGGTTTGGAAGGGTGAGCTTTTCAACCGGCGCAAGGATGGCAGCGAGTACACCGAGCTGGCCATCATCAGCCCGATCCGGGACGCGACCGGCGCGATCACCCACTACGTGGCGTTGAAGGAGGACATCACCGCCAAGAAGGAGGCCGAGGAACGCATCCTGCATTTGGCCTACTACGACAACCTGACCAACCTGCCCAACCGGCGCCTCCTGATCGACCGCATGCAGGGGGCGCTCGCGGCCTGCACCCAGGGCGGGCACTTCGGTGCGCTGTTCTACATCGATCTTGATAACTTCAAGACTGTCAACGACACCTTGGGCCACGACCTCGGCGACCGATTGCTGCAGCAGGTCGCCGCGCGCCTGTCCGAATCCGTCGCCTCCGGTGACACGGTGGCCAGCCTGGGCGGCGACGACTTCATCATGCTCCTGCCTGACTTGGGAACCGATCCCCGGCAGGTCGAGGCGAAGGCCAGGGAATTTGGTGACCGAATTCTTGCCTCCTTCCTGGCACCCTTCGTTGTCGGCAGCAACCAATGCCGGACCTCCCCCAGCATCGGTGTGACCCTCTTCGGTCACCCGCAGGACACGGTCGAAGAGATCCTCAAGCAAGTCGACCTGGCAATGTACGAAGCCAAGCGGGCTGGGCGCAACACCCTGCGCTTTTTTGACGCCCAGGTGCAGGCCGCAGTGGTCGCAGAGGCAGCACTTGAGGCCGACCTGCGCATGGCCCTGGAGCGAGGGGAATTCCGCCTGTACTACCAGATCCAGGTCGACGAGGCGTCAACAGCCATCGGTGCCGAGGCGCTCGTGCGCTGGCAGCATCCGCAGCGGGGACTCCTCACCCCCGGGGCGTTCATCGGTTCGGCCGAGAAGACGGGACTGATTGTACCGATCGGTGCGTGGGTTCTGGAGGCTGCCTGCGCGCAGCTAGCCGTCTGGAATGCTCAACCGGAGATGCGGCCGCTCACTCTGGCGGTGAACGTCAGCGCCAAACAGTTCCGAGAACCCAACTTCGTCGACCAGTGTCTGGAGATCTTCGCTCGCACCGGGGTCGACCCCAACAACCTCAAGCTCGAACCCACCGAGAGCCTGCTGCACGAGGACGTCGAGGACACCATCGCCAAGATGACGACCCTGCGCGCGCACGGCGTGCGCTTCGCGCTCGACGACTTTGGTACCGGCTACTCGTCGCTCACGTATTTGCGCCGCCTGCCCCTGAACCAGCTCAAAATCGACCAGTCCTTCGTGCAGGAAATCCCGGACGAGCCCAACGCCTGTGTCATCGCCCGCACCATCATCGTACTGGGGCAGAGCCTGGGCCTGGCGGTGATCGCCGAGGGCGTCGAAACCAAGGAACAGCGCAAGTTCCTGGCGGACAACGGCTGCCGCCTTTACCAAGGCTACCTGTTCGGCAGACCGGTGCCGGTCGGGGAGTTTGAGGCCGCAATCAAGCTAAACCATGCAGGTCCTGCGTAACATCACTTTTCGCCAATCTGCTGCCCCTGCGGGCGCAGCCTTTATGGGTGAACCGTCTAGAGCGTCGGGTAATCCGTGTAACCCTTGGAGCCCGGCGTGTAAAACGTATCCATGTCCAGCGCGTTCAAGGCGGCATTGGCCTGCATGCGCTCGACGAGATCCGGATTGGCAAGCAACGGGCGGCCAAAGGCGATCAGATCTGCCTCGTTCGCACAGAGCGCCCTCTCCGCGCTGGCGCGATCAAAGCCGCCGGCAAGGATGTACGGCCCTTGGAATGCCGCGCGCAATTGCGACTTGATCGCGGCGGGCACAACCGGTGCGCCCATTGCCGAATGATCGAGCACGTGCAGATAGAGCAAGCCAAGCGCGGACAGTTCCCCGGCAAGCTCCAGGTACTGTGCATCGACGTCCGCGTAGGGGCCAGTCGAATTGAAAACACCATACGGGGACAAACGGATACCCACCTTCTGCGCACCAATGGCCGCGCAGGCGGCGCGGGCCACTTCGAGGGCAAACCGGTTGCGCCCCTTGATGCTGCCGCCATACTCATCTGTGCGCGGGTTGGCGTTGGCGTTGAGGAATTGCTCGATCAGGTAGCCATTGGCCGCATGCAGTTCGATCCCGTCAAAGCCCGCCTCAATCGCGAGCGTGGCGGCCTTTGCGTATTCGCCGACCGTGGTGGCGATATTCTGCGCGGTCATGGCGCGCGCGGGGCTGTGGGGCTGCATACCCTGCCCATCGGTCCACATTTCCCCCGGCAGCGTCGTCGAGGTCGGGCCAACAACTTCGGCACCTGCGGGAAGGTTGGCAATATGCGAAACACGACCCGTGTGCATGAGCTGAACGACAATCTTCCCGCCTTTGGCATGCACGGCTTGTGTCACCAGCCGCCATCCCTTGACCTGCTCTGCGTTGAAAAGCCCCGGAATGCGGGCATAGCCCAACCCGTTGGGCGATGGAGAGACCCCTTCCGTGATGATCAGGCCAGCGGATGCACGCTGTGCATAGTACTCAGCCATCAGTGCGTTGGCGGTGTTGCTTTCGACCGCGCGACTGCGCGTCATGGGTGCCATGACGATGCGGTTGCGTAGGGACAGGCTGCGGGCGGTATAGGAATCGAACAACATATGAGAGCCTCGGAACATGTGACGTGAAACGTACACGATAGCCTGCCAACCATGACGCAGGCAAGACACCAAGCTCGAATGCAACGAGATGGGGCTGTCAAACGTGAGAAACAAACGCCTTGCCCGGGCTTGGCGCCCACCAGAGGGTTCAATTGTCGGTGGAGTCCCCGCGAAAGTGATAGGCACGACGGCTCACTTTGCGGCGTATGCTGAAGCGACTGGTTTTGGTTCTTGGCAGACTGGATTTGCAAGCAGGCATGTCTCGTGATGGCTTGCGTGAATACAGATGAAGCTTCCTTTATCTACGACACGAGCATGTAGGATGCACGGAAAAATGTAACATCTACGCAGAGTGCGCATCATTCCCACAAAAGGAGCCAATGTGAGCGAACAAACGAAATACCTACTTAGCGAAGATCAGATGCCTCGTGTCTGGTACAACATTCAGGCCGATCTTCCCAAGCCAGCACCTGCTGTTCTACATCCTGGCACACTGCAACCCGTGGGTCCCAATGATCTCGCTCCACTCTTCCCGATGGAGCTCATCATGCAGGAAGTCAGCCAAGAACGTGAGATTGAGATTCCTGAGCCAGTGCGAGAAATATTTCGACTTTGGCGGCCCGCTCCCCTGTACCGGGCTCACCGTCTGGAAAAGGCACTGGACACTCCTGCGAAGATTTACTACAAATATGAAGGCGTGAGCCCAGCCGGTAGCCACAAACCCAACACTGCAATTCCGCAGGCTTATTACAACAAGCAAGCTGGCATTAAACGACTGGTTACCGAGACCGGTGCGGGCCAGTGGGGCACTTCGTTAGCGTTTGCAGGATCGTTGTTCGGGCTTCAGGTGGAAGTGTTTCAGGTGCGTGTGTCGTATGACCAAAAACCCTATCGCCGCGCCATGATGGAAACGTATGGTGCACGATGTGTCGCGTCGCCGTCGGTCGAAACTGTATTTGGCCGATCGGTACTGGAAAAGAATCCTGATCATCCTGGTAGTTTGGGCATTGCGATCTCTGAGGCTGTAGAGCTTGCTGTTCAGCGTGAAGATACTAAATACGCACTGGGGTCAGTCCTTAATCATGTCTTGCTACACCAAACCATCATCGGACAGGAAGCAATGGAGCAGATGCGGGCCGCTAACGATTGGCCTGACGTGGTGATTGGATGTGCAGGTGGTGGCTCCAACTTTGCTGGAATCGCGTTTCCGTTTATCGGTCACGGATTACGAGGTGGTGAAAAGTCCCGTGCTGTGGCAGTGGAGCCGGCAGCATGCCCTTCGCTGACGCGGGGTAAATATGCGTATGACTTTGGCGATACCGGTCAGACGACACCTTTGACAAAGATGCATACCCTGGGTAGTCAGTTCACCCCGCCGGGCTTCCATGCGGGCGGACTACGCTATCACGGCATGGCGTCGTTGGTGTCGCACTGCAAGGAGTTGGGTCTGGTAGAAGCGGTTGCTTACAACCAAGTTGAATGTTTTGAAGCCGGTGTTCTGTTCGCCAGAACCGAAGGCATCGTTCCGGCGCCAGAGTCAAATCACGCGGTTAAGGGAGCGATTGAGGAGGCACTGCGATGCAAGCGTGAAGGCAAGACGGAGACCATTCTATTTTGTTTGAGCGGGCATGGCCATTTCGACATGTTGTCGTACCAAAAATATTTCGCTGGCGAACTGACTGACGAAAGTTACAACGAGAGCGATTTGGCTTTGTCACTTCAAGGCTTACCCAGCGTGCCAGAGACGGCCTGACCTGTCGTTTGATTATCTGTAGTTCTGCGTATGGCCGCTACGCAGCGTTTCCAGCCGTTGACCTTGATGGCCTGAGTTTCTGGATTCGAAGTAATGTATTAACGAAAATATTCGGGTATATAAGCTGCCGGCATGAACGATTTCGTGACCAAACCGATTCACCCCAAGGAACTTATCGAAAAGCTGTCGCGCTGGATCAAGACGGATCCTACGCAAGACTCTTTAAGTGGTTTGAATGATTCAATCGTAAATCGGAATTTTTAAAGCTAGTTGTCGCCTGAATTTCGGCTAGGCTGCTTTTTGAGCTTGTGTTGCGTCCTCTGTGATTGCGTTTCGGGGTGCAGCGGCTTATCCGGATTGAGATGTACAAGCAGGATGGGCGACAAGTTGCGGTGGCGTCGCATCCTCGCACGTGAGCGATGCTGGGTCGCCTGTGCGCCCGCGCGCGTCACCTTTGATTTGCAGCAATCTTGTGCGCAAGCACCGAAACGGTGCCTAATTTGCCTCGCGCTGCATGATCTTTTCAACAAAATTAACAATACCGATGCGCTTGCCACGGTGCGCCATAGCGCACCTGCGCTCCCATCAGTATTGGCATGATTTTTGCTTAATTTACGCATGGAAACTGGTCTACCGCCGCGCTCTGGTATCACGTTTCAAGCACCATCAAACATCTTTCACTATTTTTTCGTACTGACCTCGCCGTTGCGATGGTGGTTTGACTTGGCATTTTAATGTTTTCGTTTTTCTTAAAAGAGAGAAATCATGATTTCCACATTGAAACGTTTGACTTTGTGTGTATCGGTATGCAGCATCGGGATGAGCACCGCATTTGCCGCAGATCCTATCAAAATTGGTATTCCCGTAGGACTGTCAGGATCAAACTCCGTTGTCGCCCCGTCAGTGGTCCAATCTGCCGAATTGGCTGCTGAAGAAATAAATGCAAAGGGCGGCGTTCTTGGTCGTCAGCTAGTGCTTGAAGTGGCGGACGATGCCAGCGGTGCGGCAGGAGCGCAAAAAGCCTTTGACTCCCTGTTGTTTCAGAAAAAAGTGGATGCGCTCATTTCGATGGAGACCAGCGCAGCACGCAACGCCGGACTGCCTATCGTAACAAAGGCCAAAAAGCCATACATCTATACGTCGCTTTATGAGGGAAGATCCTGTAATAAATATTTGTACGTGGACGCACCCGTTCCTGAACAAATGGTCGCCCCGATTGTGGATCAGTTCATGAAGAAGGACGGTGCCAAGACATTTTTCCTGGTAGGCAGCGACTATGCCTTCGGACGTGGCATGTTGAAGTTCACCCGTGAATACATCGAAAAGCAGGGAGGCAAAGTCGTCGGTGATGAGTACGCCCCAATGGATGCCACGGATTGGACCGCCATCATCAGCAAGATCAGAACAGCGGCACCAGATGCGATCGTAATGTCGACGGCAGGTGGTGCGCCAAACGTCACGCTGACCAAGCAGTACAAAGCGGCTGGGCTCAAGGCCCTGATAGGAAACCTAAGCGTGGACGAGGGCACGGCAAAAAGTATGGGCGAAGACGCGGAAGGCGTTTTTATTACCGCTTCGTATCTGACTTCGCTTGATTCCCCAAGAGCTAAAGAATTCATGGCTGCGATGCAAAAGAAATTTGGTGCGAATCTCAAGACACCTAACGATTTGTCCGTGCCTGAATATGATGCGATCTATCTTTACAAAGCGGCCGTAGAGCAGGCCAAGTCGTTGGATACGGATGCCATCATCAAGGCATTGGCCGAAGTGTCAGTTGATGGTCCGCGTGGCAAGGTACAGATGAATATGCAACGACATGCCCCGCTGAATATGTATCTTGGCCAAGTACAAAAGGATGGTTCGGTCAAGGTAGTCTCGACCTTCAATAACGTGAGTCCGGGAGAACAGTGCCCAAAGCTTTAACCCTTTACATGAGCCTTGTCATCAGGGAGTGCTAAACAGTGACAGAGACTCTGCTGGACATTCTGACCTCCGCCGCCATTCTCTACGTAGTGGCGGCGGGGTTGATGATTGTTTTCGGTGTGATGAAAATAATTAATTTCTCTCACGGTGCATTCATTACCATCGGAGGGTATTCTGCCCTTGCCGTCACCCGACTGGGGTGGAATCCATGGCTATCCTTGCTGTTTGCAACGATCGTTGGAATGGCGTGCGGATTGATCATC
This sequence comes from uncultured beta proteobacterium, assembly GCA_903821335.1. Taxonomy (GTDB): domain Bacteria; phylum Pseudomonadota; class Gammaproteobacteria; order Burkholderiales; family Burkholderiaceae_B; genus Zwartia. Next base: position 7,018 of record CAIJKV010000034.1, read on the forward strand.
GAGAAACTGGTCGTCAAGCCTCTATATTCCCGCCCGCTCGATGCAATACTTGCCACCTGGGGACTTGGGATCATTATCGGTCAGGTCATTACCATCATTTTCGGTCGAGAAGTTCAGTTCGTACAAAGCCCAATGTCTGGGTCCATCGATTTTCTTGGCGCATCATACTCATCGTATCGACTTGTGCTGGTGGTCGCTGCAACGGTCATCGGTGTGTCGCTTGCCATGATTCTTCAAGGTACTCGGCTGGGCCTCATGACACGGGCAGTCATCATGAATGAGGCTTTGGCAGAGGCACTTGGAATCAACAGCACTCTGGTCAGACTTGTAACCTTTTCGCTCGGCGCTGCACTAGCCAGCATGGCTGGAGCGCTGATTACACCGCTATCAAGCGTCGATCCCAACATGGGTGTGCCTTGGCTAGTCAATGCGTTCATGCTGGTTCTGGTGTCGGGCGTGTCATTCGTGAGCCTTCTGCTTGCGGCGATCTTACTCGGTGGTGCGCAAGTTCTGGTCAGCACCTTCATCAGTCCAGTGCTCGGTGGCTTGACCATTGTTGTGCTGGCTGCGGTTCTTTTGCGTATCCGACCTCAGGGACTTTCACGTGCGTAGCACTGTAGCGGCCAGTTCAACTATTCCAAGCCCTGGGTTGCGGGTTCGTTCGGACGTTAAGCGAGTCATCCTGTTTACGCTGATCGCGCTGGTTGTGGTCGGTGCGGCACCCTACATGCTCGACACCTTCATGGTCAATAGCCTGACACGTGGGTTTCTATATGCCGCAGTCGCACTGACCGTTGATATCCTGTGGGGGTATGCCGGAATATTGACCTTTGGTCAGTCTGCTTTCTTTGGAATAGGCGCCTATGCTGCAGGTCTTATTTTTACCCATATGGGTTTCGATTACCGCTACGCACTGTTCGCCCTAGGTGTGGCTATCGCCGCTGGCGCGTTGGTTGCAGCACTCGTCGGTTGGCTGTCTTTTTACCAAGGGGCGTCTCCTCTGTATGCCTCGGTGGTTACTCTAGTTTTGCCAATTGTACTGACACAAATCATATACATGGGCGGTGAGTTCACAGGGTCAAGTAGTGGCCTGTCGTCTTACGAAAGCTTTGACCTGACTATGGAGGCGTGGTTCTGGATCGCTGGTATATATCTGGTCGGGTTGACATCGTGTGCCTGGCTATTTGTCCAAAGTGACGCAGGGCGACTACTGACCGCAATCCGGGACAATGAAACGCGCTGTGAATATCTTGGGCTCAATACTTCTCGCCTGAAAACGGTGCTGCTCATTGTGATGTCGGTCATCGCAACCATGGCCGGCTTTATTTTTGCCTGTTCACAAATGGTGGTTGCACCAGAATATGCGGGCTTTGTATTTGGTACCGAGCTGATCATTTGGGTGGCACTTGGTGGTCGGGGGACGCTGCTTGGACCAGTAATCGGAACGCTGCTGATTGACACGGGTACGGCCTACCTGAGCGGCAGTTTTCCGTTTTACTGGAAACTCATCATAGGCGTTGCCTTCGTAGTGGTAATTGTTGCGATCCCGCGCGGGTTTATGCCCATCATTAGTGGCCTATTTAGTTCGCGCGACAAGACAAAGCCGGACAATCAAGACGTATCCTTGCTAGAGACTACTCCGGACGGATCAAAAACACAGACGAATCGAGAGCCTCACGCCTTGAAGGTTATGGATGTGAGTCGTCACTATGGCAGCCTGAAAGTTCTGGAAGGCATCGATTTCTCTGTCCAGCATGGCGAATTACTTTCCTTGATCGGCCCCAATGGAGCAGGAAAAACCACTCTTATGCGCTGTCTGTCAGATGGCTATGAGCGCTCGGGCGGCGCGATCACCGTAAATGGTCACCTGATTGATCGTGCCACACCGAGCCGGATCGTGGGATTTGGTGTTGGACGCAAGTTTCAGACAGCGAATGTCTTTGACACATTAACGGTCGTAGAGTCCCTGCGCATTGCAAGGACACGGCTGGTTCGACCAGCGCTCTTTCACAAAGAAACCGACCTAGCCCTGCCCAAAGCCGCGCTTGATATCATGCGTACAACGGGACTGGATAAGATACTCGGTGTCGAGGGGCAACATCTCTCTCATGGCATGAAGCAGGCGCTTGAACTGGCTATGGTGCTTGCGCTTGAACCTTCAGTCCTGCTGCTGGATGAACCAACAGCAGGATTAACAAAATCTGAACGCACGATGATCGGCGACATTTTGATCGCTCTGGTGCGCGATTACGGTCTCTGTGTTCTGCTTGTCGAGCATGATCTCGATTTTGTTCGTGAGATCAGTTCCCGCGTCATCGTGCTTCATCAGGGACGTATCGTTCTGGACGGCACTCCCACAGAAGTCTCTGAATCAGATCTCGTTCGTACAATTTATTCGGGTGGGATGCCCATGGCCACAATATGAGCAACATTCCCACCCTGTCTGTATCAAACGTCTCGTGCGGGTATGGTGAAGCACTGATCGTGCGCGAGGTTTCGTTTGACATTCAGCCTGGGCAGATCATCACCCTACTTGGTAAAAATGGCATGGGAAAGACCACACTTCTCAAGGCTTTGATGGGCTTTCTGCCATTACGTCACCACGGTCAAGTGAGCATGTTTGGCAATGTCACGACGGGCCTGCCTCCTCATGAGATCGCGCGACGTTCGGTCGCTTATACGCCGCAGGAACAAGCTCTCTTTCAGGATCTGAGCGTCGAGGAAAATCTGCGTTTAGGTATGCGCGACGATAAGGGCTTTGAAGATGGCCTCGCGCATGTGGCACAGGCATTTTCGTTCATTCCCGAGCGACGTAAACAGCGAGCCGGTACGCTTTCTGGTGGAGAGCAAAAGATGTTGTTGGTTGCGCGTGCGCTAATGTCCAAGCCCAGCTTGATGCTGATTGATGAAATCACAGAGGGCTTGCAGCCCTCGGTGATTGAACGGCTCGCCGTGGTGCTCAAGGCACAGCGTGATGCATTTGGAACCGCTATTTTACTGATTGAACAACATATCGGTTTCGCACTCTCTGTGGCAGACGCTTATCTACTGTTCAAGTCTGGCGAAATCATCGACCGTGGGCTCGCCGGGGATGCAGATGCAGAAAAACAGATCGTTGAACATTTAAGTCTGTAGGATTTAACTGTAGGATCACGTAGCAGGGGTGCATCATGCACATGGCGTGTGCAGACAGCATGAGGGTTTAGTTAACTATTCTTGCGGGTCATCCGTTCAATGACATTTTCGATTGTTGCCCGTTGCCCCGACACTGGCTTGCTGGGCGTGGCAGTCAGCTCGGCAGTTCCAGCTGTCGGTTCCATGTGCCCCTTTGTTAGAGCGAATGTTGGCTCAATTTCAACACAATCGTGGGTCAATCCTTATCTTGCCATCCGCGCTCTGAACATGATGGAAGCCGGTGCGTCTGCACAGGAATCCCTTGACACGGTTTTGCAAGCCGATGATGCACGTGATCTGCGACAGATCGGTCTAGTCGACTCGCGCGGTCAAGCGGCATCATGGACCGGCGGCGCTTGTACAGAGTGGGCTGGCCACATTGTGGGCAACGGCTTTGCCATACAGGGCAATATGCTGGTCAGCCAGGGCACCGTAGACGCTATGGAAAAGGCATTTATGCATGCCATACACAACGATCTTTCCGAACGACTTCTGTGCGCTCTGGAAGCCGGCCAACTTGCCGGTGGCGATAAGCGAGGCAGGCAATCTGCCTGCTTAAAGGTTATTGCCGAGGAAGATTACCCGCTGTGGGACATCCGTGTCGATGAACATGCGCATCCCGTCAAAGAACTACGTCGCGTGTACAACATTGCAAAACTTCAGCTTTTACCCTTTATTGAGTCCATGCCCAAGCGGATTGGCCCGGGAACACCTGCCGCCGAATCGGTCGTACGCATGCTGGCGCTATCGCCGCCCGATCGACCAGGGGGAGGTGGCAGTGCGAAATGAAGATCATGCGCGAACAGATGAGTTGTATAAACGAATGACACGAATATCTCAATATTGAATCCCGCTATTGATACCTCAGACGTCAAAGCTGAAACAGGCCTGTCACTGAATATGATCCAACCCCAACATCGACTGGAGATCGCATCTTGAATACAAGCAACTCAATTAACGTATGGAACGATTTACTCGATGTCCAGGTGACTGCGGAGCGCCTCTCCGAAAATCTAGAGGCTTACAAAGAGATATTGCAGGAGATCCGCAAACTTCGGAATCTGGATCTCACCGACGTCCATCCGTGCATTATTTTTGAGCCGATGACGCCATACCGCCAAACGGATAAGGAGTAGTTTGATGAAAGATCTACGATCAAGCACACTGTCCGATCTTGCTCGCAGCATTCGTCTGGGTTCTGTATCCACGCTTGCCGTGGCAGATCATTACCTTGCTCGCATCGAAAATCTAGATGGGCAACTCAAGGCATTCAAATTTATTTCTACTACGGTGCGCGAGTCAGCGATTCGCGCCGAAGAAGATGTCATTGCCGGACGCAGCCTTGGTCCATTGCATGGCATCCCGATAGGCATAAAGGACAATTACCTGACGGCTGATATGCCTACGACGGCAGGGACTACAGCGGAGGGCATCAGCTTTCCGATGGTGGACTCAACTGTTGCAGCACGACTGCGCAAGGCGGGCGCAATCCTGATCGGCAAGACTCGTACACACGAGTTTGCATGGGGCAATGTCACGCCACCAACCCGCAACCCGTGGAACCTGGAATACGTGCCTTCAGGCTCCTCTGGTGGCTCTGGAGCTGCGGTTGCCGCCGGCCTGTGTGCTGGCGCAATCGGCTCTGATACTGGGGGCTCTATCCGTATGCCTGCCTCAGTGTGCGGCATTGTTGGACTCAAGCCAACCTATGGCAGGGTCAGCCGAACCGGGGTCGTGCCGCATTCATGGTCACTCGACCATGCGGGTCCCCTTACGCGAACCGTAGAGGACGCGGCAGTAATGCTCAATGTCATGGCCGGATATGAAGCAAGCGATCCGGCCTGTTCGGGTCATCCTGTCCCAGATTATGTCGGGGCGCTGCAGGGTTCCATCAAGGGGCTCAGAATTGGCATTTGTCGTAATCATTTTTTTGATGATAATCAGCCGGATGTGGATTTTGCGGTCGAACGCGCGATTGATGATCTTGCAGCCGCCGGCGCCATCATTAGTGAATTTAAAATCCCGCGCCTTGAGTATGGCCTGGCGGCAATCTTTGCCATCGAACTCGCGTCATCAACCGCATATCACGACATATCTCTGCGAAATGGGCGTGTCGAGAATTTTACACCTGATGTGCGCACGCTCGTCGAAATCGGACGGCTGGTCACGGCTCCCGATTATCTCAAGGCCGAGCAGTTGCGAACCCTGCTGATGCAGGATTTTGCACAGGCTCTGAGCAAAATGGATGTCATTATCGGACCCACAATGCCAATCACGGCATGGAAATCTGGCCAATGGCGGGTGCCCGTTGGGGATCGGGACACCAGCGTGCTGTCGGCATCCTGGCGCTATACCTTTCCCTATAACCTAACGGGTATGCCAGCAATATCCGTCCCTTGTGGCTTTGATCGCCAGGGATTGCCCATCGGTCTGCAAATCGCAGGGCGTCCATTTGATGAGGCCACTGTTTTGCGCGTCGCCCATGCCTATGAGCGTTCACACGAATGGAAGGATTGTCTCGCACCATTTTGACTATTGCTCAACCTTGATGCTCGTTTCACTCCCTGATGAAAGGTGTCGAAGCTATCTTTCCTAAAGGTTCCAACCATGACTGATATTGAAAGCAGAATATGTGTTGCATGCATTCAGATGGAACCCATGATCGGTGACAAAGAACATAACCTGACTCGTTCGCTAGAACTGATTTCAAGTGCCGCAGAATCAGGAGCCGATTTGATTGTGTTGCCAGAACTGTGTAACACGGGCTATGTGTTCAAGACTCGTGAAGAAGCGTTCGACTTGGCAGAAGAGATTTCAGATAGCCACACTGTCCGCGCATGGGCGGCGGCGGCTTCGGCACACGATGTCACAATTGTTGCTGGCATCGCCGAGCGCAAAGGAAACTTACTCTACAACAGCGCCGTGCTCATCGATCCATCCGGAAACGTAGGAACCTACCGTAAAAATCATCTTTGGGGTGCAGAAGCGACTTTCTTCGAGCCGGGCAATCTGGGGATGCCACTGTTTCGCGTCGGATCTGGGCTGGTTGCAGTGGCAATCTGTTATGACATCTGGTTTCCGGAAACATTCCGGCTCGCCGCCCTGCAGGGAGCAGATTTGCTGTGCGTACCGACAAATTGGGTACCCATGCCGTCGCAACCTGAAGCTTCGATTGTGATGGCCAACATCCTTGCAATGGGTGGTGCGCATTCAAATTCAATGTTTGTTGCTTGCGCGGATCGCATTGGCCTTGAACGCGGACAACATTTTTTAGGTCACAGTCTGATCGTGAGTCAGGCAGGATGGCCAGTGGCAGGCCCCGCAAGCGCTGATCGCGAAGAAATCATATTGGCAACCATCAATATGGACGATGCCCGTCGATATCGTTCACTCAACGAATTTAATCATCTTTTACGTGATCGGCGGACAGATCTGTATGGATCACCTGTATCGGGTAAACAAACCATTGCTGTTTCCGTCGTTGCTGATGTGCGCGAGTCGCAATGAATTCAGAGACCAGAGAACGAATGGATCAGCATGCCATCGCCCGGTCCTGCCGAGGCATGAAAATGCTACGCCCGGAGATCAAGTCGCGATCACTACACTTCAGCTAAGCCCGACTCCGGGGCTTACCCCGGGCGTAGAGTAAATCGCCGAGCATCGTTAAGCCGAGCCTCTGCGATATCCTCGCGACCAAGAATTTCATCGGAATCTTCCATATCGTACCAACCGAACTGGGACCATTCGTGCAGGCGGATGACATCAGCCAGAGCGCGCTCAACACTATAGGGGTTCGACTTCAAACGGCCAAAATGTTGAACCGCGCGCAACAAGTGCTGCGACATCGTATTGTCCTCAAACGCTGCAGACTGTTCCTCAAGCGCCCAGTCCTTGTAGACGAGCAACTGGCCCTGAGAGCGATCCAATCCAGCAATCGGCTCGTAAAAGCCAACAATCTGATGCGGGACCCCTGCGCCATCATGGCCATCAACCCGCAGAATCCTGAAACGCGTATTGACATCAGACTGCGGAATCTTCTGGCCTGGATATGCGTAGGGCGGGCATGGGAAGCCAATAAGCCCCGACATGCTGGTGTACAAATCAACCGTGCATCCGTTCTTCGCGCGGTATTGCATGAAAGCACCGCCCTGATGTGAAAATAGTTTCTTGGGTTGATGGTCACCAGATCGAACAGGGATGCCTGCCCCGGAGGCGGACTCCTCGATCGAAAGCTCAATACTGTCGATATCCGAGTCGAGCAACTCGTCAATCTCGTAGCCGGAACCAAACTCACCGATGATTGCAAGCAGGTGCGAGCCCTCATAACCCAGCGCTCCGAGCTTGCTGTCAAGAAATCGTCCCCTGAGGTAGTCGACGCCTCGGTGCTTGGTTGATTCAACAATCAGTCGGGCAGGCGTGATATCGCGCGAGGCGAGCGCGTCACGAACGGCTGCGGTCACATGGGACGACGCATAGTTTTCGTTAACAACGACCTTTCCAGCATGATTGTGAAGGATGGCGCGGATGGCCTGAATATCCTGAAAATCGCAGATCGGCTTTTCAATCAGGATATTGGCCTGCGAATCCAGCGAACATAAGGCGCGCAGAACTTCCACCCGTGCATGACCCGGCGTGCAAATATCGTAAAAATCCGGTTTGCAAGCCACCGCATCCAGCAAAGCGCTAAAAGGGCGCAGCCCGGAATCTTCAATTTCTTTGAGTCGTTCCTGGCTGACCTCGACGACACCTACCGTCTGCACCCCATGTTTTTTCAATTGATCTTCATGGATACGCGCAATCTTGCCAAATCCAATACGGATACATTTAATCATCGTCATAGTATAGTTCGACCACTTTTGGCTGATGGTGGAGCAATCGCTTTGAGGTCCCTCTCACAACTTCTGCGAGCCTACCCAGGCAAATCACTTGGTTGGTTGCGCATTCCGATAGACCTGGCACTGATCAAAGCGGGGTTCGAATCTGCAAATCAAGCCGCCAACCCCTGGGTGTTGATGGTCGGCGTGGCGGGTCTTATTTCGAGCATCGTGCTCGTTGTTTTTGCCGACCGCACGAACTATTCGCACCAGATTGACCCCCAGGATGCCAGGCACACGTTTAAGTGGCTCCTCTTTTGGAAGTACCCATGGGAGTTTGCTTCTGTCATGGCTTTTGTAAAAGTCATCAACTTTCTGATTTCCGGCATTTCGCGTTCACGTCTTGACGACCTGTTCCTCGGTTTATGTATTTTGATCGGGCAGTCGATCGTACAAATCCCAGAACGCAAGCCGACTGAGAATGCGCAGGATCCCACGACACTGATGAACAGGATCAAGGACCGAATCAGTCAAAGCCCCAATCGCGCAGGCGCATACATCATGAGCATAGGGAATGTGGTCTTTGCGGCGTATGCACTTTCGCCGTTTGAACTTTTCAGGTTCTTCGCGGGCGTCTGGAATATTTTGCTCAATAGCTACCTCATGGCACGATCCCGCAAGAGACTTAAGACGGACTGATCACCGGTTCAGTCAAAACGCCCCCTTTTCCCGGAATTGTAATTTTGCTTGAATTGCAAAAAAACATGGCGCAACGCACTGCCATCAATCGAACAATTCGCGGACCGATGATGTGGCCGAGATCATCCGCCAGACGCAACAAGTCTCCACTCATATTCTTAAGGCCTCGGCGATGACCTTGCTTCTGAACTTGTCTGGCAAACCATTCCGTGTGATGACGTCGACTGCGATGCCCAGCAGCTTTTTCAACTCAAAACGACTCGCGCCAATGTCGGAATAAGGTGGTTTCTAGAGTTGGATCGATCAAAATATCCAGATCACTGCCCTCGACGTCCAACCCCTGGCAACTGAACCAAACACGCGTGCATTGCTCGCGTGATGTGCACGCACAATCTCGCGGATTTGCAGACAATGGGTGGCAAGCGCGTCAGAGGATTTCATATCGGTGGTGGGCTGTGCGTGGCTCGAACACGCGACCTACGGATTACGGTCGCCGTTAGTTGGCGGGCAGAAGGATGCAAGCCGAATTCCTTCATTACTTTCTTGTTGTGATACTTACCGATTGCATGAACCTGAGAACGAAGTATCCGTAGCAAGGCTCTCCTTATTGTGGGACCACGCGTTGAACACTTTTATTTGCAAGGAATTGCGATCAATCTCGATGCTGCCACTGGTTTTTGACATCTTGGTATTTTCGAAATATATCCACTTGAAGTATTTTTCATCAGAATAATTTTTCACTGTCATGGGCTTCAGAAAATCACCCATGAAGAATGAATACCCCGCGTCACTTTTGAACTTGATCGGCATATTTGACTTGCTATCGTCAATCGTCACCAACACTTTTTCGGGGGGAAGAATTTCAGATGTGACACGACTCGCGTCCGTGTATTTGACCTCGCCTGAGACCGTGCACTCCAGTGTGACCTTTGCAAACGCCGTCAGTGGTGTCGCAAATATAAAAGCGAGAAAGAGCATCAAGGTGCTGTGACGCTTCATTTTCAGTGGCTCCAGATTCACGTGAACTACGGAAACTTTGCTTCAAACTCAGTGGCGAAAAGGTTGTACGGCATTGCTGATCCTGTGCATTGTTGCATAGGACAATCGACAGGGGTGTATGCTGAGATGATTGATTTTGGTTCTTAGCAGAACTAGCGTCGCAAGCAGGCATACCTTGTGATTACTTGCCGGAGTACAGATGAAAATTCTTTTAGCCGCGATTTCCTTGCTCGTGTCGTTCAATGCCTGCGCTCAACCGACCACGAAGCAATTCGATCAGGCACCCGCCACAGAAAAAGAAATGTTTAACGGCTTCTTATTTGGCGTTGGCAGCGCTTATCTGATTGCGAATCAAGCGCTTATTAGTAAGGGCCTTGCGCCCTTTTACTGCCAACCGGCCAGTGAGGAGCTTGGCTACAAGCAATACCAAGACTTCCTCAAAGCGGAAATAAAGGCTGAGAAGCAACTCCAGAATAAGTGGTTTTATGAGAACACGCCCATTGCATATGCTTTGCTACAGCATCTTGAAAAGGCTTTTCCCTGCAAGTAGCAACAAAAAGCCGCTAAGCGTGCGCTGCGGCCTGGTAGAACAACGGTAGCAAAGCGTGTGGGTGGTGGGCTGTGCGTGGCTCGAACACGCGACCTACGGATTAAGAGTCCGCTGCTCTACCAACTGAGCTAACAGCCCCACGCTATCAAAAAATGAGTTTAACCCAGCAAAAAACCTAATCGTTCGCACTAACACTCAACATTTCAACCGTGACCGGCCAAGCGTTGAAATTTTATGTCTCGGTGTGTAAGTAGTGTGCAGGTGAAACTATAGGCAAAAAAATGACTTACTTTTACGTAAGCCACTAATTTCACTGATATTTCTTGGTGGGTCGGGCGAGACTCGAACTCGCGACCAACGGATTAAAAGTCCGCTGCTCTAACCAACTGAGCTACCGACCCAAGCCCACAATTATGACTTTTTCATTAACGCCTGTCAAACGGGACGTCTTTTATTCATTGAACCTAGCATTGCCTCGACCCGCAGACCCAATTCCAGCAAGTGTTGATCCCGCCCGCAGCCCGACACAAACTGTACGCCAACAGGCAGGTCCATCGCGCCGCGCCCTGCGGGAATCGTCAGGCACGGCGCACCGATCGTCGTCCAGATACGGTTGAAGGTCGAGGCACCCGTACCTGCCTCTCGCACAGGAGCCTGCCCAGGCGCGCTAAACGTCATCAGGGCATCAACCCCCTGCATGGCCTGCTCGAACACGCGCCTGCAGCGCGCAACGCCCTCCAACTCCTGCTCGTACTGTGCCGGGTCAATTCCCAACCCGGTTTCAATCAGCGTGCACGTGGCGGCCCCGAGTAACTCGGGCGTCGCCTGGAAGAGCGCCCGGTGCTGACGAGACGCCTCATAGGCCATGATCAGCCGATTGGCCCGACTCATTGCGGCCAGATCCCCGTGCGGCAACTCGACATCGACGAACTCCACACCGCCCTCAGTGAGGATTTCCCTGGCGGCCAGCAGGGCCTGTCGCGCATCGTCATCCGCCTCGTCGGCGTGAGGACCAGGATGCCAGACGATGCGCAACCGGCCGGGCGCAGCCGGGCGCGGCACGAGACGGCCAGACAGAATGGGATACAGCAACATCACGTCCGCCACGGTGCGGGCATGAATACCCATGGTGTCCATGGTGTGCGCCAGCGGCAGCACGCCGTCCAGCGCGATGTCACCGTAGGTCGGCTTGAAACCCACAATGCCGCAAAAAGCCGCCGGACGGATCGTCGACCCGCCCGTTTGCGTACCCAATGCCAGCGGCACCATGAAATCTGCTACGGCGGCGGCCGAGCCACTTGAGGATCCGCCCGGGGTATGGGCCGCATTGTGAGGATTGACAGTAGGCCCGGCGTGCACATGGGCAAACTCGGTCGTCACGGTCTTGCCCATGACAATGGCACCAGCAGCCTTGAGTCGTGACACCACGACGGCATCCCTGATGGGGCGGTTTGCAGCGTAAGCGCGCGACCCGTACTGTGTCGGCATGTCTCGCGTGTCGATGATGTCTTTGACCCCAACTGGCAAGCCAAACAATGGCAAGCCTGCACCATCGACAGGCAACCCCCGCAATTGATGCCGGGCGGCTTCGGGGTCATGCCAGGCCCAGGCGCAAACCTGCGGCTCGCGCAAGGCGATGCGCGACAGGCACGCCTCGAGTAGCGCTTCGGGTGTGATGTCACGGGCAGCCAATCTGCGCACCAGGTCGGTGGCGGTCAGCGTGCATAGGCTTGACTGCTCCAAGCCACGCATGTCGGTCATGATCGCTCCAGCAAGCATTGCAGCGGGTTCAATCCAACACCAGGCGAACTCACCACGCAAGTTCGCCGGTGTCGGCTCGCCCGGAGGGAATTAAAACGAGGGGATCACTGCGTTATCAAATTTTTTGACAATGAACTCTTTGGTGGCAGGCGACTGATAGATTTTCACGAACTGGAGTACCCGCGGGTCATTCTTGTTTTTTTCCTGCACCACCAGAATGTTAGCGTAGGGTGAGTCGGGCGATTCCATCGCGATCGAATCGCGACCTGGTTTCATACCGGCTTCCAGCGCAAAGTTGGTATTGACCGCAGCCGCGTCGACATCATCGAGCGAGCGAGGCAATTGTGCCGCGTCGAGCTCGATGAACTTGATCTTCTTCGGGTTGGAAACAACATCGATGGGCGTGGCTTTCAGGCCAGACTCGGGACGCAGCTTGATCAGACCCTGTTCCTGCAACAACAGCAACGCGCGGCCACCGTTGGTGGGGTCATTGGGCAACGAGAACTTGCCGCCTTCCGGAAAGTCTTTCAGGCTCTTGATCTTTTTGCTGTAGATGCCGATCGGAAAAATCACGGTCTTGCCCACGCTTACCAGTTTGTAGCCACGATCTTTGTTGACGTTATCCAGATAAGGCTGATGCTGGTAGCTGTTCAGGTCCAGGTCCCCTGCCGCCAGTGCTGCATTGGGCTGCACATAATCGGTGAACTCAATGATCTGAATATTCAGGCCCTGCTTGGCCGCCTCGGCCTTGACCACTTCCATGATCTGGGCGTGGGGACCGGCAGTGACGCCCACCTTAAAGGGTTTGTCTTGCGCCTGGACCGACTGCGAAAGACTCAGCGCACCAAGGGCCGCGACAGCCAAAAATCTGGAAAATGTGAATTTCATCAAACCACCCACTGTTAAAGAAACGCGTTGGAAAAGAAAACGGCGGGACTCAACGATGCGACAACCGTCGCACCAGCCAGTCGCCAACACTTTGCATGCATTGCACCAGGGCAATCAAGACCACCACCACCGCGAGCATGACTTCAGGCAAAAATCGCTGATATCCGTAGCGGATACCCAGATCCCCCAGCCCACCTCCGCCAATGGCGCCCGCCATTGCAGAATAACCAATTAGGCTGACAAGCGTCACGGTGGTCGCGGCGATCAGCCCCGGCAGGGCCTCGGGCAGCAAGACCTTGCGGACAATCTGGCCAGGCGTCGCGCCCATCGCACGGGCCGCGGTGATGAGACCCGGGTCGACTTCGCGCATCGCGTTTTCAGCGATACGTGCCATGAAAGGTATTGCGGCCAGCGCAAGCGGGACGATCGCCGCCTGAGTCCCGATGGACGTACCTGCGATCAGGCGCGTGAAAGGAATGATTGCCACCATGAGGATCACGAACGGAACGGAACGCGTGGCATTGATCACACCGCCCAGCACTTTGTTGAGCAGCGGGTGTTCCAGCATCCCGCCGTGATCGGTGACGATCAGCGCAACACCTGTCGGAATGCCGACAAACACGGCAAACAAGCCGGCCACGCCCACCATCAGCAGCGTTTCAAGCAGTGACGTAAACAGCAGTTCAAGCAGTTGCGGGCTCATGAATCACTTCTTCCACAGTAGCGTGATGGGTGGTCACAAATTTAAAAGCACTGGCAAGCGCCACCGCACTTCCCTGCGCCAGCAGGAATAACGTCCCGACCGGCACGCCCTGAATATCTTCGACACGTGCCTGCACCAGCACCACGTCCAGCCCGTGGTCGCGCGCCAGGGTGGAAAGCAGCGTCCCGGCGTCGCCACCCGACAACTGCAGGCGCCACAGGACGACAGGTTCAGCAGGTCTGGCATCGCGCATACCCGACACGCGGGACTTCAGGGCAATCATCGTTTCCGCAGTCAAGTCCGAAGCAGTGACTGCCGACACCATGCTGCGCGTAATCGCATGCTGGGGGCTTGAAAAGACACTGAGCGTATCACCCAGCTCTATGATTTCGCCCCGATCCAGCACAGCCACCCGCGTGCAAATCTGGCGCACCACTTCCATCTGGTGAGTGATCAGCACGACTGTCACACCGGTCTGGCGATTGATGTCACGCAACAGGGCAAGAATGCTCTGGGTCGTTTCAGGGTCCAGCGCGGAAGTCGCCTCGTCGCTCAGGAGAACATCAGGATCATTGGCCAGCGCACGTGCAATACCCACACGCTGTTTTTGCCCGCCGCTGATCTGACTGGGGTAACGGTCCGCCAGATGCGTCAACCCGACCAGTTCCAGCAGGCGTGACACGCGCGCACCGATCTCGGGTGACGCCACGCCCGCGATTTCAAGCGGCAGCGCCACATTGCCAAATACGGTTCTGCGCGCAAGCAGATTGAACCCCTGAAAGACCATGCCGATGCGCCGGCGCTGTGCGCGCAATGCGGACTCAGTCAGATCCGTCAACGGTTGCCCGCCAATCAGGATGGCGCCACTGTCGGCTCTCTCAAGCAGGTTGATGCACTTGACGAGCGTACTCTTGCCAGCACCGCTGGGACCGATCACGCCGAAGATTTCGCCTTCGCCCACACTCAGGTTGATTCCCCGCAGCGCCTCGAATTTCCCTTGTGGGGTCGAGTAAGACTTACTCAAATTACGAATTTCTATCATTTGTATATGGTGCCGCAACCTGTGACAGACAGGAACGACCTTTTTTTTATTGGCTTATAACCAGATTAGCAACAACGACATTCAAAACACACTTCGCAGCGATCAACGCGTCAGGCCAGCAAACGAGCCCGACTGACGCGTGGAAGGTGTGCCTGAGATGAGCCCTGACTAACGAGCCCTTGAAATGCGGACTTCCGCGCCTCGGCGCTTGACCTCAAGCCCCTCGGACGGCAAGATCCGCAGCCCTTCAAGACCTTTGATATAGCTCGACCCTTGCATCTGCATGACGCGGATCTTGTTGCGCATGACCACGGGATTGTGAACCGGCATGCCAAACATCCAGACTTCGTCCAGGATGCGGGCCGAGTTGAATTCGCCCGTGTGATGGGCAGTTGGCCCAAGACACAGCATATGACCTTCTCTTCCGAAAACGGGCAGACTACCCAGGCCACATTGAACCGTCCAGGTGGTGCCACCTTCGTAGCGCCAACCCGTGTTCAAGTCCCACCAGGCATCGCCCTTGGGCAGATAAACTTTAATTTCGTGGCCGGGCTGCGTGGCTGGCGCCACGAGTATCGCGGGGCCCAGCAAATATTGAGTATCCCAGCGCTGTGCTTGCTCATCGGCCGGAAACGACATTGCCATGGAACGTTGCACCGGCAAGCCGGTACGGGCGGCATCCTCAATGGCACCCAGCACATAAGGAATCAGTCGATAGCGCCACTGCAACCAAGTCTGGATGTGTGCACGCGTCGCCTCATCCAGACCGGTCGGGATCAGGGACGGATGCCCCTGGAAACAGAAGTTTGATGAGAACACGGCCATGCCCAGCCAGCGAAGGTAAAGCTCGGGCGTCATCTCGTCGACAGCCGCCTGGGAATTGCCAACCGCATGCATCTGAACCGGAATCCCGCTGGCGCCAATCGACAACGCCGTGCGCAACGTATGCTGCAGTCCTGCCCAGTTGTTCGTGACCCGTGGGGCACTTTGCCACAGCAGTCGCTGCGCGCCAGGAAACAGATCAGAACTGAACACCACGCCCTCGGGGGGCACTTTGTGGCCGGCGGTTGCATCAAACAGCGCACGCCTGGCGAGTGCGGGATAAAGCGACCGGAGCACGGCACCCTGCTCGCCGCCACGCGCCACGACCGTGTCTGGAATATCAAACTGGACGTCACAGGCCGTCGCGCCCAGCCCGTCTTCAACCAGATGGCGATGACGCTCGGACCACACATTCAGCGTGTCGCGATGCGTCAGGTCCAGCAGTCCGAAAGGCTTACCTGCCGTGGCGGGTACGCCGGGGAAAACATGGACGTCGCCAGACTCGGTAGTTAACAGCCAGCCGCGGTCTTCGAGCTCGACAAACGTCTGGGAATCGGCCAGCACTGCCGGGATCGTGTGCATGCAGAGGTGCGCTGCGTGCTTGGCGAACAGTTCCGTCATCTGGCGAGGATCCGGAAAGCGTTCAGCGTCCCATTCGGGCAGAAGCTTTGAGTCCTGGTAACCCCAGGCAGCAGGCGGCAACATCAACACGCCGTCGACCGAAATCTGCTGTTTGCGGAATTCGGAGATGATCTCGGCAGTCTGCGTAGCCGTCTGGCCCTGCTGCTGCTCAAGCCAAACACCCATCGACCACAATACTGGTTGCCCGGCGCGCCCCGTCAGCTGCGTGTACTGATTCAGTATTTCCGCAGGCTCGGCCGCAAACAGGAACAGATCAAATGTGGTGTCAGCCAGCGTGATCAGGTATTCGTCGGCAGATTCTGCACCCAGGTCATGTTCAACACGCCCCAGCGTGTTCACGTAGACGCCCCAGCCGGATGGACTCCAGGCCAGTGGCAGCGCACGATGTTGCGGGTCGTCCGACACGATCACCTCTGTGCGACGATCAAGGTCGCCAGGGGTTTCACCCAAACCAAAAATCTTCTCGTTTTGCCTGAGCTCGAAACCGACGGTCCAGACCTCCTGGTCGAAATGCACACCGGTGTCGGACAACGTCAGTACCGACTTCCCATGGCGCTGAAGGTCAAGGCTGAACGGGTAGGAACCCACGTCGAGAGACACGTCTCCGTGAGTGAGTCGCCAGCCTTTCTTGGCGCTGGACAAGGGCTCAACTGTGGCTTCGCCAATGGCTTCTGGCCTGGCGAGCAGAATCTCTGCGTGCACACGCGCGCGCGTGCCGGGCGCAATGTCCGCGGCAACGGCTTCGGGGCGACCGATTCGTATACGGTACACCCCGGGTGCATGAGATTCAACCACCAGTTTCATCCCGGCGCCCGTGTCGAATGCGACCCTGGACGATAGGGTGTCGACGAGTTTGAGCGTATCTAGGTGCATGTTCTGCATAGTGGTGGTAAAAGCAACCGAAGGTGCTATTTTGACGGATTTACCGACTTTAATAAACTCGATCGTTTAAATTAAATTTAAGCGGTCATTTTTTACAGCAAATTAGTAATCAAAAACCGATCAAAAACCGATCAAAAACCGATCAAAAACCGATCAAAAACCGATCAAAAACCGATCAAATTTCGATCAAAATTCGTTAAAAATAGATTATACCCGGCAAACACACCTTAATTCGCATCAATCGCCTCAAGCAGATCTCTTTCCAGCGGAAGCGGTTCGCCCTCGAGTGCGGCAACAATAAGGTCCGCCGCAAGGCAAGCCCAGGTCAATCCGCGTGATGCGTAACCCGTGGTCACCCACAAACCTTGCGCGCGATGAATGGGTCCAATCGCCGGCAAACGGCCCGGCAATACCGCCCGCCACCCGCCCCAACCGGGCAGCGCGGCAACGTCCGGCGAGTCTTCAATATGGCTGAGCGGATTCACTGCCGGACTGACTTCCAGTTTGGCAGCCAAATTAGCCGCCAACTTCTCGGGCAACTCAGGCTGGCCAAGCAGGCCTGCAGCGCGCCGCACATTCCCGCGTGCGCCCTCCTGCGTCACGTCAACGGCAACGGCCCCGTGAACGTAACTACTTCCGGTCACGCACCAGCCATCCATCGCGGGCAGCACATAGCCGTCGCCACCAATAATGCACCGGGGACCACCGGCCACTGCGTCCTGCGGAATCATCGTGATCTCGCCACCCAGTGCATGCAGCGCAGCCACCCTGGCGCCGCTTGCCAACAAATCACTTTCAGCCAGAATCGTTCTGACATGCGCGCCGCAGGACAGCACCACTTGCTGCGCTGTCGCCAGCGTTTGGCCCGCCTCGTCGCGCACGAGCCAGTGGCCTGCGTCTTGCCAGTCAAGCGCGCGCACGCGCCCGTCCCGCACTGTGACGCCCGGCGTCGCTGCCAACGCCTCTAGCAGGGCCTGCGGCTGGACTCTCATTGCAGTCGGAAAGTAAATGCCCGGTCGCGTGATCGGCACGCCAGCCCGGTCAGCCGCTTGCGTCGCGGTCAAATATTGAATCCATGCCGGGTTCATGGCCAGCGTGCGGACGACTTGCGCCAGATCGACGATGCGCCCGCTGTCACGCTGCAACTGGATCGCGCCACAGCGCGTCACGACAGACTCAGGAAAATGACGCCAGACTGCCTGCGCGCGCAAACTACCCGCGCGAGAAAGACGGGCGCGAATATTGTCATCGCGCGACGCAACAGGCGTCAGCGCCGCTGCGACGTGCCGCGCATGCGGACGGGTACCATCGTCGCGCCAGTCGGGGTCAAACACAGTGACCCGCCAACCGCGCAATGCCAAGGCACGCGCCACGCTCAGCCCTGCGAATCCCGCCCCGACGACAATCGCCTGTCGCGCATCGGGTCGCGCCTGCTGGGTCCACGCATCGGCTGGCCCCGACTCCGTGCGCACGACCTGCGCCATGCAGAACGCTGTGGATGACTGGGATGTCGATGGCCGGGCTGGCTGGGACAGTAAGCCCACACGCTCGAGAGCTTGCAAACAGTCGGCCTGCGCAATCGGCATGACAACAACGGCACCCGGATGCGCCAGCCCGCCCAGCAAGCGGCCTGCCACGACGGCGTCGGTCAGGCACTCTTCTAATGCGCCAGCATGCAAGAACAAGAGATCGGCGCGCATGCAAAGCCGGTGCAACAATACGGGTACCGGGCCCACGCCAAGCGTCAGTGTGACGGCCCCCTCATCGAAGTCCATCCGGTGTACACCCGCAAGCGCGATCGGCCAGACCTCAAGCAGGCTATCCACCTTGTCGTGCAGCGACGCTGGCAACTGCGCCAAAAGGTGCTCCCGCAGCAGCCCTGCCTCAGGAAGTGCGGGCACCAACGCCACGACGTGCAGGCGCGACGGCCGGTGCGGGTCTCGTCGCCAGAGGTCCCAGAGCAAAAGAAACCGCAGCCCCTCGTGAAAATCCGTGTCCAGAAACGTCCAGTGCTGGCGCGCAGCCCATCCGCCTGGCAAACCCACTTGCCTGAAAAATGCCGCCTGCAATTCCAATGACATATCGCCTACCTGCTCGAGTGACAACACCCCGCGACGCCTATTATCCCTTTTTAATCGTCGTACACTGGCCTGGCATCCCCCTCTCCCTCAGATCAAGCACCCTCGCGCGCAAAATCATGCTCAAGTTCAACGATTCGCTCGATACCGCCCTGCACGCCGCGCGCGCCGGTGCCGCAGTCCTGCAGACCTACGCGCACAAACGCGAGGACTTGATCATTGACCACAAAGGGCGCAATGACCTGGTGTCGCAGGCAGACCGTGACGCCGAAACCGCAATCCTCGAAGTTTTGCGCGCCCGCACACCGGACTTTGGCGTCGTCGCCGAAGAATCGGGCGGCAAACCCGTGGGCCCGGCCACCTGGTATATCGACCCGCTTGATGGCACCACCAATTTTCTGCATGGCGTACCCCACTACGCAGTCTCGATCGGGCTGATCGCGCATGCTGGCGCACCCGACGAAACCGGCCAGCCGCTCAA
>CAIJKV010000035.1 GCA_903821335.1 uncultured beta proteobacterium
GTGAAACACCGGCGCTTCGATCATCTTGGACACGTCGGTACAGTAGATGGTCGAACGCGTATCGCGTGGATCAGAAGTCGTAAAGCCAATCTGGTTATTGATCACCAGGTGAACCGTGCCACCCGTGCCGTAACCGCGGGTCTCGGCAAGGTTGAGTGTTTCCATCACCACACCCTGGCCGGCGAAGGCAGCGTCGCCGTGCACCAGCACCGGCAAGACCTGCTTGTAGCCGTCCGCACCGCGTCGTTCCTGGCGAGCGCGTACGCTGCCCTCTACGACCGGGTTGACGATTTCAAGGTGTGAGGGGTTGAATGCGAGGGACAGGTGGACGGGACCGCCACGGGTCGACAGATCACTTGAAAAACCGTTGTGGTATTTCACGTCGCCATCGGACAGGCCTTCGGCATGGTGGCCTTCGAATTCCGCGAACAAGTCACCGGGCATCTTGCCCATGATATTGACCAGCATGTTCAGACGGCCACGGTGCGCCATACCGACGATGATTTCCTGCACGCCGGATTCACCGGCGTGATTGACAAGCTCGTCCATCGAAACGATAAAGCTGTCGCCGCCCTCGAGCGAGAATCGCTTCTGCCCGACATATTTCGTGTGCAGGAAACGCTCGAGGCCTTCGGCCTCAGTCAACTGCTGGAGCAGGTGGCGCTTGCGCTCTGGCGAGAACTCGGGTGCGCTGAAGGTTGACTCAAGGTGTTGCTGCACCCAGCGCTTGACGGCGGGATCGGAGGCATGCATGAATTCAGCGCCAACCGAACGGCAATACGTGTCGCGCAGGGCTTTCAGGATGTCGCGCAGCGTCATGGTGCTGGCGGTCGTGAAGTAGGTATTGGTGGCCGAGAAAACCTGATCAAGATCGGCTTCGGTCAAGCCGTAAAAAGCTGGATCAAGTTCGGGGATGTTCGGGCGTTCCTGGCGCTTGAGCGGGTCAAGGTCGGCCCACCGCGAACCCAGCGAACGATACGCAGCGATCAGTGACTGGACATGAACCTGTTTGGTCGCGACAGACAGATCGGGTTCCTGGGCACGAGACACGAACGCGTTGGCTTTCGCGCGCTGTGCGAAGGACTCGATAATTGGGTGGTGTGCCTGGTCACGGGTGGCTTCGCGGCCATCGGTGGCTGGCATTTGCTGGAGCTGGTCGAAATATGCTCGCCAGTTATCAGGGACTGAACCCGGATTGTCCAGATAGGATTCGTAGAGTTCTTCGACATAGGGCGCGTTGCCGCCAAAGAGGTACGAGTTTTGCAGTGATTCAATTTCTGATGACATGTTGTCGCTTCACCTTGTCGGGTGCTTCACCCGTTGCGATGCAGGAATACCTTCCGCTTATTCGGCCAAACCGAGTTGCGGATAGCGGGGCAGAAGGCAGTTTTTAAAGCCTTTAGAGCCGGCTGATTATTGTACCCCGAAGCATTTACTTTTGCTTTGTTTTAACGCAATATCCCTTGCCTTTCGAGGCAATTTACATGCTGCATTGCAGAATGAAAACATCAGTTGAATACCCTGCACTAATCGTCATCTCCATGTAAGCTTGCAGGATGCTCGTGAACGCCTGTAAACGCCTGGTCAAACTATCTCAAGCGTTCGCCTGGGGTTCCGTTTAAATTCCCGCAACTCTTAGAACCAGACGCTCATGGACGAAAATCTCGAAAAACTGGCACTCGACTATCACGCTTACCCAACGCCGGGCAAGATTTCAGTGACGCCGACCAAGCCACTCGCCAACCAGGACGACCTGTCTCTGGCCTACTCTCCCGGCGTCGCTGCCGCCTGTATGGCGATTTTCGCCGGTGGCGACGAAGCGGCCGCCAAGTACACCTCACGCTCGAACCTGGTGGGTGTTGTCACCAACGGCACCGCTGTGCTGGGTCTGGGCAACATCGGGCCACTGGCCTCCAAGCCCGTCATGGAAGGAAAAGGCTGCTTGTTCAAGAAGTTTGCGGGCATCGACGTCTTTGATATTGAGCTGGCCGAAACGGATCCTGACAAGCTGGTCGACATCATCGCGGCACTGGAACCCACGCTCGGCGGCATCAACCTTGAAGACATCAAGGCACCCGAATGTTTCTATATCGAGAAAAAGCTCAAAGAACGCATGAAGATCCCGGTCTTTCATGACGACCAGCACGGCACCGCCATCATCTCGTCCGCAGCCATCCTGAATGGTTTGAAAGTAGTCGGGAAACAGATGAGCGAGGTCAAGCTCGTTGTGTCCGGCGCAGGTGCCGCAGCCATTGCCTGCCTGGACCTGCTCGTGCACCTGGGTATCTCGAAAAAGAATATTTTTGTCTGCGATTCACGCGGCGTGATCTATGAAGGCCGCGATGCCGACATGGAACCCAACAAACTGCGCTACGCGCAGCAAACCGCATTGCGCACGCTGGCGCAAGCCATGGCGGGTGCCGACGTGTTCCTCGGCTGTTCGGCCGCCGGTGTCGTCGATGCCGACATGGTCAAGAGCATGGGCACTAAGCCACTGATCCTGGCGCTGGCAAACCCCGATCCGGAGATTCGCCCCGAGATCGCCCGGGCAGCACGACCGGACTGCATCATCGCAACGGGTCGTTCGGACTATCCCAACCAGGTCAACAACGTCCTGTGCTTTCCATTCATCTTCCGTGGCGCGCTCGATTGCGGTGCCAGCCGCATCACGGAAGAAATGAAGCTCGCCTGCGTCAAGGCCATCGCCGAACTCGCGCAAGCAGAGCAAAGTGATGAAGTTGCGCAAGCCTACGCCGGCCAGGAACTCAGCTTTGGTCCTGAATACATCATTCCCAAGCCCTTTGATCCGCGCCTGATCATGCAGATCGCGCCAGCCGTCGCACAAGCTGCGGCGGAGTCAGGTGTGGCCAGGCGTCCGATCCAGGACATGGACGCCTATCGCCAGAAACTGCAGGCCATGGTTTACCACTCGGGCCAACTGATGAGCCCACTGTTTAGCCAGGCCAAGCGCGCGCCCAAGCGCGTGATTTATGCCGATGGCGAAGACGAGCGCGTGCTGCGCGCCGCCCAGACCGTCTCTGACGAAAAGATCGCCTTCCCGATCCTGATTGGTCGCCCGTCTGTCATCGAGATGCGTATCAAGAAAATGGGACTGCGCCTGACCGCTGGCCAGAACATTGAAATTGTGAACCCTGAAGACGACACGCGGTTTACTGAAGCGTGGACCGAATATTACAAACTCAAGGGTCGCGACGGCGTCACACCCACGATCGCAAAATCGATGGTGCGTAAGCACAACACCCTGATCGGCGCGCTGCTGCTCAGGCGCGGTGACGCCGATGCGCTACTGTGCGGGTTGACCAGCAAGTTCGACAACCAGCTCAGTCACGTTGAGGACGTCATTGGCCTCAAGCCTGGCGTCAAGACGTTTGCCGCGATGACGGTTCTGATGCTCCCTGACCAGACGCTGTTCATCTGCGACACACACGTCAATGAAGATCCAAGCGCCGAGCAGGTTGCCGACATGACGCTGCAGGCTGCCGAGGAAATGCGCAGATTTGGCATCGTCCCAAAAATCGCGCTGGTCTCGCATTCAAACTTTGGCAGCCGACCTTCCGCCTCGTCACGCAAGATGGCCGAGGCACGCCGCCTGATTGCCGCGCGCGCGCCCGGGTTGGAAGTCGATGGGGAAATGCATGCCGATGCAGCCTTATCCGAGAGCATCCGCCGCGCAAGCTACCCCGACAGCACGCTGACGGGCTCAGCCAACCTGCTCATCACACCCAATCTGGACACGGGAAATGTGACCTATAACCTGCTCAAGATGACAGGCAGCCATGGTGTGGCGATGGGACCTGTGCTGTTGGGCGCGGCCAGACCCGTGCACATCCTGACGACCAGTTCCACTGCCCGGCGGGTCGTCAACATGACCGCCCTGGCTGTCGTGAATGCACAGATGGAAGTGGGAAATAGCCGCGCGTAAGCGGCTGGTCTTTCAGACTGGCGCGAGGTGTCTGCTCGTCGCCTGGACAAAAAAAGGTCAGCACCTTACGGTGCTGACCTTTTTTTGTTACTGGCCCTCAAATAACGTTGATCGGTGGCACCCGCGCTTCATGACGCGAGTGGCCACGCGATCACTGACTCAATCATGGACGCGGCTTGACGTCGCGCGCAACCGCACCTTCGTACAGTTGGCGCGGACGGCCAATCTTGTACTCGGGGTCGGAAATCATTTCGTTCCACTGTGCAATCCAGCCTACTGTGCGAGCCAGGGCAAAAATGGCGGTGAACAGCGCAGTGGGCACACCGATGGCGCGCTGAACAATACCGGAGTAAAAGTCGACGTTCGGATAGAGCTTGCGTTCGACAAAGTAAGGATCTTCGAGCGCGATGCGTTCGACTTCCATCGCCAGTTTGAACAAGGGATCATTTTCCAGGCCAAGGGCTGCCAGAACCTCTTTGCAGGTCTGTTGCATCAGTTTGGCGCGCGGATCGTAGTTCTTGTAGACGCGATGGCCAAAGCCCATCAGGCGAACACCTGAATTCTTGTCCTTGACCTGTTCCATGAACTCAGCTACGACGGCCATGCCGCCCTTTGCCTGCAATTCTTCAAGCATTTGCAGGCAGGCTTCGTTGGCGCCGCCATGAGCGGGGCCCCACAGGCATGCCACACCGGCGGCGATCGCCGCGAATGGGTTGGTGCCCGACGAGCCGCACAGGCGAACCGTGGAGGTCGAGGCGTTTTGCTCGTGATCAGCGTGAAGAATGAAGATGCGATCCAGTGCGCGCTCAACCACGGGATTGACCACGTATTCTTCGCAAGGTGTGGCAAAC
>CAIJKV010000036.1 GCA_903821335.1 uncultured beta proteobacterium
ATACCGGCCGAGATGAGCCCAGGGACGGCCAGTGGCAGGATGATGCGGGTCAGGATTTGCCAGCGCGACGCGCCGTCAATCATGGCGCACTCTTCGAGTTCAAAGGGAATCGATCGAAAGTAGCCCATGAGCAACCAGGTGCAAAACGGCACCAGGAAGGTCGGATACGTGAGGATCAGCGCCAGGCGCGTGTCAAACAGCCCATATTGATAAACGATACTGGCCAGTGGAATAAAGATAATCGAAGGCGGCACCAAATAGGCAAAGAAAATCAGCATGCCAACAACTTTCGAGCCCCTAAAGCGCAGGCGTTCGATCGCGTAGGCCGCTAGCACCGACGTGAACAGCGAAATGAAGGTCGCGCATACCGACACTAAAACGGTGTTAAAGAGCCATTCCGGATACGACGTGTGGAACAACAGTTTTTTGAAATGTGCCAGCGTCGGGTTGATCAGCCAGAACGGGTTGCCCGCTTTGGACAGCAGTTCTGCGTCAGGCTTGAAGGCCGTCATCCCCATCCAGTAAAACGGGAACAGCAAGATCACCACCAGCAGACCCAGGGGAATGTAAATGGTGACCCAGCGTCGTGGCAGGGAGGTCAGGAAATCCATTCCCTGGCTTGCATCTTTGGACATTTGTCGTATTCCTTTGGGTTATTTGTCAGCGCCTTGCTGCCAGGCACGGCGTTGCAAGCCAAAGTAACTAAACATGATGGCTGCCAATAGCAGGGGCACCATCATCGTCGCAATCGCGGCGCCTTCGCCCAGCGAACCACCGGGGATCGCGCGCTGGAAAGCCAGCGTCGCCATCAAATGGGTGGCGTTAAGGGGGCCGCCGCGAGTCAGCACATAAATCAACTGGAAATCTGTAAAGGTGAACAATACGGAAAACGTCATGACCACCGCGATGATGGGTGTCAGCAAAGGCATGGTGATGTAGCGGAACTGCTGCCAGGGCGAGGCGCCATCGATTGAGGCGGCTTCGTAGAAAGAAGGCGAGATCGTTTGCAGGCCTGCCAGCAGCGAGATGGCCACAAAGGGAATGCCGCGCCAGACGTTGGCGATGATGACAGACATGCGCGCCATCCAGGGATCACCCAGGAAGTCGATGTAGGTGTCGATCACTCCCATCTTGACCAGCAGCCAGCTGATCACCGAGAACTGTGAGTCGTAAATCCACCAGAATGCCAGCGCGCTCAGCGCCGTAGGCACAATCCAAGGCAGCAGGACGATGGCCCGGAAAAAGGTCTGGAAGGGAAGGTTCTTGTTGAGCAACAGCGCCAGCCACAAGCCCAGGATGAACTTGAAGATGCTGGCCATGATGGTGTAGAACAGCGTGTTGAAGACCGACAGCTGAAATACGCTGTCCGTCACCAGGTAGAAGAAATTTTCGAGGCCGATCCATTCACCCGGGCGGCCAATTTTTGCATCGGTAAAGCCCAGCCAGGTGCCCAGCCCCAGCGGGTAGGCCAGCAGACCCACCAGCAAGAGTGCGGCAGGCAGCATGAAGGCAATGCCCAGCGCATGGCGGTTGGATTGAAAGCGTTCCAGCAGGGATGTGGATTTCATGACGGTATGCTTGAGTTAAAAGACGCTCCGGGGTTTGTTGAACCCGGAGCGGTCAGACCTGGCGATCAGCAACCGGTTACCCGGCTATGCGTCGCTTCATGCTTTGTAATAACGCTTGGCGCGCTCGGCAGCCCGTGCGGCGGCTTCTTTGGGCGTCTTGTTGCCGCTCGAGGCCTCGGCCACCATGTCCAGCACGATGTAGTCGGCCAGGCATGCTGCCGACGCTGCACCGAGTGGTCCGGAATTGCCGTGGTAGGTCATGAGTCCCGGGCCTTCGCCATAGACCTTGGCCTTTGGATCGGTGTGCCAGACCGGGTTTTTCTCGTACGCCTTGAGGGTCTGGGCACCGTAGCCGATGGATTTTTCAAGCCAGGGGTTGTATTGATCCGCTTCCATGAGCCAGCGCGCGAGTTCTTTGGTGGCATTGGGGAACTTGGTGTGGGCATACAGCATCATTTGCGTGATCTGCATCAGTTCCATTGGCTTGCCAACAGGACCGACAGGGAAGTGCGCGTGGTCGATGTCCTTGGCCATTTCCACCATCTTGGGGTCTTGCGAGGTCTTGGCCGCGTAGTACACCGAAATACCGTTGGCAGTCAGGCTGACCTGGCCGTCCAGGAACGCCTTGTTGTTGTTCGGATCCTGCCAGGACAGTGTGCCGGGAACAAACGTCTTGTAGAGTTCGCGTGCGTATTCCAGCGCGGCGACCGTCTCGGGCGAGTCGACCACCACCTGACCTTTTTCGTTGACCAGTTTGCCACCGTGTGACCAGAGCAACCAGTGCACCCAGTTGTTGCCATCGCCCACTGCCTTGCCCAGCGCAAAACCGGCGGGCGTCCCCTTGGCTTTCATGGCCTGGCACAGTTTGAGAAAGCCCGCGGTGTCCTTGGGCATCGCGTCAAAGCCTGCCGCGTTCATGTGACTGGTACGGTAAACCATGGCGTTGGCAATGATGGCCCAGGGCACTGAAATCCACTTGTTGTTCAGCGTGCCGTACTGCTTGGACACGTCAGACCAGCCACCGTACTTGTTGCCCAGGTAGGTGCACAATTCACTGACGTCGAGCAACTTGGTGGGGTATTGAAACGGGTCATCAAACCAGCCCATGATCATGTCCGGGCCACTGCCCACGTTGGCGCTGACGGCGGCCTTGGGGCGCACATCTTCCCAGCCTTCGTTGTCGACACGCACTTCCACACCGTACTGTTTGCTGAAGGCTGCGACGTTGGCCATGAACTGGTCTTCGTCGCCTTGCACGAAACGTTTCCAGCGCAGGACGCGCAATTTGGCGCCGGGTTCCGGCTTGTATGAAAGGGTGGGCGTTTGCGCCATGGCGATGGGGCTGAACCCAGCGACTGCGCTGGCGCCGGCAACCGCGGCACCCGTTCCAATGAACTCACGACGTGAAAAAGTTTTCATGCTGATCTCCTAGGGTATGGCAGTTGACTGCTCTGTAGACGGGCTGACTTACTGAATGACAAAACCGCTTTTGGCATCGAAAAGATGTGATTGCTCAAGTTCGGGGCGCAATCGCAGCATCTGGTCCGGAACGATGTCCACGCGCTGGCGAAATACCACGGCCACTGGCGTGTCACCGAGTTCGCATGCCACGAAGGTGTCGGCTCCGGTGGGTTCAATCACCAACGCCTTGACCGTCAACGAACCTTCCTCGTCCAGGACCAGATGTTCGGGGCGGGTGCCAAACAGCACTTGCTGCCCATCTTTCCCCACCAGGCGTGCCTTGGCCACGACACGCATGCCACCGTGCAATGCGACTTCCGTCTGGCCGTGGTTGTGGCGCAATTCGCCGGGCAGGAAGTTCATGGAAGGTGATCCGATGAAACCCGCGACAAACACGTTGACGGGATTTTCGTAAAGTTCCAGCGGACCGCCGGTCTGCTCGATGATCCCGTCGCGCATGACCACGATCTGGTCGCCCATGGTCATTGCTTCGATCTGGTCGTGCGTGACGTAGACTGAGGTGGTTTTCAGGCGCTGGTGCAGTGCCTTGATTTCAGTGCGCATCTGCACGCGCAGCTTTGCATCCAGGTTCGACAATGGTTCATCGAACAGAAATACCTGCGGATCGCGCACGATGGCGCGCCCCATGGCCACCCGCTGGCGTTGACCGCCAGAAAGCTGGCGCGGGTAACGCTCAAGGAGCGCGGTCAGACCCAGGATTTCCGAGGCGCGTTTGACGCGTGCGTCGCTGTCGGCCTTGTCCGCCTTGGCCAGCATCAGGGAAAACGCCATGTTCTCGCGCACAGTCATGTGGGGGTAGAGCGCATAGTTCTGGAACACCATGGCGATGTCGCGCTCTTTGGGTTGCATGTTGTTGACGCAAATGTCGCCGATAAAGATTTCACCACCGGTGACTTCTTCCAGTCCGGCGATCATGCGCAGCAGCGTTGACTTTCCGCAGCCTGAAGGGCCGACCAGAACGGTGAAGGACCCTTCGGGAATGGTGATGTCCACACCATGCAGGATTTCGGTGTCCTGAAAAGACTTCTTCACACCGCGAAGGGTAACGCTTGCCATTTATCTGACTCCTTGAATCACGATGTAGTCAGGCTTGCCGGTCTTGGCAAACGTGATGATATTTTGCGCGGCTTTGCGACGCAGTTCAATTTCAGCTTCTTTGGAAAAGAACGCTGCGTGGGGGGTCAGTATGGTGCGGGGGTGCCGCACCAGCGGGTGGTCGCCAGGTGGCTCGGTTGGCAACACATCCAGGGCCAACCCGCCGAGTCGGCCGGAATCGAGCGCGGCAAGTGCGTCGTCCACGTTCACCAGGCCACCGCGCGCGGTGTTCACAAGGTAGCTTCCCGGCTTCATCAGATCCAGTACGTGGCCGTTGACGATGTTGCGGGTTTCGTCGTTCAGCGGCGTATGCAGCGACAGGACATCGGCGGTCGAGAACAACGTTTTCATATCGACGCGCTCGACGTAGGGCGGGAAGTCGTACGCCATGATGTGCGGGTCACAGGCGATCACGCGCCCGTAGGTCTCTCGGGCAATATGCGCAAAGCGCTTGCCAATACGGCCCAGCCCCAGAATGCCGACCGTCATGTTCGAGGGACGCTTGAGCACACCGGGTGTCAGGTAATGCCATTTGCCTTCGCGGATATCCCGGTCATAAAAAGACAGGTGGCGTGTCAGATTTAGCGCCATGGCGAACGCGTGCGAGGCAACCTCGTGCACGCCGTAGTCAGGCGAATTTCCGACCCATACACCACAAGCCCGTGCGTCCTCGGTGTTGATGGTGTCAAAGCCAGCGCCGTAGCGGCTGACGATCTTCAGGTTGGGCAGAGCTTCGAACACTTTGCGGTCAGCCGGGGCGTACTGCAACAGGAACGCGTCCGCATTCTTGCCGGCCTCAATCAGTTGGTCTTGCGTTTTGCATTGTGCCGTCGTCACGTGCAGGCCGGCCTGGCGAAATAGTTCGAGCTCGAGCTCGACGTTAGGAAAGTCGAAGTCGGTGATGAGCACGTTCATGAAAACAGTTGTCTCCGGATGATGGGTCTTTGTTTTGTGGATTGACTTGGTGACGCAAGAATATTATGGTTGCACCAACTGAGCAATTGGTCTGACCAATTTATCTTAAAAAAGCGGGAAAACCCCTAATCAACTGAGGCAATCAGAATGGCAAAAGCGGCGGTTTACGATTTTTCGGGCAAACATGCAGTCGTGACGGGGGGGGCGGCCGGTATCGGGTACGCCGTCGTCGCACGATTACTGCAGGGTGGTGCCAAGGTTTCAATGTGGGATCGGGATGCCGTGGCACTTGAGGCCGCGCAAAACGCTTTCGGTCCGAACGCCCAGGGTGTCAAGGTTGACGTCTCGGACGAGCACTCCGTGGCGCAGGCACTCAAGGTCTCGCTGGCGTTTGTGCCGCAGGTGGACATTCTGGTCAACAGCGCGGGCATCACGGGCCCCAACATCTCCGTCATTGACTACCCAGTCGACGAATGGGACCGCGTGTTCGCCATTAATATGCGCGGCACCTTCCTGACCTGCAAGAACATCGCGCCCGTGATGAAGCAGGCCGGTGGCGGCGCGGGTCAGGGACGTATTGTCAACATCGCGTCGATTGCCGGCAAAGAAGGCAATCCGAACGCCTCCGCGTACAGCGCATCGAAGGCCGGCGTCATTGCACTGACCAAGTCACTGGGCAAGGAACTCGCGCTGACCGACATCAAGGTCAATTGCATCACACCGGCTGCGGTCAAGACCGGCATGTTTGACCAGATGACGCAGCAGCACATCGATTTCATGTTGTCCAAGATCCCCATGAGTCGCTTTGGTCAGATCGAAGAAATCGCGAATATGGTGGCCTGGCTCGCGTCGGATGACTGCAGCTTTTCAACGGGCGCCGTGTTTGACATTTCCGGTGGCCGCGCCACTTACTGATCGCAACAGGTTCACAGCACAATGAGTCAGACTGACACCGCCGGTGCGGCGTACGCACACCTTGACCTGCTTGACCTGGCGACCGGGTTGCTGACCGCCGCGGGGCTCGCCCAAGCGCCTGCGCGCGTGGTGGCCAATACTCTGGTCGAAGGCGACCTGCTGGGGCACGACACGCACGGCCTGGCACTGTTGCCGGGATACTTGAAAGAGATCGAGTCGGGCAGCATGCGGGCGACAGGCGACTATCGCGTCCTGAGCGCCAAGCCGGCTGCCCAGATGTGGGACGGCATGCGTTTGCCCGGACCCTGGCTGATTGAGCGCGGCCTGGACGTGTTGATCCCGACGGCACGTGAGTTGGGCGTCGCGTCACTCGTCATCCGGCGCAGCCATCACATCGCCTGCCTGGCGGTGTACCTGATGCGGGCGGCCAGGGAGGGCATGCTGATGGTGCTGGCCAGTTCCGATGCCGCGTCGGCCAGTGTGGCGCCGTTTGGCGGCACGCAGGCGGTGTTCACGCCTAACCCGATCGCCATGGGTTTCCCCTGTTCACGCGGTGACGTGCTGATCGACATTTCCGCCTCGATTACCACCAACGGCATGAGCAATCGCAAGGCCGCAGCGGGCGAAAAGTTTGGCGAGGACTGGCTGATGGACGCGCGAGGCATTCCCACCAATGACCCCCAGGTCTTCAAGCAGGATCCACCCGGCACGATCCTGCCGATCGGGGGCTTGAGCTATGGCCATAAGGGCTACGGACTCGGCCTGATGGTCGAGGCTCTGACGGGCGGTCTGGCGGGGCACGGACGCGCTGATCCCAAGGAAGGCTGGGGTGCAACGGTGCATATCACCGTATACGACCCGGAGGCCTTTGGTGGGCGGTCGGCATTCTTGCGGCAAATGGATCACGTCGCCGATTCCTGCCTGAACAATATCCCGCGTCCCGGTATGGGCGCTGTGCGTTTGCCGGGCCAGGCCGGGCTCAAGCTGCGTGCCCGGCAACTGGAGCAGGGCGTGCGCTTGCACCCGGCTATCGCACCAGGTCTGGCGCCCTATTGTGAAAAGTTCGCCCTGGTTTTTCCAGTGCCGGTCTGAAGAGCCGGGTCGGATTTGACCCAACTGGCCGAGAAACGCTTGTAGGCGCGCTCCATGTGATGCCGCATGGCGAGCTTTGCCCGGTCGGCATCGCGCGCTTTGACGGCCCGCAGGATCGCGCGGTGTTCCTTGATAGCCTGGTCCCAGGTGGACTGGGTGTCGAAAAAATTCGACAGTCTGGAGAACAGCACGCCCATGCGGGCATCGAACATTTGCTCGACGATACTGGCTAGCACCAGGTTGCCGGTTGCCCGTGCCAGCACCGCATGAAACTCGCGATCGGCATCCAGCGGGCTCTGGTTGTTCTCGGATTGCCTGATCATCTGACCCAGCAGTTGTTCAAGTGTCTGGACCTGCTCGTCGGTGCGGCACAGCGCCGCCTGACCGGCGATTTCAGCCTCGATCAGCAGGCGCGCCTGGATCAGTTCGAAGGGCGCAAAGTTTTTTTCTGGCAGTCGTCCCTTTTGTCTGCCCTGTTCAGGTTTGCAGATATACACGCCCGAGCCCATCCGGATCTGAACCAGACCGGCGACCTCGAGCGCAATCAGCGCCTCGCGCACCGAAGGGCGGGACACCTTGAATTTCTCGGCGAGATCACGCTCGGAGGGCAGTCGACTGTCGACGGCGAATTCCCCGGCTTCGATGAGCTGGCAAAGCTGGTCGGCGATTTGCTGATAGACCCGACGTGTATCGATCGATTGAATAGGCATGGGTGTACTTAAAGAGGGTCACTGCTAGTTTTTGTTTCTTCAGGTCGGGTTGTTGTTGATTGGATTTTGGCACAATAACTGGTAAATTGGTAAAGCCAATTTAACCGCCTGGGTCGCAATTGAAACTAAAGGTTGCGGCTGGGCGATCAGAACAAAACCAAACCAATCGGGACAGGAGAGACAGGCATGCGCCTTACAGGAAAAAAAATCGTCGTGACAGCTGCCGGCCAGGGTATTGGCAGGGCGTCGGCTCTGGCCATGGCCAGGGAAGGGGCCACCGTCTGGGCAACTGACCTCAATGCGGCGCTGCTCAGTGCCTACGAAGGTGTCGCCAATATCCAGACATCGACACTGAACGTGCTCGATACCGCCGAGGTTGACGCCTTTGCCAAGCGCATCGGCAACATTGATGTGCTGTTCAATTGTGCTGGTTTCGTCCATCAGGGTGACATCATGCAGACCAGCGAAGCCGAATGGGACTTCAGCATGAACCTGAACGTCAAGTCCATGTATCGCACCATCCGCGCTTTTCTGCCCGGCATGTTGGCACAGGGTCGTGGCAGCGTCATCAACATGGCATCTGCCGCCTCGAGTATCAAGGGGGCTCCTAACCGCGTGATTTATGGCGCGTCCAAGGCGGCCGTGATCGGCCTGACGCGTGCGCTGGCTGCAGATACCGTCGCGCGCGGTGTACGCTTTAACTGTATTTGCCCCGGTACGATTGAATCGCCTTCGTTAGGTGAACGTATCGAGGCCGTGTCCCGGGAAACCGGCAAGAGTCTTGACGATGCCCGCGCCATGTTTGTCGCCCGCCAACCGATGGGACGCCTGGGCAAGGCCGAAGAAATTGCCCTGCTTGCCGTGTACCTGGCCTCGGATGAGTCAGCGTTCACGACCGGCACGTCGCAAATTATTGATGGTGGCTGGACGCTGTAGCCGATCCTGATTCACTCCTTTCATTCATTCATTCATTCATTTAATTCAGACGTTCTCTCGAATCCACCCAAGGAAACTAAATGAAACTCGTACGTTATGGTGTTAAAGGCAAAGAGAAGCCCGGCCTCATAGACAAGGAAGGCAAACTGCGTGACCTGTCAGGCATCGTGGCCGACATCGGTCCCGAGCAATTGGCACCCGCCGAGCTCAAGAAGCTCGCCAGGCTGGATACCAGCACACTGCCTGTGGTCAAGGGCAAGCCGCGTTTTGGCGTGCCCCTGTCGCGTATCGGCAAGTTCCTGGCGATTGGCCTGAACTACTCGGATCACGCTGCGGAAGCCGGCATGGCCCTTCCCAAAGAGCCCATCATGTTCTTCAAGGCCGACACCAGCCTGACGGGCCCCAATGACAAAGTGATGTTGCCCCAGGGTTCCAAGAAGTCAGACTGGGAAGTTGAACTCGGCATCGTGATTGGCAAGAAAGCCCGTTACGTCACCAAGAAAGACGCGCTCAAACACGTCGCCGGCTACTGCGTCATCAACGATGTTTCCGAGCGTGCGTACCAGCTCGAGCGTGGCGGCACCTGGGACAAGGGCAAAGGGTGCGACACCTTTGGCCCAGTGGGTCCCTGGCTGGTGACCACCGACGAGATCAAGGATCCGCAGACACTCGACATGTGGCTGGATGTCAATGGCAAACGATTCCAGACCGGCAACACCAAGACCATGATTTTTGATGCCGCCACCATCATCAGTTACGTCAGCGAATTCATGACGCTGATGCCTGGCGACGTCATTACGACTGGCACGCCTCCGGGTGTTGGAATGGGCGTTAAGCCCAAGCCACGTTTCCTGAAAGCGGGTGATGTCATGACACTGGGCATCCAGGGCCTGGGTGACCAGCGCCAGGAAGTTGTCGCGTTCAAGAAGTAGGCGCAACGCATCAGGTGCCCCGACTGAGTGGGGGCACCTGAAAGGGTCTGCGGGCTGAGACAAACGCGTTCCCTGAACGCACAATCATGGAGGCTCAAGTGGCCAAGTCGAAAAAGAAAGACGCTCCGGTTAGCCGCTCGGGTCAGTGGTTTGCGCGAAATGATATATACGGCTTCATTTACCGGAGCTGGGTGAAAAATCGCGGTATTCCGCACGACCAGTTTGACGGACGTCCGGTCATCGGCATCTGCAATACCTGGTCTGAACTGACCCCTTGTAATACCCACTTCCGCGCATTAGCCGACCAGGTGCGCCAGGGCGTGCTGGAAGCCGGCGGTTTCCCGCTTGAGTTTCCGGTGACCTCGCTGGGTGAAACACTGGTGCGTCCGACCGCCATGCTGTTGCGTAATCTGGCCAGCATGGATGTTGAAGAAACCATACGTGCGAACCCGCTTGATGGCGTGGTGCTGCTGTTTGGCTGCGACAAGACGACACCTTCGCTGCTGATGGGCGCGGCCAGCGTGAATATCCCGACCATTGGTGTGTCGGGTGGCCCGATGCTCAATGGGAAATATCGTGGCCAGGACATTGGGTCTGGCACAAATACCTGGTCCATGTCCGAGGACGTGCGAGCAGGGAAAATGACGGTCGACGAATTTCATGAGGCCGAGTCCTGCATGCATCGCTCACACGGCAGTTGCATGGTCATGGGCACTGCCTCGACCATGGCCAGCATGGTCGAAGCGCTGGGGGTTTCGCTGCCAGGCAACGCCGCGTTCCCGGCAGTGGACGCGCGTCGCAATGTGCTGGCGCGCGAGTCGGGTCGGCGTATTGTCGAAATGGTCAAAGAGAACATGACTCTCGACAAAATCCTGACACGCCAGGCGTTCGAGAATGCTATTCGTACCAATGCCGCGATTGGCGGCTCGACCAACGCGGTGATCCACCTGATTGCGATTGCGCGTCGTATCGGTGTTGACCTGAGCATTGACGACTGGGACAAGTATGGTCGCGACGTGCACACGCTGCTCAACCTGATGCCCAGCGGTAAATACCTGATGGAAGACTTCTGCTATGCGGGTGGTTTGCCCGTGGTGCTGCGCACGCTGGGTGAGCAGGGTTTGTTGAATAAGAAAGCCCTGACCGTAACCGGCAAGAGCATCTGGGACAACAACAAGTCGGCACCGTGCTGGAACCGCGACGTCATCACGGCCTGGGAAAAACCTTTCAAGGAAAATACGGGTATTGCCGTGCTGCGGGGCAACTTGTGCCCGGACGGTGCCATCATCAAGCCGTCGGCCGCCACGCCTAAGCTGCTCAAGCACCGGGGTCGCGCGGTAG
Source organism: uncultured beta proteobacterium (assembly GCA_903821335.1). Taxonomy (GTDB): domain Bacteria; phylum Pseudomonadota; class Gammaproteobacteria; order Burkholderiales; family Burkholderiaceae_B; genus Zwartia. Next base: position 10,987 of record CAIJKV010000036.1, read on the forward strand.
TGTTTGAAAATATCGAGGATTTTCACAAGCGCATCGACAGCCCCAAGCTTGATATCGATGAACACTGCATCATGGTGCTCAAGAACTGCGGACCCAAAGGCTACCCCGGCATGGCCGAAGTCGGCAACATGCCGTTGCCCCCGAAGATCCTGAAAAAAGGCATCACCGACATGATCCGTATTTCCGATGCGCGCATGAGCGGCACGGCCTACGGCACGGTTATCTTGCATGTGGCGCCCGAGGCGGCCGCGGGCGGTCCGTTGGCGCTGGTTGAAAACGGCGACATGATAGACCTGGACGTTGCCAAGCGCATATTGAACCTGGATGTCAGCGAAAAGGTGCTGGCCGAGCGTCGCGCCAAATGGCAACCACCCAAGCAACCTATGGATCGTGGCTACTACAAGCTGTATGTCGAGCATGTCAATCAGGCCAACGAAGGCGTTGACTTTGACTTTCTGGTGGGCTGCAGCGGCAGTGCGGTGCCGCGCGATAACCACTAAGTCGGCACGACTGGCCTGCCTGTTGTTCGCCGACAGGCAGGCCGTGGGCTTACAGGTGGTCTTTCAGAGCTTGTGCCAGCAACTTGACCGCAGTGTTGGCCTCATCAATGATGCGGCCCATCAGTGCGAAGCCATGGATTTGCCGTTCAAAACAGATGTATTGCGTGGGCACCCCGGCGGCCGATAACTTGTCGGCATAGGCGCGGCCTTCGTCCCGCAGAGGGTCGTAGCCCGCCGTGAGGACGATCGCGCGCGGCAAACCACTGTGGTCGTCGCCCAGCAGCGGCGAGGCGCGCCAGTCCAGCCGCATGGCGGGCTCGGGCATGTAGTGGCCGTAGAAATAGTCCATTGAGTCTTTTGTCAGCAAATAGCCCTGCCCATTGGTTTGCATGGACGCGGTTTGCGCGCGGGCATCGGTCATCGGGTAGATCAGCAACTGTAGTGCTGGCTTGAAACTGTGCGCTTTCTTGAGCGCCAGGCTGACCACCGCAGTGAGTTGCCCACCCGCGCTGTCACCGCCGATCGCGATGCGCGACGGGGCGATCTTCAGGCTGGCCGCATTGGCATGCACCCACAGCGTGGCGGCGATGCAGTCCTCGGCCGCTGCCGGAAATACGTGCTCAGGTGCCAGGCGGTACCCCACGGAAAACACCGCGCAACCCGCAGCGTTGGCGAGTTGGCGACACACCACGTCATGCGTGTCCAGGTCGCCGATCACATGCCCGCCACCGTGGTAATACACCAGGGCTGGCAAAACGTCTGTGTCACTGCTGCCGGCCGGCCGCAAGCAGCGCACCGTCAAGGCGCCCGCCGGCCCGGGGATCTGGATATCGTGGCTACTCGCCACATCCGGGGCGTCGGGTTGGCTGAAAAATCGGCGCTGTGAATAAAAATCGCGCGCCTCGCTGGGCGTAAGCGTGTGCGTGGGGGGAATACCCTTTTGTTCGACCAGATCAATCAGGGCTTTCGCTTGTGGATCAAGCATGCGTCTTTCTCCTTTCAATTTTGGACCGGCGACCAATCGCTACGACTGCGAAGACCGCAACGGCAAAGCCGATTGTGACCGCATCCACAGATTCGCCCAACAATAGCGCAGAGGCCAGGATGGTCAAAAATGGTTGCAGTAATTGCGCCTGACCGACGCGTGCGATGCCGCCCATTGCCAGACCCCTGAACCAGGGCAGGAAAGCCAGGAACTGACTGAAAAGCGCGACATAGATAAATCCGATCCAGGCGTTGGTTGTGCCGTGAAACGACGCGGGGGCGTAAATGATGGCGGGGATGGTCCAGAGAGGCACTGCAATGAGCAGGGCCCAGGAAATCACTTGCAGGCCACCCAGTGTCTTGGACAAGGCGCTGCCGACCGCGTAGGAAACTGACGCCGTCACCACGGCAAGCAGCAAGGACACATCCGCCCACTGCAACCCGCCGTCGGCACGCATCAAGGAAAAGGCCATGACAAGCGCGCTGCCAGTCAGCGCCGCGACCCAGAACCCGGGCGATGGCCGTTCTTTGTAAAGCAGAAAGCCGCTTGCCGCGACCGTCAGGGGCATGATGCCCAGCATCACGCCGCCATGCGAGGCATCAACATGACGCAACGCCAGCGCGGTGAAGACTGGAAAACCGAACACCACACCTGCCATCACCACCAGCAAGCCTTTGAATTCCTGGCGTGTGGGTCGGCGGTGCCGGCCAGTCGACAGGTAAATGGCGGCCAACACCGCAGCCATCAAGGCGCGCCCGGCTGACACGAAAATAGGATGAAATGACTCGAGCGCCGCACGCGTCGCAGGTAGCGTCAGGCTGAAGGCTGCCACGGCGATCAGGCCCAGCAACATGCCTTTTGATTCTGGTTTCATGGATTGTGCCAGTGATCGGTTACACAGGATGTGACCGTGCCCCGACAGATTGGGACCGGCTGGCCGGCAGTGCCAAGGATTCCCCGGAACAGCCGTCCCGGGGATTGTGTCACATTCCGCTGTAAACCGGACCCTCACCGCCCTGGGGCGTTACCCAGACGATGTTCTGGGTCGGGTCCTTGATGTCACAGGTTTTGCAATGCAGGCAGTTTTGCGCATTGATCTGCAGACGGTCAGCACCCTGGTCATCCTTGACGAACTCGTATACGCCGGCCGGGCAGTAGCGCGCCTCGGGGCCGCCGTACTTGGCCAGGTTCACCGTCACCGGAATGGACGCATCTTTGAGTGTCAGGTGGCAGGGCTCGTTTTCTTCATGGTTGGTGTTCGAGATGAACACCGAACTCAGCCGGTCGAACGTGAGTACCCCATCGGGTTTGGGGTACTCGATGCGCGTGCATTCTGCAGCGGGCTGGAGACAGGCATAGTCGGGCTTTTTGCGGTGAATGGTCCAGGGGATATTGCCCCTGAGCAACCACTGCTCGATGCCTGTCATGATGGTGGCAATCGAACGACCTTTCTTGAACCACTGCTTGAAGTTGCGTGACTTGTTCAGTTCGGCGTGCAGCCACGAGGCCTCGAACGCGGCGGGGTAGGCGGGCAGTTCGTCGTGGCTGCGCCCGGCGACCAGTGCGTCAAAGGCGGCGTCGGCCGCCATCATGCCGGACTTAATGGCAGCATGGCTGCCCTTAATGCGGGACGCATTCAGGAAACCCGCCTCGCAGCCGACCAGCGCGCCGCCTGGGAACACCAGTTTTGGCAGTGCAAGCAAACCACCCGCGGTGATGACGCGCGCGCCATAGGCAATACGCTTGCCGCCTTCAAAGGTGCCGCGAATCGCGGGGTGCGTTTTATAACGCTGGAATTCTTCGAAAGGCGACAGCCACGGGTTGGCGTAGTCAAGGCCGACGACCATACCGACCGCAACCTGGTTGTTGTCCATGTGGTACAGGAACGTGCCACCGTAGGTGTCCGAATCCAGAGGCCAGCCGGCTGTGTGCACGACCAGGCCGGGGTGGGATTTTGAAGGCTCGACTTCCCAGACTTCCTTGATGCCCAGCCCGTAGGCCTGCGGGTCACGGCCCTGGTCAAGCTTGAAACGTTCAATGACTTGGCGACCGAGTTGTCCGCGTGCGCCTTCGGCAAAAATCGTGTATTTCGCCAGCAGTTCCATGCCGGGCTGGTAAGCGTCGGTAGGCTGTCCGTCGCGACCCACGCCCATGTCGCCCGTGGCGACACCGCGCACGGCACCGTTTTCGTTGTACAGCACCTCGGCGGCTGAGAAACCAGGGAAAATTTCCACCCCGAGTGCTTCGGCCTGTTCACCCAGCCAGCGTGTGACATTACCCAGACGCACAATGTAATTGCCGTGGTTATTGAAACATTCTGGCAATAGCCATTCCGGGGTCTTCTTTGAGCCGGTTTGCGTCAGGAAGAGGAAATCGTCCTCGGTGACCTGCGTGGTAATGGGGGCGCCCGTGGTTTTCCAGTCCGGCAGCAGCTCAGTCAGAGCCTGCATGTCCATGACAGCGCCTGACAGGATGTGGGCACCCAGTTCACTGCCTTTTTCCAGTACACAGACAGAGACGTCATGGTCGCGCTGTGCAGCCAGCTGTTTAAGCCGAATCGCGGTCGCCAGCCCGCCAGGGCCACCGCCCACGACGACGACATCGTATTCCATCGATTCACGTTGCGACATGCGGGTCTCCAAAGCTCGAAGTATCATTAACTCGCTGATTGTATTGCAGCAGCGCCACGGATGGCATGGCGCCAGTCTTGCAAAGATTTGAACAACCCCTTTTGTTTTTGTGGTGGAGACCTGTGTGGCACAACCTGATGGCCGTTCCCTGACTGTAGGGGACACTTTTGTTTTCGACCTGCAGATGCGCTGGGCTGACGCCGACAGCCTCAATCATCTTAATAACGCGATGTATTTCCGCTACATGGAGGAAGGGCGCATCCAGAGTTTCGCCGCGGCCGGGCTGCAGGCCACGGACCGGTACGGACCCGTGGTGGTGCACGTTTCCTGCGATTTTCTCAAGCAAATCAACTATCCGGCCACGATTCGCGTGTGCCATCGTGTCGCCCGGATTGGTCGTTCCAGCATCGAGCACGCGGTCGATCTGGCGGTCTTGGAAAACGGGGCTTCGGACCTGCGCGCGCAGGGCAAGTCGGTCATGGTCTGGATGGACTTTGAACTGACAAAATCGGCGCCCTGGCCGCCCGAAGTGCTGGCGGCTATGGCACGGGTCGCAAATCGTTGATAATCACTGTTAAGACAAACAAGAAGGAGATGGACTGATGGACAAGGTATATCCGGGCGCCAACGAAGCGCTGAGGGGACTTCTGAAGGACGGCCAGACCATCGCCGTCGGCGGGTTCGGGTTGTGCGGTATCCCGGAAGCGCTGATCGCGGCGGTACGTGATCTGGGTGTCAAGGATTTGACCTGCATCAGTAATAACGCGGGTGTGGATGATTTTGGCCTTGGCATCCTGCTCAAAACCCGTCAGGTGCGCAAAATGATTGCGTCCTATGTTGGCGAGAACAAGGAATTCGAACGGCAATACCTGGCCGGTGAACTTGAGCTTGAATTCACGCCCCAGGGCACGCTGGCTGAACGCCTGCGCGCCGGTGGCGCTGGTATCCCAGCTTTTTTTACCCGTACTGGCGTGGGCACCATCGTGGCAGAGGGCAAGGAAATCCGCGAATTCGACGGCCATCAATACGTGATGGAACGCGCGCTGTTGCCTGAGGTCTCGCTGGTCAAGGCCTATATCGCTGACCGCAGCGGCAACCTGATTTTCCACAAGACCGCGCGCAACTTCAATCCGTCCGTGGCGCAGGCCGGCCGGGTCACTGTGGTCGAGGTTGAAAAAGTCGTCGAAACCGGCGAACTCGATCCTGACCAGATCCATCTTCCCGGTATCTTTGTGCATCGCATTGTGATCAATGCCAACCCCGAAAAGCGGATCGAACAGCGTACTGTTCGTGCTGCCAGCTAAGGAGAACAGACATGGCATGGAATCGAGACCAAATGGCCGCGCGCGCGGCACGCGAACTAAGAGACGGCTATTACGTCAACCTGGGCATCGGCTTGCCCACCATGGTGGCCAACCACGTCCCTGCCGGGATGGAAGTCTGGTTGCAATCGGAAAACGGGCTGCTCGGTATCGGTCCGTTCCCGACCGAAGATCAGGTCGACCCCGACATGATCAACGCCGGTAAACAGACTGTGACGACGCTGCCTGGCTCATCGATTTTTTCCTCGGCTGATTCGTTTGGCATGATCCGGGGTGGCAAGATCAACCTGGCCATTCTCGGGGCCATGCAGGTGTCCGA
>CAIJKV010000037.1 GCA_903821335.1 uncultured beta proteobacterium
ACTCGACCACGGCATCGCCCAGGGATGCCTTGAAGGCTTCAAGACCACCCGGGACTGCCCGCGTGTCGGCGATGCGCAAACCAACCCCAAGCCTCGCGCACCAGCGCGCGGCCGCAACACCGGTCTCACCCAGCCCGACGATCAGGGCCAGGGGATGCGGCGCGGAGTTTGCAGTCACCGTGTTCATCGAATTTTGAGAGAAGACAAGCCAACGAGCACCAGCATCATGCTGATGATCCAGAACCGGACAACAACGTGGGTTTCTTTCCAGCCACCCACTTCAAAGTGGTGGTGGAGCGGAGCCATCCGCAAAATCCGGCGACCCTGACCGTATTTCCGCTTGGTGTACTTGAACCAGGCAACCTGCACCATGACCGACAGCGTCTCTGCCACGAACACGCCGCCCATAATGAACAGGACGATTTCCTGACGAACGATCACCGCAATCGTGCCCAGCATTCCACCCAGCGCGAGCGCGCCGACGTCGCCCATAAAAACCTGGGCCGGGTAGGCGTTGAACCACAGAAACGCCAGGCCGGCTCCCGCAAGCGCCGCGCACAACACCATCAGCTCGCCAGCTCCGGGAACATAGGGGAACAGGAGATATCGAGAATAGTCGACACGGCCGATCACGTACGCAAATACGCCTAGCGCCGCCCCCACCATCACCGTTGGCATGATGGCCAGCCCGTCGAGGCCGTCGGTCAGGTTGACCGCGTTGCTGGTGCCGACAATTACAAGCCAGGTGACGACGATGAAGCCGATTGCGCCAAGCGGATAACTGACCGATTTGAAAAATGGCACGATCAGGTCTGCGCGCGCAGGGAGTACAAGTGTGAAGCCGCTGGTCACCCAGTCACTGAACAGCGGCCACAAGTTCGCATTGGCCGGCGCTGAAATCGCAAACGTCAGGTAGACAGACGCCATCAGGCCGACAAGCGCTTGCCAGAAAAACTTTTGTCGCGACGGCATGCCTTCCGGATCGCGATGCACCACCTTACGGTAGTCATCGACCCAGCCGATCCAGCCAAGCCCGAAGGTCACGAGCAGCACCGCCCATACGTACCGGTTGCTCAGGTCCGCCCACAATAACGTGCTGATTCCAATAGAGATCAGAATGAGTACACCACCCATCGTTGGGGTACCAGACTTGATCAGGTGCGTTTCGGGCCCGTAGCTGCGCACAGCCTGACCAATCTTTAGTTCGGCCAGTTTGCGAATCACCTTGGGGCCGGTGATCAGTCCGATCAGCAGCGCTGTCGCACAAGCCAGCACGGCACGCAGGGTGATGTACTCAAACACGGCGAAACCACGAAAATGGTTGTCAGCGAGCCAGCCAAACAGTTCATGCAGCATGGTTCACCGCGCCCTCGGGTACGACCCCGGAAAAGTGAAGGTACTCATGGACGATTCTTTCCATCCGCATGAAGCGAGACCCTTTGATTAAGATGCTGGCCGCCTCGAGCCCGTTCAGCGCCTGGCACACCTGCTCGATCGACTCGCACACCGCTGCAGCATCGCCAAAAGCGGCGGCGCTTTCGCGCGTGGCCTGGCCCAGGGTCAGCAGATATTCAACACCACGCGCACGCGCGTAAGCACCCACTTCCTGGTGCATCGCAGATCCGTTGTCGCCGACCTCGCCCATGTCACCCAGCACCAGCACACGGGGGGCCTTCAGGCTGGCCAACACATCAATCGCGGCACGGACTGAATCCGGATTCGCATTGTAGGTATCGTCGATGAGGACAACACCGGTTGGCAGACGGTGGGGCTGCATGCGTCCCGACACCGCATGAAACGCTGATAGTCCATCACGAACAGCCGAGAGCGGTGCACCCGCGGCCAGCACGCAGGCGGCTGCGGCCAGCGCATTGTGCAGGTTGTGCATGCCAGGCACCGAAAGCGTGATCATGCTTTCGGTGCAACCAGTGTGCAGGCAAAAAGTCGAGCCGAGTGCGTCGCACACAATGTCGGTCGCGCGAACATCGGCGTCGGTCTGCAAGCCAAAACGCAAATGTGCGTGAGACGCGGACAGTCCATCCCAAGTTGGCGTGAATGCGTCGTGCGCCGGGTAAACCGCCACACCGCCGTCCCCAAGGGCGGCGAACACCTGGCCATTTTCCACTGCAACAGCCTGGACATCCACCATGAATTCCTGATGCTCACGCTGGGCATTATTCACCAGCGCCACCGTAGGCTGGGCTGTCGCGGCCAGCACGGCGATTTCGCCCGGATGATTCATGCCAAGTTCAACCACCGCTGCAGAATGCGCCGCGGACAGGCGCAACAAGGTCAGCGGAACACCAAGTTCGTTATTCAGATTCCCGGCCGTCGCCAGGCGATGCGGTTCACCCACCCAGGCGCTCAGGATGGCTGCAATCATTTCCTTGGTGGTTGTTTTGCCATTGCTGCCCGTGACAGCGATCAGCGGAATACTGAAGCGCCTGCGCCAGGCTCGGCCCAACTGCAACAGGGCGACGCGCGTGTCACCCAGCGCGACCTGCGCCAGGGGGACTTCCGGATGAATCTGGTCAACGATCGCGGCGACTGCACCTGAGGCAGCCACCTTCGCCAGGTAGTCATGTCCGTCAAATTTGTCACCGCGCAGCGCCAGAAAGACCGAACCGGCTTCGACGCGGCGCGAGTCAGTCTGAATTGCCCGTCCCTGCAGCAACAACATCGCCGCACGCGCCCACTGACGATCATCGAATGGATGCCGCGCGTGGTCGACTTCCTGATAGGTTTCGTGGCCCTTCCCGGCCAACAGCACCACATCGGCGGCGTGGGCGGTGAACACCGCATGCATAATTGCCTGTGCGCGGTCTGGCTCAATTTGCACGCGCGCATCCAGAGCCGGCAGCGTCGCCACAATCTGCGCAATAATCGCGTCGGGACTTTCCTGCCGGGGGTTGTCGCTTGTCACCACGACCTGATCGGCCAGTCGCAGCGCAATCGCGCCCATCAAGGGACGCTTGCCCATATCGCGATTACCGCCGCAACCGAATACACACCAGAGTCGGCCAGCGCGCGCGTTGGCAAGCGTTCGCATGGCCTGCAATGCACGTTCGAGCGCATCAGGAGTGTGCGCATAATCGACAACGACTTTCGCAACGGCCTGCCCTGTCAGCACAGGATCAACTTGCTGCAAACGCCCATCGACTGGATGTAGCGACCCGAAAGCGCACGCCACACGCTCTAAATCCCAACCAAGAA
>CAIJKV010000038.1 GCA_903821335.1 uncultured beta proteobacterium
GCCGACGCAGCCGACGATTTTCAGCGCTCGGTTGTTTTTCAGTTGCGCCTGCCACGTATCCTTTTCGCGATCGCAGCTGGCGGTGCACTGGCACTCAGTGGCGCTGCGATGCAAGCGCTTTTTCGCAATCCGCTGGCCGAGCCTGGCCTGATCGGACTATCGGCTGGCGCCGCGCTTGGCGTGGTGCTGTGTTTGCTGATGGGCCAGACCCGTTTGTGGCAAACCGGTCTGGCCGGTTTTGCGGGCGCCTTGCTGGCGACGCTTGCAGCCTACCAGTTTGGCAAGCGTTACCCCGGCGTTGCAGGGCTGTTGCTTGCCGGAATCGCCATCAATGCCTTCGCGATGAGCCTGGTGGGGCTGGTGATTTCGTTCTCGTCTGACGCGCAATTACGCAGTTTTTCCTTCTGGTCCCTGGGGAGTCTTGCCCGGGCAAACTGGACCGGTGTCAGTTGGCTGTTGCCCTGGACGCTGCTGTGGTCTGTCTATCTCTGCCGCCAGTGGCGCGTGCTCAATGCGTTGTTGCTGGGTGAGCGCGAAGCGCATCACCTGGGCTTTGACCTCGCGCGCGTGCGCCGAAGCATGGTGACGGCGATCGCGATGCTGGTGGGGCCACTGGTCGCCGTGACTGGCGGCATTGCTTTTGTCGGACTGGTGGTGCCCCACGTCCTGCGCTTGTGGCGAGGGGCCGATCACAGACTGTTGTTGCCGCTCTCCTGGCTCGGAGGCGCTGTCGCGCTGCTCTTGGCCGACTGGGTGGCGCGCCTGGCGATTGTGCCGGCGGAATTGCCCGTGGGTGTCATCACCAGCCTGGTCGGCGGGCCATTTTTCCTGTGGCTGCTGGCGCGCGCGTCGCGTGTCCGGCCGCTTGCCTGAGTGATCGGGTTTCGGCCGCCATAGGGGTGTGGTTGTTGCGGTTTTCTACAGCCCCAGGTCACCCCAGATTGCATCGATATGCTGTTTGACGGCCGGATCCATACTGATGGGGGTGCCCCACTCGCGCTGCGTTTCCCCGGGCCATTTGTTGGTGGCGTCCATCCCCATTTTTCCACCCAGGCCTGACACCGGGGAAGCAAAGTCCAGATAGTCGATGGGCGTGTTCTCGACCAGCAGGGTGTCGCGCACGGGGTCCATGCGCGTGGTCATGGCCCACACAACCTCTTTCCAGTCGCGCGGGTTGATGTCGGCGTCGACCACGACGATGAACTTGGTGTACATGAACTGCCTGAGCACACTCCAGAGGCCGAACATCACGCGCTTGGCGTGGCCGGCATATTGTTTGCGAATCGACACGACGGCGAGCCGATAGCTGCAACCCTCGGGTGGCAGGTAGAAATCGACGATTTCCGGGAATTGGCGCTTGAGCAGCGGGACAAATACTTCATTGAGCGCCAAACCGAGCACGGCGGGCTCGTCGGGCGGCTTGCCCGTGTAGGTCGTGTGGTAAATCGGGTTGCGGCGCATGGTGATCCGGTCAACCGTGAACACGGGAAACCAGTCCTGCTCGTTGTAGTAGCCCGTGTGGTCACCGTAGGGGCCTTCAAGGGCCAGTTCGTAGTCGCTGGCCGGTGGCGGCTTGACGCCGTCAGGCACACTGGGCCGGAGCGCGCGCGGGTCGCTGCTGGGCAACAAATGTCCTTCCAGCACGATTTCAGCTGTTGCCGGCACGGAAAGTGTGCTGCCGATTGCCGAAGTGACCTCGGTGCGCGCGCCTCGCAGCAGGCCTGCGAACTGGTATTCGGACAGCGAGTCCGGCACGGGCGTCACCGCCCCCAGTGTCGTGGCGGGGTCGGCGCCGAGCGCCACGGCGATCGGGAACGGGGTGCCGGGGTTTGCCAGCGCATGGTCACGAAAATCAAGCGCACCGCCGCGATGGGACAGCCAGCGCATGATCAGCTTGTTGCGCCCGATCACCTGTTGTCTGTATATGCCCAGATTCTGGCGCTTGGCGTTGGGGCCACGCGTAATGACCAGACCCCAGGTGAGCAGGGGGGCGACGTCGCCGGGCCAGCAGGTCTGTATGGGTAGTTTGGCCAGATCGACGTCATGGCCTTCCCAGACGATTTCCTGGCAGGGCGCGCCGCGGACATTCTTTGGACTCATATCCCACAAGGCGGATTTGAGCATCGACACTTTGGCGAACGCGTCACGCAAGCCCTTGGGAGCCTCGGGCTCGCGCAGGCTGGCCAGTAATTCACCAATCTCGCGCAGGGCGAGGGTGTTCTGGGCGCCCATCCCGCGGGCGACCCGGTCAGGTGTGCCAAACAAGTTGGCCAGGACCGGCATGGGTGTGCGCACACCGTTGTGCAGCGCGTGTTCGAACAGCAAGGCGGGACCCTGTGCACGCAGAACCCGATCCGAAATCTCGGTCATTTCCAGCGTCGTAGACACCGGATGCGCGATTCGCCGCAGGTCGCCACTGCGTTCGAGTTGATCGAGGAAATCTCTCAAGTCTTTGTATTTCAAGGTGTTAATCCGTTAAAACGGTTACATTGACCGCATGAATGCAAGGTTAACATCCGTGTCGCAGCAGTTGGCAAGTGGACTCTATCGGAATATGTCCGAGTTCGTGCGCACTTGCGCGATTTATATCGGCATTGCCGTGCTGGTCGCTGTCGTCATGGTTGCTGGCATGCCAGTGTTGCGTATGCAGGTGACACAGATGCACCGCGCTTTGCTCGTCGCGCTGGCGCCTGAAGCCTTTGATCCGATGATGCCGCCCAGTTTCTCGCCCCCGGGTCCGCTGGTCAGCGCGATCTCCCTGGATCCCATCCCGGGCGCCACCTTGCCTGCGCCCGTGGGCGCTGCGCCCGACCGCCCGCTCGTGGCGCGTCCGACGCCGGCTGCACCACCTGGTGCGGACACTGACGACGTTCCACAGGGTATCCGCGCCGATTCGCCTGCCGTCGCGATGGCCAAGCTGGGCGTGACGCGTAGCCAGCAGGACGCCCTCATCAAATATATTTCCCGCAAATACCTGGTCGCGATCGAGGCGGCGTCGATGTTTGTCGATACGGCCTACGTGGTGGGCACAGAACTGAATCTGGATCCGTTGTTGTTGCTGGCCATCATGGCGACGGAATCGCGTTTCAACCCCTATGCGGGGGGGCCTGGCGGCGGCGCGACAGGCCTGATGCAGGTGGTGACCAGTGTGCATCGCGCCAAGTTTTCAAAATTTGGTAGAGGCGACGCCGTGGTCTTCAACCCGGTCGCCAATGTCCGGGTGGGCGCCTTTATCCTCGCCGACTGTGTCCGCCGGCGCGGGTCGGTCGTCCAGGGTCTGCTCTGCTATTGCGGTGCGTCGGCTGTGGGGGCCGATGGGGGCTATACCGAAAAAGTGCAATCGGAACGCCGGCGCCTGGCACTTGCCGCCTCGATATCCATCAAGGACTAGCCGACGCGTGACCGCGTCGCATGCTGGTCACGCGAGGTACGTTTTCAGGCGGTGCATGGCTTCTTGCAGGCGATCAAGGCCCGTTGTGTAGGCAAAGCGCATGGTATGGCCGGCGTGGGCGGGTCCAAAGTCCAGGCCCGGTACGGCTGCGACGCGCGCGCCGTGCAAAATGGATGACGAAAAGGCGCTGCTGTCCATCGAATGTGCCGAGATGTCGCCATAGACATAGAAGGCACCATCCGGTTTGACGGGTACGCGAATGCCGATTTCCTCAAGTGCAGGCACCAGGAAGTCGCGGCGCTGGGCAAAGGCCGCGCGCCGATCCTCAAAGATTTTCATTGTTGCGGGCTCAAAGCAGGCCAGCGCGCCATGTTGGGCGAGTGTGGGTGCGCAAATGGCGAGACTCGCCGCCATTTTTTCGATCGGTGCGACCAGTTGCGATGGCACAATCATCCAGCCCAGTCGCCAACCGGTCATGTGGAAGTATTTTGAAAAGCTGTTCAGGATGATGACGTTGTCGTCGATGGCCAGGGCAGAGCGTGGCGTCCCTTCGTACGTCAGGGCCAGATAGATTTCGTCCATCATGACAAAACCCTGGCGTGCATGAACCTGTTCGATCAGGCGCGTAAGAACCGCCCGGGGAATTGAGGTGCCGGTCGGGTTGCTGGGCGAGGCAATCAGCACGCCCCGGGTGTTTGGCCCCCAGTTGGCGTCAATGTGTTCGGGGCATAGTTGGAATCGTGTCTCGGCCGAGGTCGGGATCATACGGGTGGTTCCGCCCGCCGCGCTGATGAAATTGCGGTTGGCGGGGTAGCAGGGGTCTGGCATCAGGACTTCGTCACCGGGGTTGACCAGTGCCATGGCGGCCAGCAACAGGGCGCCGCTCGCGCCCGAGGTCACGATCACCCTGGACGCGTCGACAGGCGCGCCGAGGTGCTTGCCATAAAATTCAGCAATCGCTTCGCGCAGTGCGGGCAGACCGGCCGGTGCGCTATAACCGCTCAGTCCCCGGTGTGCGGCGCGTTCCATGGCGGCGACCACTTGGGGTGCTGCAGTAAAGTCTGGCTCACCGATCCCGAGACTGATAATGTCTATGCCTGCCTGTTGCAGACCATAGGCCTCTTTAAACAGCTCGACGGCGTGAAATGTAACGGTGTCGCGTGTGCGCGCGGCAAGAACTGTCATTGTAGAAATCTCCATCAGGAATCAGAATTGTAGTGGTCACGCCAAATTCCCGACGCGCGTTTCTGTTTGGTCGACGCACGGCCTCCACGCCGTGGGGGCAGTTTTGCACCCGGCTGTCACGTACCTGTGAAGGGGCGCTGAGCTGGAACGACGACCCTGCTCATCCGCAGGCCTGGTTGCGGCCCGCCCGCGCGCCCGATGTGCTCCATGCCCATGCCTTGTGTCGCGAATACGGCGTGCGCCTGGGCCTCGAGGGTGTCGGCGCGGCCCCGCGCAGTGCGCATCCCGTCCTGTGGGTCGAACCCGGGTCGGCCTGGGCCACGCTCAAGCCTCAAGATGCGGCAGGCACGCAGTGGCGTGCCGATGCAGGGTGCACGATCGGTGCGCTGCAGGCGGCGGGTATCCAGGCGGTGGCCGGCGTCGATCCGCACTGGAGTGTCGCCCGTTGGTTGGCTTCGGAGCAGTCTGCGCGCTGGCTAACCGGGGAGGGCGGGCACAGCGGGATTGAACAGGTGCAGGTCCTGCTCGCCGATGGCACGACCGAAGTCCTGGGACCCTTTGGCGCCTCGGCACAGAAACCGCTTGCAAGCCTGACCACGCAGCAGATGGTGCCGCGCCTATTCGAGTTGTCGGGGTCCGCCTCGGCTGCTGTTTGCCTGCGGGCCGCAAAGTGGCCGGCCCGCTTTCGCCTTGATGCGTTGATGCCCGTGCCTGGTACGGAAGTCAATCTGGCTTGGCTGATGGCTGGCCATGCCGGTTGCCTGGCCTGGGTCGAGTCGGTATGGCTCAATCGCATCGTCGCGCCTGCGTCGCCGGCCTCTCCCGATCCTGGCGGATCGGAAGACCTTCAAGTAATGTTGAGTGCGGCGGACGTAATCGATTGGCAAGTCAAGCAGACCTTTGATCCGTATGGGTTCTTTCTGCCATTCTTGCACTCAAAAGGACTAGAATCGGCTTCTCCAAAGCCAGACTGATACGGTAGCGCACCATCATGGAAGAAAATTTTCGCAAGGCAGCACTTGAATACCACGAGCAGGGTCGTCCCGGCAAAATTTCGGTCACACCGACCAAGACCTTGTCGAACCAGCGCGATCTGGCACTGGCCTACTCACCGGGCGTGGCGGCTGCCTGCGAAGAGATCGTCATCGATCCTGCCAATGCGTTCCGGTATACGGCGCGCGGCAATCTGGTTGGCGTAATCACGAACGGTACCGCGGTGCTTGGCCTGGGCAATATTGGTCCGCTGGCCTCCAAGCCCGTGATGGAAGGCAAGGCTGTCCTGTTCAAGAAATTTGCCGGCATCGATGTGTTCGATATCGAGATCAACGAACAAGATCCCCTGAAGCTGATTGAGATCATCGCCGGCCTGGAGCCAACATTTGGCGGGATCAACCTCGAAGATATCAAGGCACCCGAGTGTTTTCTGGTTGAACGCAAGCTGCGTGAACGCATGCGTATCCCCGTGTTCCATGATGACCAGCACGGTACCGCGATTTGCGTGTCGGCCGCGTTCATCAATGGCCTGTCAGTGGTTGGCAAAGACATCACCCAAGTCAAGGTGGCGGTGTCTGGCGCCGGTGCTGCTGCCCTGGCCTGCCTGGACTTGATCGTCGATCTGGGACTGCCACTGAAAAACATCTTCGTGTCGGATATCGAAGGTGTGGTCTATGAGGGTCGCAAGGTACTCATGGACCCTGACAAAGAGCGCTTCGCGCAAAAAACGGACGCGCGCACGCTGGCAGACATCATGCAGGACGCGGATGTGTTCCTGGGGTTGTCGGCCGGTGGCGTGCTCAAGCCCGCAATGGTCAAGACGATGGCCAAGAACCCCCTGATTCTGGCGCTTGCCAACCCTGACCCTGAAATATCGCCCGCCGATGCGCACGCCGTGCGCGACGACATTGTCATGGCGACCGGGCGCTCGGACTATCCGAATCAGGTGAATAACGTCCTGTGCTTCCCCTACATATTCCGCGGCGCGCTTGATGTCGGTGCCACCACGATTACACGTGGCATGGAAAAAGCGGCTGTCGTGGCAATCGCGCAACTGGCCCAGGAAGAACAGAGCGAGGTTGTCGCCGCCGCCTATGGTACTTATGACGTGGCGTTTGGTCGTGAATACTTCGTTCCCAAGCCTTTTGACCCCCGCCTGATTGTGCGCATCGCACCGGCTGTGGCCAAGGCGGCGATGGCCGACGGCGTGGCCACACGCCCCATCGCCGACCTGGATGCCTACGTTGAACAGCTCGAACAGTTTGTCTACCGTTCCGGCGCCTTCATGAAACCGCTGTTCGCGGCGTCCAAATCGCGTGTGCGCGAGGGCGGCAAGGCCCGCATCGTCTACACCGAGGGTGAAGACGAGCGCGTGCTGCGCGCCGTGCAGGTGGTGGTGGACGAAAAACTTGCCCGGCCGATTCTGGTGGGCCGGCCCGCCGTGCTGGCCGCACGCATTGAAAAATTTGGGCTGCGCCTGAAGCTGGGCGAAGACGTCGAAGTCACCAACCCTGAGTACGACGAACGCTTCCACCATTACTGGACAACCTACTGGGAAACGATGTGCCGCCGTGGCGTCACGAAAGAAATGGCGCGTGTCGAAATGCGTCGCCGCCTGACGCTGATCGGCGCGATGATGGTGCACATGGGTGATGCCGATGGCATGATCTGCGGCACGGTCAGTGGTTATGCCGATCACTTGCGCTACATTGACCACATCATCGGCAAGCGTCCGGGCACGACAACCTACGCCGCCATGAATATCCTGCTGCTGCCCGAACAGACGCTGGCTCTGGTCGATACCCATATCAACGATGATCCGACCGCAGAGCAAATCGCCGAATACACGATCGCCGCCGCAGCGGGATGCGGTCCGGCTTCTCGTTGCGCATGGCAGTGACGTAGCGCGCCAGGCGCTGCTGATAGAGTGACTCGTTATCCATGTCTTGAGGGTTCCGTTTTGCCGCCTCGGGTTCAAGCCATTTCGCAGCGCGGCCATGCATCACCCCGCAACCCTCCCCGAATCCCTATGCAAGGATGCGTTTGAGGCCCCCCGCATCCCCGGCCAAGGGGGTTGGAAAACCGATACTTGTTTCCTTAGACATTGGTTATCAATGCTTTAGGGTATTTAGACATTTCCTTTTATTTTTCTTGCCGGGTCGGCTTGAATTTCCTACCAATTGGTCCACATTCACCCATGCGCCTCTCCAAAAAAGCCGAATATGCCTTGCGTGCCATGATCCACTTGGGGATTGCGGCGGAACTGGGACGACCGTCAGTCGGAGGTGCGGAATTGGCCGAGGCCAACCGGCTGCCGCTGAAATATGTGGAGCGTATCTTGCAGGAATTGCGCACGGCCGGGGTGGTCGAGACGCGGCGCGGCAAGCTCGGCGGGTACATTCTGGCCGTCGATCCGGCGTCACTGCGGATCGGGGATTTGGTGCGCCTGGTGGACGGGCGGCTGGCGCCGATCGGCTGTGCGAGCGAGAGTGCCTATCAGCGTTGCACCTGTCCGGACGAGGCCCACTGCGGGCTGCGGATGTTGATGATCGATGTGCGCAATGCGGTGGCCAAGATTCTGGATCGCTACAATCTGGCGCAAGTGGTGGAAGTGACCTTAAGCAAGATGCGCCGTGATGGTGTGACCCCGCCGTTTGCCGTCGGCAAGGCCAAGGACA
>CAIJKV010000039.1 GCA_903821335.1 uncultured beta proteobacterium
GATGCGGCCCCTGCTCAGGTGCGCGAGCAGGCCGCCAGCCAGCAATTCCCAAACGCGCGAGGCGGGGGAGTAGAAACCCGCCACTGCATCGTCAGGCATCAGGTATAGATTGAGCAGGAACGACAGCAGGCCCAGGACAAGCGTCAGCCACAGCAGGTTGATTTGCTTTTTCCAGCCGAGAAACAGTATGAGCGGCCAGAAAATGTAAAACTGCTCTTCGATGCCGAGTGACCACAAATGAAGCAGTGGTTTGATCTCGGCGGCTTTGTCGAAATAGCCCGATTCCCCCCACAGCACCAGGTTTGACACAAAGCCGGCGCCGGCCAGGACGTGCTTGCCCAATTCCGCATAATCTTTAGGCAAAAGTAAAAACCAGCCCAGTATCAGGCAACACAGCAGGACGAGGATCAGGGCCGGGAAAATTCGCCTGATCCGGTGTGCATAGAAGTCCTTGAAGCTCAAGTCACCCTGCGTCACGTCAGTCAGGATGATTCTGGTGATCAGGAAGCCTGAGATCACAAAAAAAACATCAACGCCCACGAAACCACCGCGCACAATTTCCGGAAACGCATGAAATGCAAGAACTGACAAAACAGCGATTGCCCGAAGTCCGTCAATATCGCGTCGGTATTGTGGTTGCATTGAAATTGGTTTGGTGTTTAGGTCGTGGTTTTATGCAGACTGGCCAAGGCCAACGTCAGTTTGGTCGGCCTGCTGAGCAATTCAATCAGCACCATGGCGCGGGATTCGCCGTCGTCCATTTCGTAAATGGCCTCAAGTCCTGCGAACGGACCATCAATGATTCTTACCCGATCGCCCTGTTGATGCAAGCGCGCCGCCGCTTCGGGCACGAATTGTTCTCGCTCCCGCAGGAGTTCGATCAGGCGTGGATCGACGCGCGCGGGTTCGTTGCCAAAGGTCAGCAGGCGCGACACACCCAGCGTTGAGCGGATCGGTGACCAGCTTTTGCCAGATTGAGACGCGTCAAGGCAAATGAACAGGTAGCGCGGGAATAGTGCCTCTTGCTGCACCTCAAGCACGCCTCTGCGCAATTTTTGCACGGCACGTTGCGGCAAATAGCACTCATAGCCCTGAGTCTCGAGGTTGAGCAGGGCGCGGTGTTCCTGGCGCGGTTTGGCGTGGATGACGTACCAGTCCATCAGGTGAGTTTGCCTTTTCTAGGTCGACAGGTCATTGATCGTAAATTTGTGCCGGAATTGTAAGCGCTGCCTCGGTAACCCCCCCCTCAAGCCAGCAGACCCGCGATGAGCAGCGCCGCCTCTTCGTTGCCAGAAGGGGGTACAGGTGGATAGTTTCCGTGACGCAGCAGTTCTTGCATCGGACTTGCGAAGTCTCCATCGTGAAGTGTTTGACTTTGAATCTCCCGACACTGCCCGACCGACTGCAACCACGCGGTTAACGCATCGGTTTCAGGCCAGTCGTGGCGGGCGACATACAGCATGGGCACACCGGCTGCGGCCGATTCCACGAACATTCCATAGCCTGGTTTTGAAATAATCAAATCGACCGAAGCCAGCAGGTCTGAATACGTCACCCCGGTGCTCAGGACCGAAACAGCTTGCGGATGCGTGTGCGCGACGCTGTCTGGCACCAGATAGTAAACGGGTCGGTGATCAATCTGCGTGGGCCATGCTTCGAGGTTCAGTTCATAGGGTGTGCCACCCATGCCGACGAGTACGAGCCAGGCGTCGGGGTGGGGTGCGACGTCATTGGCTTGTTTGGTTTGGCCAATCTGGGCAAGTAGTTCCGCCCGTCGCGCATGCCCGGGTGAACAGGTCGGGCCAATGGCGCGCACGTTCGACAAGCCGGGCATCGGCATGCTGGGCGTCGGTTGCAGAAAATAGCGCGCTGAACCGTAAGCCGCGCGCATCGTGCCGATCAGTTCTGGCGCCGCATCAGGCCCAATATAGTGTTCAAGGATGTCTGCCCAGTTCAGCGAGCACAGGGCGACGCTTGGAATGCCAGCAACGGCCGCCGCGGCCAGAGTCAGGTAGGGCACATCAGCCAGTACCAGGTCGACGCGCGCCTCGACCAGTTCTTGTGCCAGGCGGTTGACGCGCTTAGTCCAGTTTGTATGAACCTTTTGATACATGGCAAGGCTTGCCGCGACATCGACGCTTAACGCATGGTTCATGACCATGCCAAAGTCATCGGCAACGGGCTGAGTGGCCGCTGGGTGATGCATGCGCCGCTTGATCCGTTCGGCTGACAATTTTGCACGCACGGTGATGCGTGCCTCAGGGATGAGGCGCTGCAAGGCGTTGACGACGGGAGCCGCCTGCGACAAGTGTCCGAAGCCGTGCGACGAAAGGGCGACCAGGATATTTGGGTGGGGTCGTTCGGTCGGTTGC
>CAIJKV010000040.1 GCA_903821335.1 uncultured beta proteobacterium
CACCAGCCGCCCCTCTGTCACATCCTTGTGGATGACTGCCACGGGCAGTGGCGCAATCCCGAAACCCGAACGCGCCAGGTCGACCATGGCTGCCAGCGAAGAGAAAAAGCTGACGCGCATGTCAGGGCACCCGGCCGCGCTTTGGGAAATATTACGGTAAACGCATGAGTCGCGATGAAAGGAAATAATGGGATAGCGCGCGATATCGGCGAAGGTCAATGGACCATCAGGCAGTTCACGCGCCAACTGAGGACTGGTCGCCCAGCGCATGGCATAGTTGGCGATGCGGCGATTTTCTATGAAGCCAGGCGTAATCTCTTCGGTCAGGATCGCGCAGTCAAGGGCACCGCGCAACAGGTCGTCTCGCAAACGCGGCGTAATGTCCGAGATCAGTTCCAGCGTCACGTTGGGGTAAAGAGCTGCGAAACGCGACAACAGGTCGGGCAGCCAAGTATGCACGACCGTCTCGATTGCGCCGATGCGCAACATGCCGGAAAACGACTCCGTCTTGCCAACTGCCCCCAGCATACGGCCCTGTAACTCGATCATCCTCTCGGCGTAGGGCAACAGTTCCGTGCCATGATAGGTCAGCGTCACGCTGCGCCGGTCACGGTCAAATAGCCGCACCCCAAACTGATCTTCAAGGGCCGCGATCCGGTTGGATATTCCTGCCTGTGTCGTAAAAAGCTTGTCGGCAGCCGCCTTGAAACTACCCAGCCGGGCCACCCATACGAACGCCTCAAGAAAGCGAACGTTCACGCTCAGACGCCACGAAACACTGGTTTGCGCCGTTCTTTGAACGACAGGCCGCCTTCGCGCAAGTCTTCCGACATTTGCGAGCGAAGCTCGTCTTTTTCCAGGTCAAGGACGTCAAGGGTGCCATGCGCGATGCGGTTAAGGTGCTTTTTCATCCCCAGTAAGGGGATGGGTGCCATGGACGCCAAGATGTCAGTCAGGGCATCAACCCGGGTCTGCAATTGGTCGGCGGGTACGATCTCCGTCAGAAAACCGATATCGAGCATCGTCTGGGCGTCCAGCTTTTCGGCCGTCAGGAACATGCGCTTGGCGGCGTTTAACCCGAGTCGGCTGACATAGCGTTCAAGCCCGCCCTGATAATAGTGCAGGCCCAAGCGCGCGGCGGGCATGAACGTATCACACGTGGGCACGCCAATACGAAAATCACAGGCGATGCACAGGTCGGTGGCACCACCATACACACCGCCTTGCAACCCGGCGATGGTGACCGCTCGCGCCTGTTCGACCACGTCGACAAGCTGGCCAAATGAAATGCCGTTTTCGCCCTTTTCTTCGGTCAGCGACCCGATGTTAAAGCCGCTGCAAAAATATTTTCCCGTGCTCATGAGTCGCAGCACCAGGACTTCGTCCATCTGGTTGACAGCATGGACATGGTCCACCACAGTACGCAAATCTTCGGGCACCATCCGATTGGCCACGTCGGGCCGTGACAAGGTGATTGTGGCGACTTTTCCTGCGACGCTCAGTACCGGGGATTGATCCATCTTATTTTCCGTCCTTATTGAAATCTGTTCGCGATTTGATAATCAGAAAATCGGGCACCCGCAAATGCCAGTGAATCGCAGCCGCCCGAATAATAAATATAATCGCCGCGCACACCATCGCTGCGTCGACCGTATGTGCAGGGAAAAACCCGAGCACACCCACCAACAGCGAACACCCTATTAAAACAGGGATCGCGTACAGCTCGGGGGTCATCAGCAAGGTTTGCCGCCCCGCAAGCATATCCCGAATCAGACCGCCGCCAATAGCCGTCACCACGCCAAAAATGACGGGTGCCACCGGCAGGGCAATGCCCAGGTCCCAGGTTTTCAGGGTCCCCTGAATGCCAAACAAGGCCGCCCCCAGCGCATCGAGATAGAGCAGCGACCTGTACACCTGGGGCAACGTAAAAAATGAGCGGGCAACAAAGGCCAGGATACTGGCCAGCACCGACACCCCGATATATTCCGGACGATGGAGCCAAAAAACAGGCACCCCCAGCACCAGGTCGCGAACGGTACCACCCCCTACCGCAGTCATGGACCCCAACACAATCACACCAAAGATATCCACGTCCCGGTCGCCGATCGCCAGGACGGCTGTAATCGCAAAGATCATCGTCGCGATGATATTGAGCCAGAAATTCAGGGATTCCAGCGCGATCATAGGCGCGATCCTATCAAGTGGGGGTCAAAGTCGCTATTTTTGCATGCAACCCGCCAGCCAGCCTGCGATCGGGGGTATTGTTACATTCCAGAAAAACACTCGCGGAGACACGGGACATGATTCAGCACGTGATGACGGGCGCAAGATCGGCGCTGTTGGCCTGCGCCGCGGTGGCGCTGGGCACTTTTTCCGCAGGGGTTTTCGCGCAAGACGCCTACCCCAGCAAGGCAATCCGGCTCATCGTACCGTTCGCACCCGGCGGTGTCACGGACACCAGCGGGCGCCTGATTGCCGACCAACTCACCAAGCGGCTCGGCCAGCAAGTCTTTGTTGAAAACAAGACCGGTGCCTCGGGCAATATCGGCACAGCGCTGGTTGCCAATGCAGAACCCGACGGCTACACGCTTGTGCTCGGATTTGACGGCACATTGGTCATCAATCCGCATGTGTTCCACCCCATTCCATTTGACTCGGTCAATGGACTCGCCCCAATCGGAAAAATCGGTGACGCCGCGCTGATTCTGGTGGCGAATCCGACCGTCACAGCCAAAACGTTGCAGGAAGTGATCGCCCAGTCCAAGCTTGAACCGGGCGGACTCGGGTTTGGCACCTCTGGTATCGGCGGCACGCCCCACATTGCTGGCGAACTCCTTAACCAGCAGACAGGTTCAAAGCTGATGCATGTGCCCTATAAAGGTGGTGGGCAGGCACTGATCGACGTACAGGGAGGCACGATTCCGCTGGTATACACAGCTGTCGCCGGTGCCTACCAACTCGTGCAGACAGGACGTGTCGTGGCCGTCGCCGTATCGAGTGCCCAGCGCGTGCCGTCGTTACCCGACGTCCCGACGTTTATCGAAAGCGGGGTGCCTGGGTTTGTGGTGAATTCGTGGGTGGGCCTGCTCGCTCCGGCCAAGACACCCAAAGCGGTGGTTGAACGCCTGAACACGGAGCTCAACGCCATCCTGACTGACCCGCAAGTCGTGGCCAGGCTCTCGAAGCTGGGCATTGATGCCAAGCCTGGCACGCCGGCACAATTTGGTGATGAGATCAAAGCCGACCTGGCGCGTTATGGCGAGGTTGTGACCGCAGCACGCATCAAACTCGATTAGCGCGGGTCAAGGGCGCATCGGCCACCAAAGAGTTAAAATGTTGGTTACGTTGGCTCTATGGGGGGTCAACTCTTTCCAGGATATGAACATGAAATCTTCACGTCGCGAGTTCATTATTTATTCGGCAGCCGGTTTGGCCTCTCTGGGCCTGAGCAACCAGGCCAGCGCGCAGGCAATGGTCGCCGAAACGGA
>CAIJKV010000041.1 GCA_903821335.1 uncultured beta proteobacterium
AGCCCAGGCTGATGCCTCGCAAATCGATCAAGAATGGACACAATCGACTGGCCACGCGCCCCCTCTGCAAACAAGGCGCTCGCCATTTCCCGGCCGGCGTCGACCGGATAGCCTGTGCTGACCAGCCGTTGTTCAAAGATCGCAATCGCCCGCTCGGGATCGTGGTAGAGCCAGTTCCGGGGCGCATCCGACGCATGGCGGGTGCGGGTCGAGCCATCTGAAAACGTAACGGTCAGTACCGCGTCGAGCTTGGTGCCCACGTCGCTGGGCAACACCTCCACGCGCTGCACCAGATCGAGTAACGCAGCATTCTCGCGCTGGTTGAGCGACACGTCGTACTCAAGGTCGCCCAACAGCAGCATCGCGGCAGTCGCAAACCCGGTACTGGCCAAGGCCTGGACGGGCAGCACGAACGGCCCCTTGAACGAGGTGCCAGGATATTCGGCGTAGGCACGCCAGATGGTGACCTGGATCGATTCGATCTGTTTGACATCGATGCCATCGTCATGCATCAGCTTGGCGGCACGCACAGCCGCCATGTTGTCACCCAGTGTCGCCCACGGTTTGGCATAAATGTCGAGAATCGCATCGGGACGCAAGGGAATTTTCCAGAGTTCCGGAATAGACATCAACCCGGCCAGGGACTGCAACACCCCCTTGCTGCCATCTAGCGCGGTCGCTGCACCCTGGACGTTTCGGGCAGCCAGCTGCGCGGCCAGCACCCCACCTCGTGCCGCCTGTGCATTCTGCACCCGCCATTCGTCAGAGCCACACCGCAACGGCTCAAGCGTGCCGCCCGTAATGCTCGCGGCGATCGCCACGGCATTCGCAGACTGAGCGGCATTGAGGTGCAGGCCCACAGACGCCGCAGCTGCAGCACCAATTGTGCCAAATGCGGGACTCGTCCGAATGCCGCGCTTGATCAGCGCGTGCGCCACATGCTCTTTTGCGCCGAGCCAGTTCAAAGTCGAATAGCCGGCGATGATCGAGCGCAATACCGTTTCCAGCGTACCGCCGGAAACTTCCGAAACCCCAACTGCTGCGGGCACAATCAAGGACCCTGGGTGACACCAGGAAGCCGGATCCGAATCGTCATGGAAATGACCATGGACAGCGACTGCATTCGCAGCGACTGCCTCAGCCAGCGACGCCTTGACGCCATAGGGCCAGAGCCTGGCGCCTTGCGTCGTGGTCACGGTGCTCAGGTCCCGCATGGCCAGCGTGGTGTTTTCTGAGCGGGCAATCTGGGCCAGACCCAGCGCATCGAGCAAACACATGGTTGCCTTGTCCCAGACCGCCGGGTCAAAGGCGCGCACGGCAAACTCGGCGACCGAATCGCCAATGCGCACCGTGGCGGGTTTGGTGGCGTCAGTCATTTTTGGCATCGATCGTCTGGATGATGTTGCCCCACTTCTTGACTTCGTCAGCGACGAACACCTTTGATCGCGTCGCATCGAAATTGGCGACCACCATCCCGAGTTCTTCGACTTTGGTCTTGAGTTCTGGTGTTTTCATAATGCCCTGCACGGTGTCGCTCAAATATTTCACGATGTCGGGTGGTGTGCCCGCGGGGGCGACGATGCCCAGCCAGCCTTCAATCAGGTACCCCGGCAGCCCTGCTTCGGCCATGGTGGGCACGTCCGGAAATACCGGCGAACGCGACGAACCGGTGACGGCCAGGGCGCGTACCCGGCCTTCCTTGATCTGGGGCGTGGCGGTCGTGATGGCATCGAACATGACTTCCACGTTGCCGCCAATCACATCAACCATGGCCGGGCCTGCACCGCGGTATGGCACGTGGCGCATCTTGATGCCAGCCATCTGGTTGAGAAGTTCGCCAGAAAAATGTGGCGTCGTGCCATTTCCAGACGAGGCAAAGTTCAACGGCATTTTTCCGGATTTTCCAAGTGCAATCAGTTCAGCCAGGGTCTTGGCAGGAACCTTGGGATTGACTACCAGAATGTTGTTGGACAAGGACAGGATCGAGATCGGCGTCAGGTCTTTAGTGACGTCGTAGTCGGGCTTCTGGGGCATGCTCATGTTGATGGCATGCGACGTGATGATCATGCCCAGGGTGTAGCCATCGGGTCGCGCGCGCGCGATCTGCTCCATCCCGACGTTGCCGCCC
>CAIJKV010000042.1 GCA_903821335.1 uncultured beta proteobacterium
CCGGGTCACGAAGCCAATCGCTGGATGCTTGTCCCCATGGCGATCCATGCGCTGGGCACCGTTGTGCTGGGTGTCGTGCCGGTGCTGGGTTTTGCCCTGGTGCTCGCACCGACGGTGCTGTTGATGCACGGCATTCCAGATGCATTGACCATCAAAACACTTGAGTCCACGCTTGCTACCCTGACCGGAATCGGGGCAATTTCAGCGGTGCTGGTTCTGCTCGTTGGCCTGGTAGTGTGGCTGGGTCTCAGGTGGTTTGGGAACGTTGCCCAACGGCAACCAACCTGGGGCTGCGGCTATGACGCGCCCAACACCCGCATGCAATATACCGGGGCGAGCTTTTCGATTGACTTCGCCAGGACATTCAAAAGTATCCTGGTGTTGATCCAGCGGCAAAAGGCACCTGCCGGATACTTTCCAAGTGATAGCTATGTCATTACGTCCTGCGTGGACGCGGTCGAGAGGCGTCTGTACGCGGTCATCGATCGCGGAGATGAAACCGCCGATGAGGTGTCGGCCAAACTGCATGAGGACGATCCGCGGTTCGTGTTCGCAGCAGGGCTGGCTGCACTCGTCATCATCGCGGCGTTGATCCTGTTTGCAGAAGGCGTCCTGCCATGACGATGTTGCTGGCACTTGTGCAATTGGCCTGCGTGCTGGGCATGCCCATCTTGCTGGTGGGCACGATCAACCGGACTAAGTCCTGGTGGGTGGGCCGACGGGGCCCCAGGGTATGGCAGTCGGCCTCTGACTGGCGGCGCCTGCTGGGCAAGCAACCGGTGGTCAGCACGACCGCCAGTCCCCTGTTTCGGGCAGGTGCGTATGTCGTGCTGGTGTGCACGTTGTTGGCAGCGACCATGGTTCCCATGCTGGGGCAGTTCGCACCTTTGCAGTTTTCGTATGATTTCATCGTGGTCGCCTATACGCTGGGTCTGGCGCGCATCGTCCTGATGATCTCGGCCATGGACGTTGGAAGCTCCTTTGAGGGCATGGGCGCAGCCCGCGAGGCGTCGTTTTCCGCCTTTGCCGAGCCAGCACTATTCCTCCTGATTGGCACCGCCAGCGCCGCGACCGGGATGACCAGTTTTGCCGATTTGATTGGCCATCTGCACGCCACGCCGAGTTACGCGATCATCGTGGGGCCCCTGGTACTGGCCTTGCTGATATTGTTGCAGGTCGAAGCGGCCCGGGTTCCGGTGGACGACCCGCTGACCCACCTGGAGCTCACCATGATCCATGAGGTCATGATCCTGGACCATAGCGGTCCTGAATTGGCGGCCATGCAATGCGCCTCGGCGTTGAAAATGTTCCTCTATGCCGGCTTGATTGCGGCGTTGCTCAACCCGTTTGATCCGCTGTCGTCGCCCGCGGCCGCCATCCTCATGTCGCTGGGCCTGATGGTTTTTGTTGCGTTGGTCGTCGGATGTATTGAATCTCTGATTGCGCGCCTGCCGTTGCGCTGGGTGCCGGCCTATGTGCTGCTCGCTTCGGTGGCTTCGATCGGATGTATGGTCATCCTTGGTCTGGGGGTCACCAGACTATGACACTGCCCCTGATATTGTGCCTGGTCGCGACCGTCATTCCGGTATTCTTCAGCCGACTATCGTCGGCCCCGGCGTGGCTAAGTTTGCAAGGGCTGGCACTGGCCTGGGTCGCCTTGACGGGCCATGAAGTGGTCTCCACGCATGCGACGATGGTTGCGCTGGAATTATTGCTGGTGCGGTCCGTGCTCGTTCCCTACCTGCTGCGCGGTGCGCTCAGGCAATCGGTGCGGGCGCGGATGAGCCTGATGCCATCGAACCTTTTTACCTGGGGTATTGCCATCACCCTGATCGCCTTCGCTTTCAAGTTTGGCGATGGTGCCAGTTCTGACGTGCGAGCCTTGGCGCTGGGCACTGTTGCCGCCATGGCGATGATCGCCTTGCTGATTCTGTCGACCAATATTGAGCCCGGCGCGCAATTAGTGGCCTTGTTGTTCATGGAAAACGCGCTGGCTCTTTTTGAGTTCCTGATGGCAGAGCCCTGGACACTGCCTGTACACCTTGCGATCAGTGTCCTGTTCATTCTGACCGTGGCGGTGGGCAGTCATATCCTTCCTCAAAGTGTGCAGGACGATGGATTGAAAGAAATCCCATGACAGATATCGCAGATTGCAACGCATCCCACGCCGTGCCTGCGGTCCACGCTCCGGGCCTGCGTTCTGGCTATGGCAGCTGGATTTCCCCTGCTCTGGTCCTGGCCGCACTGATATTCTGGCTGGTTTCCATGGCAGTATTGCTCACGACGCCACTGGCCGATTTGCCCAAGTATTTTGTCAGTCGTTATGTCGTCCTGGATGCGACTTCGCTGCTGTTCGTGGTAGTGATCAATACGGTGTTCCTCGGGATCAGCGTCTATATGCTCTCGAGGGAACGTCATTCACCCGAGCGGACACAGGACATACGCACACGGTCGGCACTGACTCTTTTGTTCATGTTGGTGCTGAACCTGGGCATCTTGTCCAATCACCTGATTGTGCTGTGGACGCTGATCGAGGTGAGCACGCTGTGCGCCGCGCTCATGATGGTTTGTGGCAATTTCGGAGCGCCCCGCGGTGTGGCATGGCGCTACATGCTTTATTCCTCGATGACGTTGGCGATTACGTTCCTGGGTTTCATGTGCCTGACGCAGTCGGCCACCCTGCGTGGCGTGGCGATCAGCTTTGAAATTGACCAACTTGGCGCGGCGCTCACCATGTCCAAGGATGGCTGGCAGCGCCTTGGACTGGCGCTCATGCTGTTTGGACTCGGCGGCAAGCTGGGCCTGGCGCCCCTGTATGGCTGGTTGCCCGAAACCTACGAAGCCTCGCCCACCAGCACAACCGTGTTGTTGGCGTCTGCACAATTCAACATCAGTGTCGTGGCCGTGTTCCGGATTTTGCAAGTATTCCAGGGCGTTGACGCAAGTTTCGTCACGCAGGAACTGTTGATCATGGGCTATGCATCACTGATTGTGGCTGCCATTCAGATCATGTCGGTACGCAATTACAAACGACTGATTGCCTATGCCTGTATCAGTTCCTCGGGTGTCATTGCGCTGGGGTTGTCAGTCGGCAAGGTCGCTGCGTATGGTGTTGTGCTCTATGTGGTGAGCAACGCCTTTGTCAAGTCCTTGCTCTTCATCACCGCGGGCAGGATGCGCTCAGTCTATGGCACGAACGAAGCCACCGCGCTGCATGGTGTCATCCGCGTGATGCCGTTCGCAGGCCTTCTGTTTACGGTGGGAATTTTTGCGTTGCTGGGGTTCCCACCCTTCGCCAGCTTTCTGGCTGAAATGCTGATCCTCTCGGGGATCGTCCAGTCTGGCAACCTTGTCGCCTTTACCCTCATGTGCGTGATGTTGACGATCATTTTCGTCGCAACCGGCCGGACCGTGTTTCCCATGCTGTGGGACGCGCCCACGCAAGCCACGCAACCCGTCAGTGAGTCGTTGGTGACCATTGTCCCCAAAGTTGGTTTCGTTTGTATTTTAATTATGCTGGGTACCTACACGCCAGAGCTGATTACCCAGTTGCTGCACGCCGTGGCGCTCTCGATAGGGGGATCCTGATGCATCCGGCACAAACAGAAGTCTCGCAGGCAGCACACGGCACCTGTACGGCGCCGGGACTGCATGCATGCAGTGTGAAGAGCCTGACGGCTGTCAGCCTTGGCGAACTTGCACAGCGTTGCGCTGACCGGCTGTCTGCGGGCGATCGCCTGGTGACCTTGTTCGGGCGTCACCAAGGTCAGGACCGTGCGGGGGTGGTTGTCACCGCAGTCTTGCAGCCTCTGTCAGGCGCGATGGTCATCGTTCGCGCTGACGCGAGCGCAGGCGAGCATTTCCCTTCGCTCACCTGTCGTCACCCGGCCGCCCAGATATTCGAACGCGAACTGTGGGAGCAGACAGGCCTTGTTCCCGACGGTCACCCCTGGCTCAAGCCCGTGCGCTTCGAAGGTGCGCGTCAGCAGCATATGGCGGACTATCCATTTTTCAAAGTGCGTGGCAACGAGGTGCATGAGGTCGGCGTGGGTCCGATTCATGCCAGCGTGATTGAACCCGGGCACTTTCGGTTCATGTGCCTGGGTGAAAAAGTCCATCATCTGGAGATACAACTTGGCTACCAGCATCGCGGGGTCGAGACGCTATTGCTTCGCAGGCCACCCACGGCGTTGGCGCCACTCATCGAATCGACGTGCGGTGACTCCAGTGTGGCTTACTGTTGGGGCTACTGCGCCGCGATCGAGGCCTTGTCAGATTTTCGTTGCACGCCTGAGACAGCGTTGCTGCGCGGCGTGGCGCTCGAGATGGAACGTATTGCCGTCCATCTCGCGACGTTGGGCGGGCTCGCCACAGACATTGCCTTTTTGCAAGGCGGGGGTACCTATGGACGTCTGCGCACCGCCATCATCAATGCGACGCAGCGTGTATGTGGCAATCGTTTTGGGCGAGGGTGGCTGCGCCCGGGCCGTGTCAGGGGCTTGACCGATGCCTTGCGTCAGGACTTGCTACAGACCCTTGTCGGTTTTTTGAAGGACTTCGCCGAGATCAATGATTTGATGCTCGCGAGTCGAAGCGTCCAGGCGCGCTTTCAAGGTATTGGTGTGGTCAGCGCGACCACTGCCCAGGAACTGGGTTTGGTCGGGGTGGTTGCGCGCGCCAGTGGTGTGGCGCCCGACGCCC
>CAIJKV010000043.1 GCA_903821335.1 uncultured beta proteobacterium
AACATGGCCACCGAACATGGCCACCAATTCTTCAACCATCGTTCGGGCCTGTGGTCTTGGCCCGACCTGAGAAGTTAACTAGTCTGGAGCATTAAATGATGAAGTGTCTTGTATGCGGAAAAGCGATCGACCTGGAAGACGCTGAAACCAAGACGGGCGAAACCGCCTTTGGTGCCAAAGAGGTTGATCCGTCCAAAGGAACCCGCCAGTTTCATGACGGCATCTGGTACTACTTCGACACGCTGAATTGCCGGAGCAAGTTTACCGTCAGCCCACAGCGTTACCTGGCCGGAAAAACTTAACGCCCATGCCCTGCGGGAACGTGTTTCCCTGAGGGCGTGCGCTTGCCGAATAACGCTTAGCGAACCTGCCACCTGTGCAGCGTGTTGGGAGTTTGATGATGTCATCCTTTTCAGAGTCCTTGAAGCAGTATGTCGGGATGCAGTCCGAGGCCGACGTGGCCTGTGATGTGGTTGAGCGCGGCGGTGTGCGTCGCTATGCCCAGGCCATCATGAACGAAGATCCGATATTTTCAGCGCCTTGTGCCAACAACGCGCGTTATGGCGGGCCGGTGGCGCCACCGCTGTACCCCACGCATATGTTTCGTCGCGCCTTTGGTGCGCCGGACCCCATTCAGATGAATGCGCACAACCCGGATTTTGATGGCATTGTCGCCGCCACCACGTCACAGGGACTGCCGGAAATATTGCCCCTCAAAGGCTACGCGTTGCTCAATGGCGGCTCGGAAATCGAGTTCTTCCGCTATGCGCGCCACGGCGAGACCATCAGTGTGCGTGCGCGTTATGCCGACATTTCTGAAAAAGAAACCAGCAAAGGCCCGATCGTGCTGGTGGTGACAGAGTCTGAATACCGCAATGGCGAAGGCGAGCTGTTGATTCGCACGCGACGCACGCAGATCCGGAGGAAGTAGATCATGGCGCTGGGTAAAGAAATCTATTTCGAAGACGTCGAGGTTGGCGCAGAACTGCCCGGGCTGGAAAAAGGTCCGATGACGACCGCCCACCTGATGCGCTGGTCGGCCGCCATGGAAAACTGGCACAAGATCCATTACGACAAACCGTTCGCGATGGAACACGACAAGCTTCCGGGCTTGCTGATCAACGGGTCGCTCAAGCAGCAATTCGTGATGCAACTGCTGGCTGACTGGGCCGGGCCCGGTGGCTGGGTCTGGAAGGCCGGCTTTCAGTTTCGCGCCATGAACGTGGTGAACGAGACGATGCGCGTGTGGGGCAGGGTGTCTGGCAAACGCGAGGGACCCGGCTATGGTTTGATTGACATTGAACTTGGCATACTGAACGATGTGGACAAGGAGTCCACACCGGGCAGTGCGGTCGTCGCGTTGCCCTATCGCGGTGGCTTGCCCGTTCCGTATCCTTTTGTTCCACCGTCAGTCTGATGGTGCCGGGGGATTCCCAGCAGACGAACATCGCGCCCGGCGCGCTCAGTGGCCTGCGGGTTCTCGACCTCAGTCATGGGATCGCGGGGCCGTTTGCGGCGCGTTTGCTGGGCGACTTTGGTGCCGACGTTATCAAGATCGAAAAGCCCGTCACCGGTGATTTCGCGCGTACCCTGCCACCCCTGAAAACGGACGCTCCCAAGCCCGAGCAGAGTCTTCTTTTCCAGTACCTGAACTGGAACAAGCGCAGCGTCGCCCTTGATTTGAGGCGCCCGGATTCCCAGCCGATCATTCAGTTGCTGGTCGAGCAAAGCGATATCGTGATTGAAAGTTTTCGACCGGGTACGCTTGAGGGATGGGGACTGGGCGTTGACCAGATGCTTGCATGGAATCCAAAAATAGTCGTGACCTCCATCACGAATTTTGGGCAAACCGGGCCGTATGCCCAATATCGCGCCAGTGATCTGGTCTTGCAGGCGATGAGCGGCATCATGCAGATCAGTGGCCAGGCCGATCGTGCGCCTTTAAAACATGGCTTGTCCCAGGCTTATTACTGCGCCGGGCTTAACGCGGCCTATGCGTCGATCATGGCCTATACGGCCGCCCAGCAGGACCAGTTCGGCGAGCACATTGATTTGTCGATACACGAATGCCTGGCGTCTGAGTTGGTGCTCAACGAATCCTATTACGCGTTCCTGGGAGCAGTGCAAGGTCGGCGTGCGGTGGTTCAAGATCCGTTTGCCGGAGAACCCATCACGACGCGCAAGGGCTATCTGGCTTTTCAGGTCGGTGGCGGCGCGCCGGTCGACGGCCTGGCTGAACTCTTTGGCCGGCCAGAGTTTCGCGAGCCCATGTTCACCAGCCCTCCACAGCGGGAAAAGCATGTGCCAGAAGTGCGCGCACTGCTTGAAGAATGCCTGAAGGACCGGGACGCCAAAGACGTATTCCTGGAGGGTGCCAAGCAAAGACTGTTGCTGGGTGTCGTACAAGGTGCGGGCGACTTGCTGACCTGCGAACACTTGGCGTCGCGCGAGTCCTTCGTTGCGGTCGAGCATCCGGCAACCGGTACGGCGCTGAAGTTCCCTGCGGAACTCGGGAAATTGTCGGCCACCCCGACGACGATTCGCCGGCGTTCGCCCATGCTGGATGAACACCGGACTGAAATCCTGGTTCACCAGCTCGGGTTGACCCAATATGCCTGATTCTGTGCAGCCCACACCGAACCCCACGCCGATGCCGTCAGCCACGTCAACGCCCACGCCCAAGACAATGTCATCACCAACGCCCACGCCAACGCTGCCCCTGAAAGGACTTCGGGTGTTGGACCTGTCGTATGTGTTTGCGGTGCCCTATATGGCTGGATTGCTGAGCGATCTCGGTGCTGAGGTCATCAAGATCGAGGCCCCGCATCGCCTGGACCAGACCCGTGGGCGCTCGTTTGGGCCGTATCTGGATAACGACCCCGCGCAAGATCCCTGGAACCGTTCGG
>CAIJKV010000044.1 GCA_903821335.1 uncultured beta proteobacterium
AATACAGAATTCGGTCGAGTTGGTGGCCTCAAGGGCGGTGTGGAAGCCACCCCAAAACAGAATGCCGACCACAAACGACACGCCGCCGATGGCCAAAATGGAATACTTGGCACTGGGCTTGCTGAGCCACTGCCAGAAGCATTTCAGGAAATTTTTACTTTTGGTTTCCATATGCTGGATCTCCGGTTATTAACGGGCTCCACGTGGGGCCCTTGTACTCCCCGACTACCAATTGCACGAAGTGATATGGAAAAAATGGCTACGCTTGATGCAATTTCGTGGTCGATGTTAATCCT
Source organism: uncultured beta proteobacterium (assembly GCA_903821335.1). Taxonomy (GTDB): domain Bacteria; phylum Pseudomonadota; class Gammaproteobacteria; order Burkholderiales; family Burkholderiaceae_B; genus Zwartia. The sequence continues at coordinate 297 of CAIJKV010000044.1, forward strand.
CGGAAAAATGAATAACAATGTAAGGAATTCTGATAATTCGTCAGAACAGTTGACAATCTTGGCTGCACGCAACCGCGCGACGCTGACGAGCAGATGTCGGTAAACGCTGGAGTGTTCATGAAGCGCCTATTCACCCTATTGATGCTTTCCGTGTTGAGCCTTGGGGCGTTTGCCCAGGAAAACAAAGGGCTGAAGACATACCTGTGTGATACGGAAGTTGATGCCTTGCTGTGTGCGGGCAGTTGTCAGTCTGAGACCAGCGCAATGCTGGACTTTAATGTCGACGTCAGCGCGTCAACGGTGACAAAGTACCTGTACCAGGGAGGCACGCTTCTGGAAATGACAACATTTGGCAATTGTGCGGTGGCCGATGAAAAAAACTGGTTGTGCCGGTCGTCCTCGGGCAGCAGTGCTTACAAAATGGTAAATGGCACGTACTTCGCAAAAAGTGTATTGGGAAGCTCAACGCTTTACTGGTGTGCTAAGTAAGTTCCAATGGAATATTGTATACATAAATGAATTTTTCATATTTCATCATTGATTTAAAATTTATTTAATAACAATAACCAATTGTTTTTATTGATAATAATTGCAATGTAAAAAATAGATTCAAAATTTATTTTGAATATTGTTGATATAAATCAAATCACGGGATACAGTCTACCAACAGACCTACGACTTGAGATCTGTTGTTCATCCATTGCGGAGTAGGCTCACATGCAAAGCACAGTAACGATAGGCGCTGCTCACTGGCTATATCTGGCGGGTGTCTTCTCTATTGTCATCACGATGATTTTTCGGGCAAACGTCGTGGTGCCGTCGATTCTGGCCACATTTGTCCTGATGTTTGCCCTGACGGGCAGCCTGGTGGGCGCTGTGGGCGGGATTTTCATGGCCAGTTTTGTCGCAGCCAAGGAGCTATTCAATATCTTCCTGGTCATTGCCTTCATGACAGCGCTGCTCAATGCGTTAAAGCACCTTGGCTCTGATGTCCGAATGGTTCAGCCCTTTCGCGCAGTCATGAAAAACGGGCATATCGCCTATTTTGTACTTGCCGCCATTACTTATCTCATTTCGCTGTTCTTTTGGCCGACTCCAGCGATTCCCCTGGTTTGCGCCATATTGTTACCGGCAGCGATCATGGCAGGACTGCCGCCCATTGCGGGTGCGATGGCGGTCGCCATCGCCGGGCAGGGCATGGCGCTGTCGTCAGACTATGTGATCGGCGTGGCACCCGGCATCAGTGCCAAGGCTGCCGGCGCGGCCGTCAGCGCAGTGGTGGTCGCTGATCGCGCACTCGTCCTGTCGTTAATCACTGGTGGGATCGCTCTGCTTCTTGGTTACTGGTCCATCCGCAAACTGATTCGCCCGGCAAGTCCGGCTCTTTTGGATCAGTGGCATCGCAGCGCCCAAACGGGCGTGATGGACACGCAGAAATTCGGCACCTTCGACAAGTCTGAAATCGTCCATTGGGCCGACGAAAATCCCCCAGCCGCGACGGGCGAGCAACCGGTGTCAGTATTTTCTGGAATGGACGCGCGACGCACCAAATGGTCCAGGGTTTTTGCCGTGCTGACCCCAATCACTTTCGTGGGGGTGGTGCTAGTCATGGTGCTCCCTAAACTCGGGACAGGTTTGCCTGAACTGAAGGGCGGCGATGCCGCTGCGCTGGTCGGCGGTGTTGCCGCGTTGTTGATGATGCTGGCAACGCTGGCTGCCGAGGGCCCGCGAAAAATGCTGGATGCCTGTCCGGAACACATCACGGATGGCCTGGTTTTTGCTTTCAAAGCCATGGGGGCCGTGTTGCCCATCGCGGGCTTCTTTTTTCTGGGTGCTGGTGAGACGGCAGCACAAATTCTTGGTGTGCCGGCCGACAAGGCGCCCAGCCTGCTGTTTGAACTGGTGCAGGCGGGACAGGGGTTCATACCCAATAATGGCATCCTGGTGGCGTTTGGTGTGCTGATTGTGGGGATGATTACCGGAATAGACGGTTCAGGTTTCGCGGGCCTGCCGCTGACTGGTGCGCTGTCGGGTGCACTCGCACCTGTGGTGGGAATGGATGCAGCGACCCTGGCAGCTGTCGGGCAGATGGGCGCGGTCTGGACTGGAGGCGGCACCTTGATTGCCTGGTCTTCCCTGATTGCCGTGACGGGTTTTGCCCGTGTGCCTGTCATGGAGGCTGTCCGGATGTTGCTGGTTCCGGTCGTCACAGGCCTGGTGGTTTCCACCTTCTGCGCGGTGTTGTTGTGGGGGTGAGGAACCATGAAGGCTGGGGCCACGCTGACAGAAGACAAACTGTAATGGGCGCGTTTGTTGGTGGGCGCCTGCGATCCGCGTAAAGAGGGAGTCTGCTGCAAAGGCGAAGGCCCCTGGTATAGAATCGTCGGTTGAACCATGTGTTGCGTTGGCAAAGCAAAATGACAATCGAACCAACAATCGAACCAGCATCCCAAACCAAGCTCGGCGAGCGTCATGCACCTCTGACGCAGCTGATTTTGACGGCACTGCGTGAGCGCATCCTCAGTGGTGAGCTTGCTCCTGGTGAGCGTTTGGTGGAGGGCCGGCTTTCTGAAGAGCTGGGTGTGTCGCGCATGCCAGTCCGGGAAGCCTTGCGTGCGCTGGCGGCAGAAGGGATCGTCTCAATCGAGCCCAGGCGCGGCGCGACCGTCATGACCTTTACCGATGAACAGATTCAGGAAATGGTGGAGGTGCGTGCCACGCTCGAGGCCCTCAATGCCAAGTTGGCTGCCCGCAGGAATGATCCCGCACAAATTGCCAAGCTCGAACGTATTCTCGCGGACGGGGCCAAGCTGACCAGCGTCGATGACTTGACTCGCATTTCGGCACTCAATCTTGATTTCCACGAGGCGTTGGGCAACGTCGCTGCAAATTCAGTGTTGCAGGAAATCATGCGTTCGTTGCGCGAACGTACTGCCTTGTTTTTCAGTGTGAACAATCGCGAGCGCATGCGTCAGAACTGGGACGAACATACCGCGATCCTCCGGGCGGTCGTGGCTGGAGATGCAGAGTTGGCCGCCTTGCTGGCGGCACGTCATGTTTACAGCGCTGCCGAGGTGGCCAACCCGCGTGCGAAAAATGCGCCAGACTCGTCAGTACCCAAGGCTGGCTGAAAAATTTGGTTGTCTCGGTGATGCGAGGCAGTGCTCAATGCCTTGTTCAGGTCGCCAGGAATCGTTGCCAGGCCAGCCCAGCCAGTGCAATATCTTCGAGCCCGATGCCCACCGACTTATAAATCATGATGTCGTCAGGTGCTCTGTGCACCGTGACTTTTCCCGTGACAAGTTCGCCCAGTTCGACGATCTTGCTGGCGCTCAATACGCCCGGGGCCGCGAGCACCAGATCACCGGCTTCCTGCAATGACTGCGTTCGCCACTCTACGGCCACCATGCTTGCACGCCGGAGCGCCGCATCATCGAGCTCGCGCGCGTGGGGCAAGCTTGATCCGATGGCGGCAATGAAACATCCGCCAGGCAACTGTTCACCTGAAAATAGCGGAGTGGTCGACCGTGTGGCGGTCACGATAATGTCGGCACCCTCTAATGCCTGTTCGGCCCTGCATAATTCCACATCCAGTCTGTACCGGTCGGAGAGACGCCGTGCGAGCCCGGGTTCAGGATTGGGCGTGCACAGGCTGATGTGGTCGATCGGGAACGCAGTGACCATCTGGCGAATGTGTTCCCGCCCTTGGGTGCCCGCACCGAATATTGCCAGCCGGCTTGAGTCCGGCCTCGCCAGATAGCGTGCGGCAATCACCGAGCTGGCGGCAGTCCTGAGCCGGGTGATCGCATTGGCGTCAAACGAGGCCAGTGGACGCCCATCTTCCGTGGAAAACAGCAAAATGACAAAAGAGAATTTGCCGTTGATCGTGGTATAGATTTTGGCACCCGCCACGCCTTGCGCAGGAATCACGGCTGCAAGCGTAGATATTTTTACGCCATCGGACTCTGTACGTATGCGTGGCTGCATTGCCGCCTGGTCACTTCCAAAGCGTCGGAATGCATCCAGAAGTACCTGTTGCGCCTTGGTCGGCGAAACGAGGTCGTCAATCATGGTGTCGCTAATATGTTGCATTGACGAACTTTACACTTTTGCCGCCAGTGTGGTGGGGCGGGGTTTCCAGGAGACATGGATATCGCCGTGAACAAAGGTCTGGCAGGCCATCCGATATCCGCTCGCTATTTCCTCTTCAGTCAGGTGTTTCTTTTCTTTCGGCTTGATCGCGTCGGTATGCTCGACCCCTAGTTCAATCAGGCATTTGCAGGTGCCGCACAGGCCTCCCCCACACTTAAAAGGGATTCCTCCCTTTTCACGCAAGGACGTACGCAACAGATTAGCGCCTTCAGCCGCGGAAACGGTCAGGTTTTGATTGGTCAGAAAGGTAATCTGGATCATTGGATTTTGCGAGGCAGCCAGTAAAAGAAAATATTCAGCGTTGAATCAGTATCACATCTGCGTCACCTGGACGGGCCAGATCCTGCAGCTGCCCGCGTGCCAGTTCCATGGTCTGATATTTTTGAAAGAACTTTGAGGGAATGTGATTGATGACTTCAGGCGGTGTTTCATCAATCACGGTGAACTTACTCTCGGCCATGAGTTCGGCAATCACAAACCGCGCCTTGCAGTGTCCATAAAACATGTAGTCATAAAACTCCACGGGTCGTAACCCCTCGGTGAGCTCGGTGCGGTACTGCCCTGGCTTGCTGGTCAATATCACGTACATGTTGTGCAACCCTTCAAGTCGTTGGCTCTTCGTTTTGCTCAAGTTCGATGTCGTGCTGAATCCACAACTGACATAGCAGGCGATAGCCGCTCTCGAGTCTGTCACCCAGTTGCTTTTTTTCTTTCCAGTTGGGTGCTGGCAAATGCTCGGCCCCGCTCAGGACGCGGCAGGCGCACATCGAACACTTTCCCATGCCGCACTGGTATCGCAAGTGCGGGTAGGGAAATTGCTTGATTCCAGCCCGCACCACCAGATTGGTGTTGTCCTTGACGTCGTCCTGGAATATCTGGCCAGCTTTGTGAAAAATTACGGTGGGCATCGTTGAAATTCCGTCGACGTTCAAACCACGGGTTCAGGCAGCATGTAGTGCGGGTTGGGCTTGATCGGCAGACCCGGTTTTGACATAGTCGTGGAACAGCGCGGTGGTGTAGATCAGGCGCATCTGGGCCCCCACTTCGCAGATTTTCAAACAGCGCTTTTGCAGTTCGGGCGTGGTGGCGTGCTCAAGCACGATTTGATAGCCGCGTTCCCCATGGATTTCATCCGACACGATGTGCAGGTCAAAAAACTCGACTTCTTCGTCGGTAAACCCGTATTTCTCACGCAATGTGGGCGTTTGCTTGCGATAGATGGAAGGAACTTGTGATTCAAGGCCGACCACCAGTCCCGCAACCGCGACGATCGGATCTTCCCGCATGGCGGTGGCATAACACCAGGCCTGCAGCAACCGGGTGGTGGTTGACATGTTTTCCGGGTCGACCACGCGCTCACGGGTGGTGCCGCACGCCTGGGCAAAGCGGATCAGCAGGTCGGTATGTCGGTCGCCACCGATTTCTTCTTCGTACATGTTGGACAGCAAGAAATCCTTGGCCTCGACGTAGTTCTCTGGCATACGGGCATAGACATAGGCCAGATAATCGGCGAAGGGACCAACATAGTGGTAGTGATTTTCAGCCCAGCGTGCCAGGTGGTCACGACTTAAGGTCCCTGAGGCCCAGGCAAGGCTGAAAGGGGAGGCGTTGGCACTATTACCCTTGATGGCGTTTTCGAGGGCAGTGCGAAATTCATCGCGATTCATCAGTGTGGACATGGGACACTCCTTGAACTTGGCTGGTAGACGAGCAGGATTTTGGAATACTGTATACGAACTTAAAATCCCATGTCAACGGAAAATCGCTATTTTTCAATATACTCATTGAAAAATAAAAACAACTGGTTAAGTTTTTTATGGTTGATATTTGTCAAACAATTCAAATTTGTATACTATATCCGTAAAAGCGACGTACTTATCCTCTTGCAGAGCCACATGAAAACATCACTCAAACTTGAACGCGAAGAAGCACGCGCCATGATCGATGCCGCCTTACACAAGGCGCAAGAGATTGGCGTGCTTGAAACCATTTGCATCGTTGACGATGGCGGCTACCCGATCGCCATGGACAGGATGAATGGCGCACGGATTACCGGGCCGCAGATCGCGTGGAACAAGGCGTTTACCGCGGCAGGGCACAAGCGCTCAACCCATCTGTTCAACACCCTGCCCAACGGGCCTGCGCTGCCAGGCAATGAGGCTTTCGGCATTCAATGGAGTTTCGAGGGCAAGTTTGCCGTGTTTGTCGGCGGATTTCCGATCGTTGTCGACGACATGGTGATCGGTGGTGTCGGGTTATCAGGTGGCAATGGCGAGCAGGACACCCAGTGCGGCGTCGCGGCACTGCAGGCGCTGAGTGACCTGCTGGCTGGTGCAGGTCATCGCGTGCTGGTTGAGGCAGACATCAAGAAGTGAGGCCACGCGGCACGGCCTAGCGCCGCGTTGCACCGTATTTTTATCCGTGGAACACGTCATGACCCATCATGTTCACCTGGCTGACACCGGCGAAACTTTCGAAGTGGGTTCTGGGGAAACGGTGCTTGAAGCCGCGCTGCGGCATCACGTTCAGTTGCCACATGAATGCACCCTTGGCGGCTGCGGCACTTGCCGCGTCAAGCTTGAGCAGGGAACCGTCCACTATGGTGAGTTTCCGGCGGGCCTGACGCGCGAGGAAGACGCGGAGGGCTACGCGCTGACCTGTCAGGCGATCCCTGCGTCTGACTTGGTGTTGACGCTTGCGCGGCGACTCGCGACTTGTTCGCCAACCGCACGGGAACGGGCCGTGGTGAAGTCCGTCAAGCCCCTGAATAAAGACGTCACGCATCTTGTCCTTGAGTTGCCGGAACACTCTGACTTGATTTTTAGGGCAGGTCAGTACGTCAACATTCTTTTGCCTCAGGCAGGTCACCGCAGTTTTTCGATGGCATCCAGACCCCATCGGCGCCTGCTTGACTTTCATATTCGCCATATCCCGGGTGGTCAGTTCAGCAGTGGCATGATGCAACAACTGCAGCCCGGCGACCCGCTGGAGGTTGAACTGCCACTCGGGACCTTTTGCTATCACGAAGAGGACTATCGTCCGATCCTGATGCTGGCCACTGGCACGGGTATTGCACCGATCAAAAGTATGATCGAGACGTTGCTCGACGCTGAAAATTGCCCACCGGTGACGCTTTACTGGGGCGTGCGCACCGAGCAAGACCTGTATTTGCAGCAAGAAATCTTATCGTGGGCGACGCGCCTGGACGATTTTCGTTATGTGCCGGTGCTGTCACGGGCCGACGCCACCTGGAATGGGCGTCAGGGGCACATACAGGACGCTGTGCTGCAGGATATGGCCGACGCCCTTGCGGAGCACGCCGTTTACCTGTGCGGGTCGCCGGATATGATCGCCGCCGCTAAACGCGCTTTGCTGGCCAAGCAGGCCAGTGTCCATCACCTTTATGCCGAAGGGTTTACGCAGCACCAGCAAAGCGCAGAATGTAAGCACGCTGCAAACTGATCAGTGGCTTTCAATGTCATTGGCGGGCCCCCGGGCTACGCACCTCGCGACCCGACCAGGCCCCTGATCAACTTGATTGGCAAGTCCCGGTTGGACATCATGACGCGCAGCGCCGTCCCCGCGCCGACGTCGGCCTGCAAGAGCGACGCCACATCGTCAGGACGCAGGTGACGCAGCCTGCGCAGCGAGCGATCCCAGCTGGCATCGTCGTAGGTGCTAATGCGTTCGTTGATCCACTGCGAAGCGCTGAAGGATGTGCGATATCGTTTGTTCCACCACTTTGTGTAGGCAGACAGCATCACGGATGGCGGGGTGCCCTGCTTGAGCGTATCGGCCAACAGCTTGCCAACGAGGTTTCCCGTTTCAATGCAGTAGCGAATGCCTTCGCCGACAAGGGGCAGGGCCTGGCCGACTGCGTCACCGACGCCAACGATGCGGTTGGCCCCAAATATTTTGTTGGCCCCCCAGTTCGGAATGATGCCGCCATGTTTGCTGACCAGGCTCCCGGCGTGAACGTTCAGCGTTTCGAGAAGCTCGGACTTCATCAGGCGGTCGAGCGAAACCTTGGGTGAAAGCAGCGTGTCCGGACGTGCGTGTCCCACACCGACCCTGATGGTCTGTTGATTGGTCGGAAATATCCAGCCATAACCAGGATTGGTAAAGCGTGATCCGACTAATAGTGTCGCAATATCGCGCCGGTCGGACAGATCCCTGAACTCATACTCTGCACCGATCCCATAGCGGCTATATGGGGTGGGGTCGATCACGGGCAGCACAGAACGCCAGTAGCCTGAGGCATCAATCACGAACTTCGACTTGATCTGGTAGCTGGCACCGCCGCTGGCAATTGTCGAGACCACAAAGTCGTCGGCCTGTTGGCTCACTTCGGTAAACTTTTGCCGGCATCGAATTTCCGCGCCCTGTTTCGTCGCCAAATTGGCCAGGTAACGATAGGTGCCCGTGATGTCGAGGACCACAGGGAAGTCGGAATCAAAATCAAACAGCAATTCCTCGCCTGCCGAGGCGAAACGCAAGGTATTGATATGCTGGTACAGGTGCCTGGGCAGCCCCAGTGCGTCAATATGCTTTTTCCAGCTGCCACCACTGGTGCGCACCGGCAACCCGATTTCAGCGTCCTTGTGCACGACGACCGCACCGCGGCCAATGGCACGGGCGACAGACAAACCAGCGGGCCCGCCCCCTACGATTAGTACACTGCACTCTTCCATCGATCAGGCCTTACAGGTATGTTGTCAGGTGGGTTAACCAGGCGGGCGAGTGTGTGGTCAGGAATGCCTCGGCCGCTTTGTCCTGACCGGTCAGGATGGCAAGTCCGGTCAACACCAGGAAAATCCCAAGGACATTTTTCCCCAATGAACCTACTACGTGTAGTCTCGATTTCATTTTTATCATGGCTTGTCGTGACAAGGTTCCCAGCAATGCGATAGGCAGCCCGGCACCCAGCCCAAAAATACCCATCGTGAAGGCGACGCTTCCCAATTGAGTGCCCTGGCTGGCTAGCGTCACAGCGGCGCCCAGCGTTGGGCCCACGCAGGGACTCCAGATCAAACCCAGCAGCAGCCCGACAAAAAACTGCCCTCGGATGCCACCGATATTTATTTTCGACAAAAGTGTATGACCGACCCCGCTCGCGCCGGAGGTCGCAAACGCAAAACGTTCTTGCAGCGGTTTTGCCAAAAGCACCACCCCGATCAGTACCATCAGGATGGCAGCAACGATGCGAAAAGCCTGTTGATTCAGGCCGAGGCTCACCCCCACGCTGGCCAGTAGCGTTCCGATCACCGCGAATGATAGTGACATCCCTGCCGCGACGGCGAAGGGCCCGAGCCGATGCTGCTGGACCGAGGAGCCAATAATGATCGGCAGCAGCGGCAACACACACGGGGAAAGGGTGGACAGCACCCCCGCCACGAACGCGATGGCATAGGCGCCAACGCCAACGTCCATAAAATTAAAGCACTTTCCTGGACAGTACCTCGATGCTCGGCTGTTTGGTATCGCCCGTAGACCGCGCCTGCTCTTTGCCACCCTTGAAAGCAATCAGCGTGCTTTGCATCGAGACGTTGAACTCTTTCAGGATGTCCTTCTGTTTGTCAAAATCGACTTCCAGGAGTGTGACGTTTCCGAACTCAGGTGATTTCATCAGTTCAGACAGGATGGGGTCCTGAACTTTGCACGTTGGGCACCACGTTGCGTGTACATGAACAATGACAGGCTTGCCTTCCTGGGTGAGGGCGTCAAACTGCGCTTGTGTAAAAGGCTGGCCAGCGGCCAACGCCAGCGCCGATTGAAACAATGCGCCCAGCAGCAATACTTTCAAAAATGATTTCATGGAATTCTCTGTTGGAGGAGGTCGAGCCTGCGATCCTGATGATGAACGGATACAATGTGAAACTTATCATACGTTCTTAATCACTCAGATAATTTGTTTTGAATCCCAAAGCAGAAAAGATCCTGACCCCGCGGCCAACGCAGCACGAAGGACGCGTCATTATGATGGCGGGTGCCGTGCTGGCCTTGATCATCGTGATCAACGCGGTGGTGTCTCTGTATGCCTTGCGCCAGAACAACCTTGAAAACCGTACCAGGCAGCTCGAGACGATCTCGCTGGTTCTGGCCGAGCACACGCTGCAAACTATTTATTCCGCAACGACCGCGCTCGACAGCATTTTCGATGCTATCCAGGCAGGCAAGGTCGAAAATGAGCAGGCATATCGTGAATTTGCCAGCCAGTTCGCGCAGCAGCGGATGTTGTCTGAAAAGACGAGTTCCAATCCAATTCTTGATGTGGCCACGCTGACCGATTCGACCGGCCGTGTACTCAACTTTTCCAGATCATTCCCACCCCCGTCGATAGACCTGTCGGACAGGGACTACTTTCAGTGGTTCCGTGACAACGATAGCAACGAGGTTTTCTACAGCGCCCCGGTGCAGAACAAAGGAAACGGGAAGTGGGTGTTCTACCTTGCACGCAGGATTAATAACGCAAACCATGACTTTTTGGGCGTGGCGCTCGTAGGCGTGTCGTCCGAGGTGTTTTCCAGGTTTTACGAGCAGGTTGGTCGCAATCTGGGCGAAGGCGCCACGTTGCTGCTTTATCGCAGCGACTACACCTTGCTCACCAGATGGCCATTTGTCGAATCATTCGTCGGCAAGAGAAACACAAATTCAGCGACGAAGGCGGCAATCGATGCTGGCAAGACAAACGGTGAAGTGCACCGCCTGAGCACGCCAAGAATGCTCGACGCCTCGACACCCATCACGCGCATGGCCTCTGCGCGCGTTGTCGAGGGCTATCCGTTCATCGTGTCGGGCAGTGTGACGGCAAAAGCCTACGAGGAAAGCTGGCAGCAAAACATCGGCGGCATCGTGTTCGCCACGCTTGTCAGTTTGCTGATCCTGGCGGGTGGCATGAGAATGCTGATCAAAGCAAAGAAAGACAACGCTGAAATTCAACACCTGGCGCATCACGATGCGTTGACCGGCCTGCCCAATCGCCTGCTTTTTGCTGATCGGCTTGAGCATGCGCTAGCCGACGCCAGACGAAACAAAAGCAAATTTGCCCTGGCGTTTATCGACATTGACCGGTTTAAAGACATTAACGACACTCAGGGTCACGACGCAGGTGATTTGGTACTCAGGCAGGCGGCCGACAGGTTGCGTGCCTGTGTCAGGGATTCCGACACGATCAGCAGGGTCGGTGGCGACGAGTTCGTCGTGTTGTTGCCCGAGATCAGTGATGAAAAATCTGCCGTTCAGGTCGCTGAAAAAATCCGGATCGCGCTGAATCAGAAATTTATGCCGGGCGACCACAACCTGATGATCTCTGTCAGTATTGGGATCTCAATCTACCCCGATCATGGCAGTACAGAAGCCGAACTGGCCCGGCACGCCGATCTGGCCATGTACGCCTCAAAGACCTCTGGTCGAAATAGCGTCAACGTTTATAACGACCAGATGGCCTAGCGAGGCATTGATCGGGTCCCATCTGGTTTGCGTGGGCAGGTCGTGTCGGTGTTAAACGTTAAATTCGTACCAGAGGGAAATGACATCCCACGCTTCTTGCGCTGTATTGACAAAATGAATCCTGTCGATGTCTGCCTGGTCGATCAGGCCAAGCTCCTCCAGCATTTCAAAGCGCACGACTTTTTGCCAGAATTCCCGCCCAACAAGCACAACGGGCATTGGCAGGATTTTTTCTGTCTGGATCAGGGTCAGGACTTCAAATATTTCATCCAGCGATCCGAAGCCGCCCGGGTACGCCACGATGGCGCGTGCCCTGAGCATGAAATGCATTTTGCGCAACGCAAAATAGTGAAAGCGGAAACACAAGGCGGGTGTCAGGTACGGGTTGGGATGCTGCTCGTGGGGCAGGCTGATGTTGAACCCAATCGACAGATCACCTGTTTCGAGCGCCCCACGGTTTGCCGCAGCCATGATGCCCGGGCCGCCACCGGTGCAGATGTGTATTCTCTTGCTTGGCGAAAGCTGGCTCAGGTTGTACTGCGCGACCAGTTGGCCAAATTGCCGGGCGGACTCATAGTGCGCACTGTTCTTGAGAGCGGATTCTGCTTTGCTTTTCGCAACGGCGTCGACGGCCTGTTCGACCCGTTTCAGAGCGTCTTCTCGGCTGACGAAACGGGCTGAACCGAACACCACGATAGTGTGGTCGATCTGATTTTCGCGCAAGATCAGGTCAGGCTTCAGAAGCTCAAGCTGAAACCTGATTCCGCGCACCTCGGGTTGGTTCAGGAACGCCGTGTCGTCAAACGCCAGCTTGTACGAATCGCTGGCCTCGCCGCGCGAAAAGTCAGGAGAGGCCCCCCGCATGAACGCCATGGCGGGTACGGCGTTGTCCTCTGGTATCGTTGGCGACATGGCATCAACCCGGCAGATGAGTATCTTTGATTGTAGCGATCCCCGAGCAAAGGATCGCGTCAGAGCGTGCTGACCCAGCTGAATATACTTGAGGTGGATTCAATCCATGAGCGATCACTCCACGCAGGGCCAACACACAAACGGGTACCAGGCCAACGACGGTGGTCATGCTACCGGTTCGGCAATCTTGCACTTGCAGGATGTGTTCTTTCGTTACCCTGAGCGCGAGATTTTCGCCGGCCTGACGCTGACGCTTGCCCCAGGGGTCTCACTGGTTCAGGGCGACGCGGGTAAAACTACGCTGTTGCGCCTTATGGCCGCTGACCTGCGTGCCCAGGCTGGGCGATTTCGCATCAACGGGATCGCGCTGGACGAACAACCCGCGCTTTACCGGCAGCAACTTTTCTGGATGGATCCACAGTCCACGGCGTTTGATCAGATGACACCGAACGACTATTTCAAGGCGGCGCGTGCGCAATATCCTGCGTTCGATGACGCCTTGACCAGAGCGTTGGTCGAACCATTTTCATTGACTCCGCATCAGGACAAGCCACTGTTCATGCTGTCCTCAGGTTCAAAGCGCAAGGTCTGGATTACAGCAGCGTTTGCCTCTGGCGCCGCCCTCACTTTATTGGATGAGCCCTTTGCCGCGCTTGACCAGGCTTCAATCTGCGTCGTCAGGGCGTTGCTCGCCAACGCTGCAACCGACTTGGCCAGGGCAACGGTCATCGCGCATTATGAATCCCCGCCTGGCGTCACGCTGTCCAAGACCATCGATCTGGATGCCTGAACAAAGATGGCGCCTTTGACTGTGTCGGGGTGCCTGAAGTCAGGCACGATCCACCCTTTATACTGAGCACAGGGCGGTCATGACCGATTTTGCGTGGCCGATTCGTTCTCTCAGGAGTCAAACGTGTTGCTCGTCAGATGGATAGTCGCAGTGCTGCTAGTGTTGGCCGCAGCCGCATGCACCAACGATCCCGCGGTTGTTTATAACAACCAGGGGTTTGATCCCCCATACAACACTTATTGAGCCGTATGTTCAACGATCGGAACAGGCGCATTGCCGGCGGTCAAAAACATAGTCAATCGCAGGAGAGTGAAATGCACGAATTAAGTAGTGTTGGCGGCGTCTCTGCGGGTCGGGTCGTCGGCGCGTTGGTGGCCTGCGCGTTGCTGGCAGGCTGCGCTGGTTTCTCTGACGTAAAATCGGGTACGCCGCTCAAGCAGGTGACCGGCAAATACGGACGTCCAGCCGTCTCATGCCAGCAGCCCGATGGGTCGCGGCGGATGGTCTGGACTCAGCAACCGGATGGTGAATCGGCTTGGGCGATGAGTGTGTCGACGGATGGTCTGGTCGGCGCACCAGAGCAAGTGCTGACGTCAGCGCATTTCCAGGTGCTGGCGAGCGGTGTGTGGACCCCCGAAAAAATGCGCTGTGAGTTCGGGCCACCTGCGACGATTCGCGATGAAGGCATCGCCGAGAAAAAGCAGTGGATCTGGGCATACCGATTCGTGCAACCTGGCGGGTTTTATGCCTTGATGTACGTATACATGGGTCAGGACGGCAATCAGATGACCCAGTACAACGCGGCACCTGATCCAGAGCGCAGTGAAGAGGCAATGGGCCACTGATGACCGCAAGAGCTTCAGTGCGCGCTTCAGGCGCTGGCTGGTTTTCTTTTTCTCATTTGTCGGCAGGGTTCATTGCCGTGCTGGTGGGTTACACCAGTTCGGCAGCGATCGTTTTCCAGGCGGCTCACGCCGCGGGTGCCACAGCGGCCGAGATTTCCTCATGGCTGTGGGCACTGGGTATTGGGATGGGGCTGACGTGCATAGGCCTGTCGCTCTATTTTCGCAGTCCGGTGCTCACCGCCTGGTCTACCCCCGGCGCGGCGCTATTGGTGACTGGCCTGGCCGGGTTACCGATGGCCGAGGCAGTCGGCATCTTTTTGTTTAACGCCTTGCTCATCACGGTTGCCGGTTTTTCCGGCTGGTTTGACCGGCTGATGCGTCACGTCCCGCAGACACTCACCGCCGCGATGCTGGCTGGTGTGCTGTTGCGGTTTGGGCTGGACGTGTTCGCGGTGTTGCCCACGCAGGGCATTCTGGTCGGGTTGATGATGACCTGCTATTTGCTTGGCCGACGGAATATTCCCCGCTACGCAGTGCCGTTGACGTTTCTGGTGGGCTTGCTTGTCGCGGGCAGCCAGGGGCTGATCGCGTTGGAAGGGATCCATATCGAACTGGCAAAGCCTGTCTTCGTGAGCCCGACCTTTTCCTGGTCATCACTCATTGGTGTCGGGGTGCCGCTCTTTATCGTGACAATGGCCTCGCAAAACATACCGGGGCTGGCGGTGCTGCGTGCCAATGGGTATCAGACCCCTGCCTCACCGCTGATCGGTTGGACAGGGCTGACAGGCTTGGTGCTCGCGCCCCTGGGTGGGTTCTCGTTTAATCTGGCCGCGATTACGGCGGCAATCTGCATGAGCAAGGACGCCGATGCGGACCCAGGAAGGCGTTACCTGGCGGCAGTATGGGCTGGTGTTTTTTACCTGCTGACCGGACTGTTCGGCGCGACAGTCGTCAGTCTGTTCGCGGCGTTTCCACGCGCCTTGATCGTCACCATCGCGGGGCTGGCGCTGTTGGGCACGATCGGCAACGGTCTGGCAAGCGCGCTGGCTCACGAGAAGCAACGCGAGGCTGCCCTCATCACGTTTCTGGTGACCGCCTCGGGACTGAGCTTGTTTGGCATTGGCAGCGCATTCTGGGGGTTGGCGCTCGGCGTGGCGACGGCCTGGATCAACAGACCGCGCTAGCCCTGTCCGGGGCGTTGTTCGGTACGGGTGTCAGTACACGTGTCAGTACAGGTGCATGACCCCGAGGTGGCGATTATTCATGCAAGTGCATCAGCGTTTTCTGTAGCTCATTGATCCCCAGATGCGTGTAATCCTTGGTGACCTGCGCCACAACCTTGCTCGCAAGACCATGGGGCATATGCTGCCTGATCTCACCCATTGCTGTGGGTGGGGCAATCATGACGAGTTCCGGACACTGACCAGACTGTACGTCTTTGGCCAGATCATCCAGAACAGCGCGCAAAAATTTCAGTTCGACGGCGGCGTGCAGATCTGTCGGTTCGGTGGCGGATTTATTCAGGCCGAGTCCATCGTGCACGCGACCGGGGCGATCATGTCCCAGTTCATGTGTGCGCTCGGCATGTTTACCCGCCGTCCTGATCAGGGCAAGGCTGATCTCGCCGATTTCACCGACGTTTTTGAAAATACTTGCACGGCTGTGGTCTGCGACGACAACCCATGTCTGTCTTGCGATGATCATATGGGACTCCTTAAGTACCGAAGAAACAAGGGCAATTCGCACCTGTCATGATTCATACTAGGCGCATTATCGGCAATTGTGCCCAAAATTAAACTTATAATCTGATAGCCCGTTAATTCATATCAAAGGCAATCCAGATAATCTAAATGATCGCTTTGGTGGAAGGATACCGAGCCGGTTTGTACGCCCGGCATCACTGGTTGCCTGATATTGTGGCCGGTATCATCGTCGCAATCGTGGCGTTGCCGCTATCGATGGCTTTTGCCATTGCCTCGGGCGCAAGGCCGGAACAAGGGCTGTACACCGCCATCATCGGCGGCGCGATCGTGACGCTGTTTGGCGGCACAAGGGTGCAGGTTGCCGGCCCCACTGGCGCGTTTATCGCCATCCTGGCCGGCATCACCGCCAAGTACGGTGTTGCCGGGTTACAGGTGGCGACCTTGATGGCCGGACTGATCCTGGTCCTGATGGGTGTGGCAAAGATGGGCGGCGTCATCAAGTTTATTCCCGCCCCCGTGATCGTCGGCTTCACGACCGGCATAGGCGTCATCATTTTCGTTGGCCAGTGGGCTGATTTCCTGGGCCTGCCGAAAGCTGCCGGAGACCACTTTCACGAGAAAGTCATGGCACTCTTTCATGCCATGCCGCAAGTGCATTGGCCGACGCTGGCTATGTCCATGATGAGTTTGCTGGTGGTCGTCTACTCATCACGGTTGGCGCTGCTCAAGCGGGTGCCAGGTCCGTTGGTGGCCATGACAATTGCCACGGTGGTGCAAGCGATTTTCCATATCGAGGGCGTCGCCACGATTGGCACCGCGTTTGGCGGTATTCCACAGGGCCTTCCTTCCTTCAAGTTGCCTGACCTCACACTTGCGCAGGTGCTGCTGTTGATCGGCCCGGCCTTCACCATCGCAATGTTGGGCGCAATCGAGTCGCTGCTTTCCGCAGTCGTTGCTGATGGCATGACAGGTACCCGGCATGATTCCAACCAGGAACTGATCGGTCAGGGGCTTGCCAATATTGTCGTGCCGTTTTTTGGCGGGTTTGCCGCCACCGGCGCAATGGCGCGCACGGCGACCAACATTCGCAATGGCGGCACGAGTCCGCTGGCCGGGATGGTGCACGTCGTCGTGTTGCTCGGTGTGTTGCTGGTGCTGGCGCCGCTGGCCTCGAGCATCCCGCTGTCGGCGCTGGCGGCGATATTGTTCGTGGTGGCCTGGAATATGAGCGAGGTCGAATACTTTACGCGCATCTTGCTGCATGCACCAAACGCTGATCGCGCCATTCTGTTCGTGACCTTTTTGCTGACGGTGTTTGTCGACCTGGTGGTTGCGGTCAATGTTGGGGTCATCCTGGCGATTTTGCACTTTTTGCGCCGAATGGCCGAGGTTGTTAAAACACGTGAGGTGCATGTTTCAACGCTTGGCGCCGAACTCAGCGCGCTCGGAATGGTTGACCTACCCCAGGGCGTTCTGGTCTATGAAATCGATGGCCCGATGTTTTTTGGAGCCGTCGACAATTTTGAGCGCGCGCTGAAACAAACCAGCACGGACCCCCAGACGTTGATCATTCGACTGCGGCGCGTGCCGTTCGTGGACCTCACTGGTCTGCAGACGCTTGAAGGAGCAATGAAAGATTTGCACGACCGTGGTGTGCGCGTGTTGCTCTGCGAAGCGAACCATAATGTGCTGAAAATGATGAAAAAAGCGGGCATGCTTGACCGCAAGGCTGGCGGTCAGTATTGCGAGACGTTTGGCATGGCGCTGGTGGTCGAGCCCCCCGATGTTTGACGCGCACAAAAAAATTGTCAGAATTGGATGACTCAGCTAATCTAGCCCCCTTGATCTTGCCCGCGACGGCTTCTGGACGGTGACTGTATGAAAACTGACAAGTTAAGCAAGGCAACCAAGGTTGTCCCGGCCACAAAGATGAACAAGTCCGGCAAGGTTGGAAAGGACGCCAAGGTTGGAAAGGACGCCAAGGCTGGAAAGGAAGCCAAGGCTGGAAAGAGCGCCAAGGCTGGAAAGGATGTCACCGCCAGCCTGGATGTCAAGGCTACCGTGGCGAGCAAGGCGGATCAGTTGCCCAAGGCTGCTTCGGTCAGCACGGAGGTCAAGGTCAACAAGGTCACCAAGCCTGGCAAACCGTCCAAGGGCGCCAAGATGGACAAGCGCGTGACGAATCGTGAATTCAAACTGTTGCTCAAGCCTGAAGGTCTGGATCGTCGTAGTCAGATCTCGCAACTGAGCTCACTGATTGTCGTGTTTTGCAAGAAATTTGGAGTAGATTTTTTCCACATTGATAATGCCAACACCGGCCTGCGTAATGTCTATTTTTATGACACGCCCGGTGAGGACTTCCGTCACGCCAACCTCATCTTGCGCGTGCGTGAATCGCGCCAGAACGTCTGGGTCGATGATTGGTGCGAAGTGACAATGAAATGTCGCGCCCACGACTTCAAAGAGTCGCTTAAGTTTGATCCGTCACCTGCCAGCCCACACAAGGCCCGGATGCGCATCAAGGAAGAAATTCTGCGTGGTGACGAACTGGGCTCGATCAGGCTGATTTATTCAAACAACGCTATTCTCGACACCGTTCCGGTGGACTCGATTTTTGATCGCTCCTTTGACAGCGTCACGAACTTTTTCCCAGATCTTAAACGTCTTGAGCTCGATCCCAATATCCCCATTCGTATCGTTGGGGGCCGTGTCAACAAGGTCCTGGAAGCATGCCTTCCGCTCGGTAACATTTCCTTCGGCGATGGCGTCCAGGCCCACTGCGATATTGGCATCTGGATGCGCAGCGTCGGTGACCCCATTATTGGTGAACTCGCGTTTTCCTATCGTGTCACTGACGAAAACCGGGGCAATCTTGCCGCACATAAAAAGGCTGACAAGTTTTTCAAGCAGTTGCAACTGGCAATCCCTAGCTGGCTGGCTACGGGTTCCACCAAGACGGCGCTGATATACGGCAAGCCTGAATGAGCCAGGAGTCCAGCCCAAAAGCGAGTGAGCGTGGCGTCGCCGCAGGCACGACGTTGCCGACACTGCTCGATCTGTTTACCCAGTTTCTGGTGATCGGCGCGCTGAGTTTTGGTGGTGGCATCATCGCCTACGAAAGAATCCTGCTGATTGAAAAGCGCAAGTGGCTGAGCGCCGACGAATTCATGGCGACGCTTGCCATCAGCCAGACGATGCCAGGACTGAATTCCGTGAATATGGCGGTGTTGGCCGGAGACCGTTTGCGCGGCACACTGGGTGCGATCGCTGCAACGTTCGGGTTGATTCTGCCAGGCATGATTTTTGTGCTGGTCGCCGGTGTGGCGTATAGCGCGGGTGCTGACCATCCGGTCGTCAACATGTTGCTGGCCGGTATCGCGGCCGGCGCGACAGGACTGCTTGCCGCGATTACTTACAAGATTGGCGCAGATCATTTCCGACACACCAAGGCGTTGGCCATCATGGTGGCGACCTTCATCCTGATGAGCATACTCAAACTCTCCCTGGTTTGGGTGCTGGTCATCATGGCACCTGTCGCCTTGTTTCTTTACCGTCCCCGGAATCCCTCATGAGCGTCTTGATTCAACTCGCCATGACGTTTGGCATGCTTTCCTTGCTGGCAGTAGGGGGCGGCACGGCCGTTTTGCCCGAAATGCAGACGGTACTGGCCCAACAGTTTCACATCGACCACACAGCCTTTGTCCACGTCTATAGTATCGGGCAACTGGCGCCTGGTCCGAACATGATGATGGTGCTGGTGTTTGGGTACCAGATCGCGGGCTTGCTTGGGGCTGGCGTCGTGTTGTGGGCATTTTTCCTGCCATCCAGTGTGCTGTGTCTCTGGGTCGGCAGATTGTGGACGCGGATTGGCGAACGACCCTGGCGCAGAGCCGTGCAGAATGCGCTTGAACCGATCTCAATCGGATTGATGTGCTCGGGTGTCTATGCGGTGGCCAAGTCTGCGGTGATCGGCCCAGTCTCCATCGGGCTGGCGGCAGTGACGCTGGTGGTCATCCTGTTCACGCGCGTGAACCCGGTGATCATGATTCTTGGCGCTGGTGCGGTCGGGGCGTTGCTGATGCGATCAACAGGTCTGCACTAGGACAAATCGCCCACGCAATGGACTGGATCTGCGCACACAGGGAAGGTATTGCGCTGCTGCTTCACTGCCAGCCAGGTGCCAAAGTTTCAAAGATTGTCGGCGAACACGACGGGCGGCTTAAAATAGCCTTGAATGCCCCGCCTATTGACAACCGTGCCAACGACGTTTTGATTGCCTGGTTGTCTGATCGACTGGATGTGCCGCGTAAACAGATCGAAATTCTGTCGGGTCATTCGAGTCGAAAAAAACGTTTGTTAATCCGCGGGTCAACAAACGAAAAAATACTCGCTTCACTCGTTTCATGAAACGTATCAAAATTGCTTTCATCGCAATCCTGTTGCTTGCGACGCTCGCTTTTATCGCGACACTTTCCCCCTCTGAACGGACTTTCGATCTCTGGGCACTGCGTAAATCGCTGGTGTACTTCACCGGGTTTGTAGCCTTCGGGCTGATGACCGCAGGTGTGGTGCTCGCGACGCGCAGTCGCGTCATCGAAGCGTGGCTCAACGGCCTGGACAAACACTACCGACTGCATAAGTGGCTCGGGATTGCGGCAGCGGTGTTTTCGTGTGCGCACTGGTTATTCAAAAAAGCCCCCAAGCAGTTGGTCAGTCAAGGTTGGGTCGACGCGGCTGTCTTCAAGACGCCTGGTGGGACTGAGGATTTTTTCGGTGATGCCAATCTGCTCAAGCCCATGGAACATTTGGCAAAAAGTCTTGGCGAGTGGGCCTTCTACATTTTGCTGGTCATGGTTGTCCTGGCTTTGTGGAAGAAATTCCCGTATCGCTACTTCTTTAAAACGCATCGCTTGCTGGCTGTCATTTACCTGATACTGGCCTTTCACAGCGCGGTGTTGTTCGGTGAACTCGGGTGGCTATCTCCTGCGGGTATCCTGATGGCACTGCTGCTGGCGGTTGGTGTTCCGGCCGCGCTTAAATCAGTGTTGCAACGCATCGGCCATGAGCACCGCGCGACGGGTATGATCGAATCGTGCTCCTATCATCCTGATAACGGCGTCCTGGTGGTCTCGATCAGGTTGACCATGCCATGGTCTGGCCATCAGGAAGGGCAGTTTGCGTTCGTGATGTTCGAACGATCCGAAGGCCCCCATCCGTTCACGCTGAGCTCGCCGTGGCGTGGCGACGGGCTGCTGACTTTCCACATCAAGGGACTGGGTGACTATACTCGCGCGTTGCCACATCGAATCGAGCCTGGGGACGAGGTCTCTGTCGAGGGCCCATACGGAAAGTTCCAGTTTGATCACGCGCGCGATCATCAGATATGGGTGGCTGGAGGGATCGGGATTACGCCGTTTTTGTCTCGTCTGGGTGCGTTGGCTGATGTACCGTGGCCCCAGAGGCGTCCAATCAGTTTTTTCTACAGCACCAGAGAGCCTGATCATGCGTTCATCGGCGAAATCCGACGACTGTCCGAGCTGGCAGGCATCGCGTTTCATTTAACGATCACCGGACGCGATCCCGCCCTGAACGCGGAAACAATTTGTAGCCTGGTGCCAGACTACCTGGATACCGAGGTCTGGTTTTGCGGGCCGACCGGGTTCGGACGGGGCCTGCGTGCGGACCTGACCGGCAAGGGCTTTCCAGGCGATCGGTTCCACCAGGAACTTTTCAATATGCGCTAGGTGGTGTGGTTAGGCAGACAATATTGAAAACTCCGTCAACAGAGGGATGAGACATGACACTCAACAGCCAGACTCCGGTCACTCACGTCATGGCAGACTACGCGCGCAGCGCCACATGGGAACGGTTTCCAGAGTCCGTGCGCAAGCAGGCCGCGCGGGCTTGGTTGAACTGGGTCGCCTGCGCAGTGGGCGCAGCCCGAATGCCTGCAGTAGACGCAGCAGTCAAAGGGGCGTTGATGATTGCGCAGGGCGATGTCCCCATCCTCGGACGTCCGGAGCGCGTTGGCTTGTCCGACGCCGCGCTGTTGGGCAGCCTGAGCGCTTCGGCTCACACTTTTGACGACACCCATCTGTCCACCATCACCCATCCGACGGGGCCCGTGGCGTCGGCGTTATTGGCCTGTGCCTATCGTCTGGGCGAGGTTGGGTTGCCTGTCAGCGGTGAGCGGCTGCTCAATGCGCTGGCTATAGGCCTCGAGCTCGAATGTCGTGTCAGTTGTGCACTTGCAGCCGGGAACAGTCACCCTGGCTGGTACATGACGGGCCTGTCAGGAGGAATAGGCGCGGCTGCCGCGGTGGGTAATCTGCTTGGGCTCAGCCGCGACCAGATGGTGAGTGCGCTCGGGCTGGCCGCCACACAGGCCTCGGGTTTTCGTGCCACACATGGCAGCATGGCCATTACTTTCGTGCCCGGGATCGCGGCCAGAGATGGTCTGGTCGCGGCCTACATGGCTGCTGCCGATTTTGTGTGCAACGACATTGCCATTGACGGGAGAAACGGACTGCTGCACGTCCTGACGGGAAGCTCGGACACCCGTCTCATCACGGCAGACCTGGGTGCGCGCTACGAAATGCTGAACAATGCGTACAAGCCCTATCCTTGCGGTATTGTGATTCATCCGGCCATCGATGCCTGCCTGCATTTGTTTCATGAAGGCGGGGTGGTTCATCACGACATTGAGCGGGTCGACCTGCGCGTACACCCTGACGCCCTCAACCTGTGCTGGCGCAAGTTGCCTGACAACGTGTTGGACGCGCAGGTCAGCCTGTATCACTGGGTGGGCGCTGCCTTGGTCCATGGTGCGGCGGGTGTGGGGCAGGGCGAGCTGAAGGTCGTTCTGGACGACGCTGTGCGCAATTTACAGGAGCGCGCGCATGCGGTGGCCGATGCGCAGTTGGGCAACACGCAGGCTGTGGTCATTGTCTGGTTGCGTGACGGCACCGTGATTGAGCGCATGACCGAAGATGCCACCGGCAGTGCCACGAACCCGATGACGGATGCACAGCTCGCTGCCAAGTTCAGTGGCCTGGTCGCACCCATACTGGGAGATGGGCGTGCCAACGTATTGCTGAAAAAATGTCAGAACATGTCGACCGTGCAGAGTGCCGCTGAAATATTGCAGCTGGGCGCCCTTTGATTCCTGTGGCCCGCAAATCGGTCAGGGGCTGAGCCCCGAACCGATGGTGGCCGTTGACTTTTATTACTGTTCGACCTTGATATGGGCGGCCTTGATCACGTTGCCCCAGGTCTCGCTGTCACGCTGGATGAGCGCGGCAAGTGCCTCACCGCCGACAAAGGTGGCTTGCAAGCCCATGCCTTCGATCTTGGCTTTGTTGGCAGGCGTGTTGACCTGACGCAGGATTTCATTGCCCAGTTTGTCGATGACGGCTTTAGGTGTCTTGGCGGGCAGGAAGAACGTAAAGTACCCGTATGGCTCGAAGTCTTTGTAGCCCAATTCGGTAAATGTACGGATATTTGGCAACAGGTCCGAACGCTTTTCACCTGACGATGCCAGGATCTTGATTTTGTCGGACTTGACCTGCGCGCGCAAATTGCCGACGTCGATAAACGCTGCGTCGAGTTGCCCGCCCAACAGGTCAGTCATCTGCGGTGCGCCGCCCTTGTAGGGGATGTGTGTCATGTCCAGGCCGGCTTGCATCTTGAGCATTTCGCCATGAATATTCGACGAAGTGGCGGCGCCATACGACCCGTAGCTGTACTTGCCCGGGTTAGCCCGCACGGTAGCCACGAACTCTTCAAGCGTGTTGGCAGGGAATCGGGCAGGGACCACCAGAAAGTCCTGTGACAGGCCAATCTGCGCGACCGGCACCAAGTCGGTCTTGACGTCGTAGGGAATTTTGTCGAACAGGTGGGGGCCCTGAATAAGCGCGGTGATGCCGAGCAGTACGGTGTAACCGTCAGGGACGGCCTTGGCAACCAGATCGTTGCCGATCATGCCGCTGGCGCCGGGCTTGTTTTCAACGATGACGGTCTGTTTCCATACGATGGAAAGTTCACCCGCGACCATGCGTGCCAAGGCATCTGTCGAACCGCCGGCAGAGTAAGGCACGATGATCTTGATGGTTTTGTCTGGATAGTCTTTTGCGGCGTCGGCTTGTGCGTAAGCACCGGATTGCGACGAGAGCAGGCTAGCTGCCAGCAGGGTAGCGGCAAGCCACCGACTTGGTTTGAAATTCATACTTATCATCTCCGTAGTTGAGTTTTTGTTTTGCCTGACTATTCGCCCATGCCAGGGACGATCATGGAAAAACCGCCGTCCACATGGGTAATTTCACCGTTCACACCAGAGGCAAGGTCCGATAGCAGGAAGGCCGCGACGTTGCCGACTTGTTCAAGGGTCACGTTGCGGCGCGTCGGCGTATGGGTTTCGACAAACTTGAGGATGTTTGTGAAGTCCTTGACGCCACTGGCAGCCAGGGTCTTGATCGGACCGGCCGAGATGGCGTTGACCCGCATGCCCAGGGGGCCCAGGTTTGACGCCAGGTAGCGCACACTAGCTTCGAGCGAAGCCTTGGCAAGACCCATGGTGTTGTAGTGCGGAACGACGCGTTCGGCACCCAGGTAGGTTAGCGTCAGTGCGGACCCGTTGCGTGCTTGCAGCAAGGGCAGGCCAGCCTTGATCAGGGCGCCGAAGCTATACGACGAAATGTCGTGGGCGATGCGGAAATTTTCGCGCGACAGGCCGTCAAGAAACTCGCCAGCGATGGCTTCGCGCGGGGCAAAGCCAATGGAATGCACCAAGCCATCGAGACCATCCCAGTGCTTGGCCAGTTCGGAAAAGGTTGATGCAATCTGGTCGTCTTCAGTGACGTCGCAGGCGAGCACGATTTTGCTGCCGAACTCGGTTGCGAATTCAGTCACACGTTCTTCGAAGCGTTCACCAACATAGGTGAAGGCTAGTTCTGCACCCTGCTGATGGCAAGCGCGGGCGATGCCATAAGCGATTGAGCGGTTGGAAATCACTCCGGTAATCAAAATACGTTTGCCAGAAAGAAAGCCCATGTGCAGATCCTAAAAGTCGAAAGATAAAAATAGCCCTAGCCGCGCGTTCCCGTGCCCGGTATCCGAATCTTACTGCCAGTCTTGACCGTGTCATTTTTGAAATTGTTCAGCGCCCGCAGCGCCGCGCTGGTCGTGCCGTAGCGCCGCGCAATGCTTTCCAGGGTCTCTCCCTTGAGAACCACATGGGTGCGCACACGGGCCGCCTGGGTGTTGCCAGCGCTCTTGCCGGAAGCCTGGCTCGCGCGCGCCGGAGGCGGCAGCGAGATGCCCTGTCCGGCCGGACCAGGTATCAGCAACGCCTGGTCACTCGCGCTGCGCGATTTGGGTGAAATAGCATTGGCCTCGCGCAGACGAAGCTCGGAAACACCAAACTTGTTGGCGATCGAAGTGTAGGTTTCACCCTGTTGAGCCTGGTAGATTTTCCAGGAGGTCAGCTCGCCTTTGTATTCAGCAAGATTGGTGTTGAAAATGTCGACTTTGTCACGCGGCAAGATGACGGAGTGTTCTTGCTGCGCCAGGATGATCGGCTGGTTGAACGAGGGGTTCAGCGCCTTGAAGTCCTCAATTGGCATTTCGGCCAGTTGGGCTGCCACGTGAAAGTCGATATCAACGCCTTTTTTAACCTCGACAAAATAGGGCTCGTTGTCAACCATGGGAAGAACAACCGCATATTTTTCCGGGTCGGCCACGATGTTTTTGATTGCCTGCAACTTTGGCACGTAGTTGCGGGTTTCGTTAGGCATGTTCAGTGAAAGGTAATCGGTTGGCTTGCCGTCGGCCAGATTGCGGGTCACCGCGCGTTTGACCGAGCCTTCACCCCAGTTGTAAGAGGCCAGCGCCAGATACCAGTCGCCCTGGAATTCGAACAGGTACTCCAGGTAATCCAGGGCGGCATTGGTCGAGGCGATCGGATCGCGCCGCTGGTCACGCCACCAGTCTTGTTTAAGCTGGAACTGGGTCCCGGTACTGGGGATGAACTGCCACAGGCCAGACGCCTTGGCGCTTGAGTAAGCGGCCGGGTTATAGGCGCTTTCAACAAATGGCAACAGCGCCAGTTCGGTGGGCAATCCGCGCCGATTGATCTCGTCGACGATGTAATACAGATATTTTCCGGCGCGCGTGGCCATGCGCTCCATCGCTTCGGGGTGAGCCGCGTAATAGGACGTCCATTTGTCGGCCAGCGGCGTGTTCAGGTTGGGGATGGCAAACCCGCGACGAATCCTTTCCCAGACATCCAGCGGAGGTACGGTCAGGTCGATCGTTCGGGAGGTGTCTTCGGCGATGAATCGCTGGTTGTCCTTGCCGTCACCGGAAATTCCGGCACAACCGGCGAGGGCAAGCACGCCCAGCAGCACTAAAAATCGAAAAATGCGCATGCGTATCAACGAAACCCGTTTTTCCATTCCCGGAGCGCCGCGAAGACCTCGACCGGGGTATTGAGTTGGTGGCCGGCCCATTGCGACGCGGCCTGCGTGACGGCAGGTTGTTGCGCACGCAGGAACGGATTGCAGGCCAACTCCTGACTAATTGAACTGGGCAGCGTGGGCTGCCCCTGTGTGCGCTGTGCGGTGGCTTGTTCTTGCCACCGTTGCAGATCTTGATTACCGGGCTCGACCACCCTGGCCCAGCGCATATTGGACAGCGTGTATTCGTGCGTACAGTAAACGCGCGTGTCGTGCGGGAGTGCTGCGATTTTTGTCAGCGAAGCCATCATCTGGGCGGGAGTCCCCTCGAATAACCGCCCACAACCGGCAGCAAACAGTGTATCCCCGCAGAACACGACTGGTATACCCCCGACAAACCCGGCATAGGCGATATGGCCAGCGGTGTGACCTGGCACATCCAGCACGTCGAGGTCCAGTTGCAATGCGGTGTCACCGACATGGTCGCCCTCGGACAACGGGTAGTCGCAGGTGGGCAAGGACTCGGTCGCAGGACCGTAGACCGCGGCGCCGGTTGAAGCAACCAACTCTTGGACGCCGCCGACGTGGTCTTGATGGTGATGGGTGAGTAGAATGGCGGTCAGGCGCAGATCCGCCTGTTGCAGTGCATCGGTGACGGGCCCGGCGTCGCCGGGGTCGACTACCATCGCGTGCGTGCCGTCCGAGATCAGCCATATATAGTTGTCCGCAAACGCGCTCAGGGGGCGTATCACGATGGCAGGGCTGCCAGGCGCGGGCGTCGGGGAAGAGGTTGTCATCAGATTCAGGAACAGTGTGTCAATTGCAGAGCATCCTATTGTAGATCTCGGACCCTGGTTGCAAAGCGACCCGGGTCGCTACGTACAATCCTGGGAGCAAGCGCGCTTTGATGCCATGGTAGCGGATATGTTCGGGTATAACGCCCTGCAGGCGGGAATGCCCCAACTGGACTTGTTACGTGCCAACCGAATGCCTTTCAAGGCCTATGCCGGACCCGTGCTGCCCGATCCCTCACTTGCACATGACTGGGGTGGAACCGTCCTGGCACGCCCCGAGGCGTTGCCTTTCGACTCGCAGAGCATAGACCTGCTGGTGCTGCCCCATGGACTGGAGATGACGGCCTACCCGCACCAGGTGCTGCGTGAGGTTGACCGTGTGCTGGTGCCTGAGGGGCGAGTGGTGATTTCCGGTTTTAATCCCTGGAGCTTGTGGGGTGCGCGCAACCGCATGCCTTTTCTGTCGCCGTGGCTGCCGCAACCGGCTGGCGCGCAGGTATCCTTGCACCGGCTCAAGGATTGGTTCAAATTATTGTCCTTTGAGGTTGATCGTGGCCATTTCGGCTGCTATGTTCCACCATTTCGCACTGATAAGTGGATCAGGCGGTCCGCTTTCATGGAATCAGCGGGTGATCGTTGGTGGCCCGTGTGCGGCGCAGTCTATGTCGTGTCTGCCGTCAAGCGCGTGGCAGGCATGCGCTTGATTGCTCCCGCATGGAAGCGCAAGCCGCACCGGGCGGGATTGCGTCAGGCGACAGGCGTCGCGGTCAACCGTGGCATATCGCACGATGAGGGTTCGACCAGAAAATTTATGACTGAACACAAAAAATATGACTGATTTGCTTGGTACGTCGACAAATAGTGAAGAAAGCATCGAAATCTGGACGGACGGTGCCTGCAAAGGCAATCCCGGGGTGGGTGGCTGGGGCGTGTTGCTCAAGCGTGGCCAGGTCGAGAAAACGCTCCACGGTGGTGAGGCGCTGACCACCAACAACCGCATGGAAATGATGGCGGTCATCGAGGCGCTGCGTGCGCTCAAACGCCCCTGCAAGGTCGTTTTGCACATTGATTCCCAATATGTCATGAAAGGTATGACCGAATGGATCCACGGCTGGAAGCAGCGGGCCTGGCGCACCGCGGACAAAAAACAGGTCAAGAACGCGGACCTCTGGATGACGCTGGACACGTTGGTGCAGCAACACGACATCACCTGGCGCTGGGTCAAGGGCCATGCCGGAGACCCCGGCAACGAGCGCGCTGATTTACTGGCCAATCGGGGCGTTGAAGATGTCCGTGCCCGCCAACGCTGATCACCTTGTATTAAGAAGACACCCATGCGCTCAATTGTTCTAGATACTGAAACAACCGGACTGGATCCGTCAAGCGGACACCGCATCGTCGAGATTGGTGCGATTGAGGTCATTAATCGAACGATCACGGGCAGGGATTTCCATACCTACCTGAACCCCGGTCGCGAAAGTGACCCCGAGGCGCTGCGCATTCACGGTTTGACAACAGAATTCCTGGCGGACAAGCCGCGTTTTGAACATCAGATTGACGCGTTGCTGGCTTTTATCGATGGCGCCGAACTGATCATTCATAACGCGCCTTTTGATGTCAAGTTCCTGAATGCCGAATTGCACAGGCTGGGCAAACACGTTGTCACCGAGTTTTGCGACAGTGTCACCGACTCGCTGGCATTTGCCAAAACATTGCATCCTGGCAAGCGCAACTCGCTTGACGCCCTGTGTGATCGCTATGGCATTTCGAATGCGCATCGCACCTTGCACGGTGCATTGCTTGATTCAAGGCTGCTGGCCGAGGTCTGGCTGGCCATGACGCGTGGTCAGGACAGTCTGCTGATTGATCAGTTCGATGTGCCCGACAGCACGACGGCCGCAGCGTCCGACCAGCGACTTGACGCCTTGAATCTGCCGGTCATCCTGCCAAGTGCGCAAGACCTCGCTGCGCACGAGCAATATCTCGCCGCGCTGGACAAGACCGTCAAAGGCGCGTGCGTCTGGCGGCGCTACGACGCACAGCCTTAACTGAGCACGGGGCCTGGGCT
The DNA here is from genome assembly GCA_903821335.1 of uncultured beta proteobacterium. GTDB lineage: Bacteria > Pseudomonadota > Gammaproteobacteria > Burkholderiales > Burkholderiaceae_B > Zwartia. Next base: position 29,461 of record CAIJKV010000044.1, read on the forward strand.
GTTCAATACCTCGGCGCGCATGAGCACACGGTGCACGGTGCTGTGGTGCACACCGAGTTGTCGTGCGATGGTGCCCACGCGCCAACGTTCGGCCTGATAAAGGCGCAGGATCTGCACGCGCTGTTCAGGGGACGCGCTCATGACGCACTCCGTAGCGCAGAAATCCCTGGCGCACATGGGGCGCGCAGGGTTTGCCACAGAAATGGCAGTGCGAACCCAGGGTGTGCCGCGGCGTTGGGGGCAAAGTCAGTGCCAAA